>CAZSVT010000009.1:0-29531 GCA_964610365.1 uncultured Isosphaeraceae bacterium
CTCGCACTCGACGAACCATCGCGGCATCGCGTCCGGCCCAAGGACCTGCGACCAGCGGAACTCGAGGCCGCACTCGCCGCAGCGTCCTTGCGTGGGGCAGGCGTCGACCCACGCCTCCACCACGCCGCGCAGGGAGTAGCCGCAGCGCGGACACTCGGCGGCGGCGGGACCCGGCGCCGGGGCGCTCGCGGCGGAGCGCGACGGATCGACCGTCCCCCCCGTCACTTGCGAGCCACCCCGTGCGACCTCGACAATGGGACCATGCCCAGCCCGCGCCGAGCCGTGATCAAGACCCCCTTCGGACCCCTGAGCGCCTGGTGGCATCGCGATGGATCGCTCCGCGTGGAGTGGGGGCAGCCTACCGGGCCGTCGACGGTGCGCCCGCTTCCGCCGCGATTCCTCGCCCGCCTCGCCCGCGCCGCGGCCGGCGAGCGCGCTCTCTTCGACGACATCGACACGCCCGCCGGCACGCCGTTCCAGCGGCGCTGCTGGGAGGTGGCGCGGCGCATCCCGCGCGGACGGACGCTCACCTACGCGGAAGTGGCGAAGCGCGCCGGCGCTCCCGGCGCCGCCCGCGCCGTCGGCCAGGCGATGCGCCGCAATCCCCTGCCGCTGGTCGTTCCCTGTCATCGAGTGGTGGCCACCGGGGGACTCGGCGGCTACGCGGGCACCTCGCGCGGAAGCGATGCCCGATGCAGGCTCAAGGCGGCGCTCCTGGAACTCGAACGGGGATCCTGAGCGATCCGCGTCCGTCCGGTACGGTCCGTTGCGGTCGCGGGCGCGTGCATGGCGCGAATCCGAACGATGCCGCTTGCTCCACGGGGCCGGCGGCTCTATGCATGGGCCCATGCCCGTTGCACCGATCGATCGTCGCGGTTCCGAGAATGCCCGCTCCAGCGTCCGAGGCGCCGCGGTCATCGCCGCCGTCGCCGCTCTCGCCGCCATCGCATCGGCCGCGCCTCCGGATGGGTTCGTGGTGGAGCCCGTCGGAGGAAACTGGAGCGGCATCGCGGGCGTCGAGTTCCTCGAGGACGGACGGGCGATCGCCTGGGAGCGCGGCGGCACCCTCTGGATGATCGACGCCGACGGACACCGCCACGACGAGCCGATGCTCGACATCCACGAGGAGGTGGGCGCCTGGCGCGATCACGGCCTGCTGGGCGTGGCGGTCGATCCCCACTATCTCGAGAACGGTCGGATCTTCCTCCTCTATGTCGTCGATCGACACCACCTGCTCTTCGCGGGCACGCCGCAGTACGACCCTCGCGCCGACTGGCCCTTCGCCGCCTCGATCGGGCGCATCACGCGCTACACGGCCACTCCCGAGAGCGGCTTCTCGCAGATCGATCCGGCGTCGCGCACCATCCTCCTCGGAGAGAGCGCGTCGACCGGCATTCCCATCGTGCACCAGAGCCACGGCGTGGGCACCATCCTGGTGGGCGACGATCACACGCTGCTGGTCTCCGCCGGCGACAGCGCGTCGTACGAGGAGACCGATCTCGGAGGGGCGATGCCGGGCGGCTACGCGCCGCAGGCGCTGGCGGACGGCATCCTCGCGCCGAAGGAGGACATCGGCGCCTTCCGCGCGCAGCTCGTCGACTGCCTGAACGGCAAGATCCTGCGCCTCGACCCGGAGACCGGCGACGGCGTCCCGAGCAATCCGTTCTTCGATCCCGGCGCCCCGCGCGCGGCGCGCAGCCGCGTCTGGTGCCTCGGACTGCGCAACCCGTTCCGCATGGAGCTGATCCCGCACAGCGGAAGCCACGATCCCGAGGACGGCCGGCCCGGCACGCTGGTGATCGGCGATGTCGGCTGGTACACGCGCGAGGAGATCAATGTGGCCGATGGTCCGGCCGTCGACTTCGGCTGGCCCATCTTCGAAGGCCTGGATTGGATGGACGCCTACGCGCTCTCCAGCGTGCCCAATCCCGATGCGCCGAATCCGCTCGCGCCGGCGCCGGTCTCGTCGTGCGTCGCGCCCAACTTCCTCTTCCGCGATCTCCTGCTGCGCGAAACCATCGACCCGGCGCCGATCGCTCCCAATCCGTGCGGGCTGTACCAGGCGGAGAGCACGGGATCGAGCACCATGCCCGTCTCCACCGTCGAGCCCGGGTTCACCGGCTCGTCGGCGCGCCGGCAGGTGCTGCCCGGCGGAGGCTCCGGTTGGGTGCAGTGGGCGGTCGGCATCGCCTCCGCGGGTCCGAAGGAACTCTGGTTCCGCGTCTCATCGGTGGCGCCTGCGCCGGCAACGCTGCAGGTGAGCGTCGACGGCACACCAACGGGTTCGCCGGTCTCCGTGCCGCCGACGACGGATCCCTCGCACTACCGATGGGTGGTGGCGACGCTCGATCTGCCGGCCGGCAATCACACGCTGCGCGCCACCATCACCGCGGCGGCGAGTCCGTCGGGCTCCACGGAGGTGCGGATGGACGCCATGGCCATCGTCGCGCCGGGCTCGACGCCGGCGCTCGTGCCCGAGCCGATGCACACCTTCGTCCATCGGCGACCGGTCATCGACTGGCGGCACTCGGCCGCCGTCGCCTCGGTCCCCTCCTTCGACGGCGACATTCCCACGGCGCCCGTGATCGGCACGCCGGCGTCCGGCGTCGACGGCGCTCCCTTCGCCGGTTCGTGCGCCATCAGCGGCGGCGTCATCGAATCGCGGCGCTGGCCCGAGGCATGGCACGGGATGCACCTCATGTCGGACTTCGCCCATGCGTGGATCCGCGGCGTGCAGCTCGACGCCGAGCATCGCGTGACGGAGGTGCTGCCCTTCGATGATGCGGCGGGAAGCGTCATCGGCGCCCGCTACAACCCCCACGACGACTCGCTCTGGGTCATCCGCTGGGAGGACGAACTGGTGCGCATCCGGTTCGACCCCGCCGCGTCCGGCGCGCCGGTGATCGTGGCCACGGTGACGCCCACCTGGGGGCCGTCGCCGCTGACGGTGTCGCTGGACGCGAGCAGGTCCTTCGATCCGGAGGGCACGCCGCTCGTCATCACCTGGAACTTCAGCGACCACGAACCGCCCGTCCGCGGAGCCGTCGGCGAGCACACCTTCCAGGGCGCGGGACCCGCGAGCCACTCCGTCACGGTGACGGCGCGCGACCAAACCGGCCTCGAATCGTCGCTGGTGATCCCGGTCTGGACCGACAACACGCCGCCGAGCGTGGCGATCACCAGTCTCTACGACGGCCAGCCCTACCCGATGGACTCGAAGTGGCTGGCACCGCTGGAGGCCGCGATCTCCGACGCGGAGCAGTCGGACCTCGATTGCGCGTGGACCACCATCCTGCACCACAACACGCACCAGCATTCCGAGCCCGCCGATCCCGCGTGCGCCACCTCCACGCTCATCACGCCGCTCGGCTGCGGCGACGAGACCTACTGGCACGAGATCCGGCTCGTCGTCGCCGATCCGCTCGGTCTCTCCACCACGCGCACGGTGTCGCTCCTCCCCGACTGCCTCGGTTGGCTCCTCTGTCCGGCCGACCTGGACCACGACGGCCGCGTGGACGGCGCCGACCTCGGCACGCTCCTCGGCGCGTGGGGCGCCACCGGCGCGGGACCGGCCGATCTCGACCACGACGGCGTCGTCGACGGCTCCGATCTGGGGGAGTTGCTGGGATGGTGGGGCGCATGTCCCCGCTGACGCACCTCGGCTATCCTGCACGGTTTCAGGAGTGATCGCAGCATGAACCTCACCATGGTCGGCACCGGATACGTGGGCCTCGTCACGGGCGCCTGCTTCGCCGAGACGGGCAACCACGTGATGTGCCTGGACGTGGACGAACGCAAGATCGCCATGCTGCGGCGCGGCGAGAGCCCCATCTACGAGCCCGGGCTGGCCGAGATGATCGTCCGCAACGCCCACGCCGGCCGCCTCCAGTTCACCACCAGCAAGCGCGAGGCCTACGAGCACGGCGACGCCATCTTCATCTGCGTGGGCACGCCCAGCGACGAGGACGGCTCCGCGGATCTCAAGTACGTGCTCGCGGTGGCGAACGACATCGGCGACGAGCTGGAGCGGCTGGGGAGCACGGGCGCGGCCAAGGTGGTGGTCGTGAAGAGCACGGTGCCGGTCGGCACCAGCCACAAGGTGCGCGATGCGATCCGCGCGAAGACGAAGGTCCCCTTCCACATCGCCGACAATCCCGAGTTCCTGAAGGAAGGCGATGCGATCAACGACTTCATGAAGCCCGACCGCGTGGTGGTGGGCGTGGACCACGACGACGCGGGACGCGTCATGCGCGAGCTCTACGAGCCGTTCGTGCGCCAGGGCAACCCGATCTTCGTCATGGACGTGCGCAGCGCCGAGATGGTGAAGTACGCCAGCAACGCGATGCTGGCCTGCAAGATCTCCTTCATCAACGAGATCGCGAATCTCTGCGAGCACTACGGCGCCACCATCACCTCGGTGCGCGAGGGCATGTGCGCCGACAAGCGCATCGGCAACCAGTTCCTCTATCCGGGCCTGGGCTACGGCGGAAGCTGCTTCCCCAAGGACACGCAGGCCGTGGTGCAGATGGGCCGCGGCGCGGGCTTCCACTGCAAGCTGAACGAAGCGGTGCACCAGGTCAACCAGGACCAGCGCGGCCACTTCTGGAAGAAGATCGAGACGGAGTTCGGCGCGAACCTGGCGGGACGGACCCTGGCCTTCTGGGGGGTGGCGTTCAAGCCGCGCACCGACGACATCCGCGAGGCGCCGGCCATTGCGCTCATGAAGCGGGCCGTGGCCGCCGGCGCCAAGGTGCGGGCCTACGACCCGGTGGCGCTGGAGAACCTGGCCAAGGAGTACCCGGCCGCCGAACGCGTCCACGACATGTACGAGGCCCTGGACGGCGCCGACGCCCTGGTGATCTCCACCGAGTGGAACGAGTTCCGCTCCCCGGACTTCGGCCAGCTCGCCTCCCGGCTCCGCTCCAGGACCATCTTCGACGGCCGCAACCTCTACCGACGCCAGCACATGGACGAGCTGGGGTTCACCTACTGGTCGGTGGGCCGCGCCCCGGTCCGTCCGAAGTCGCAGAAGCCCGTCGCCGCCCGGTAGGAGCGCTCCGAACCGCCCTTTCCGGGGCGATTCGACGCGCGCGCCGTCCCCGACCACGACGGGGACCCGGGCGGACGCCTGCAGAAACATCGAAGAAATCCGCTGTTTCTGCGGCTCCCGGTGCTTGTACGCCGTGTTATCGCGGGCTACATTCCCGCGCGTTCCGGCTGGGGAAGTGGATTCCCCGGCGAGAGAACGCATTCGGACCCGCGCGTCGGGATCACGCAACCACCAAGAAAGGATTCGAGAAACATGCCCACCACCACCGCCAAGGCTCGCAGCAAGGGCGCCACCATCGCCGAGATCGTCAAGAGCACGGGCCTGCCCCGCAAGCAGGTCGTCGCGGTGCTCGACTCGGTCGTCAACATCATGAAGAAGGACCTGGGCAAGAAGGGCCCCGGCGTCTTCAAGTTCATGGGCCTGCTGAAGCTCACCACGGTGATCAAGCCCGCCACCAAGGCGCGCATGGGCAAGAACCCGTTCACCGGCGAGGAGATCATGATCAAGGCCAAGCCCGCGTCGCGCAAGGTTCGCGCCCGCGCGCTGAAGACGCTCAACGCGATGGTCTGAGCGACCCGCGGACGACCGCGACGGCGCCCGGAGACCGGGCGCTCGAGCGATCGACGATCGATGGATCGAACGAATCACGGCCCCCCGCGGGGCCGTGTTTCATTTCGGGCGCGTCGCGATCGGCGCGGAGGGCGCGGCGGGCGCGGGCCTTGCGATCGGCGCGGCGGGCGAGTCGATGACCGCCGAGAGTCGTCCGCGTGCTTCCGCCAATCGGCGCTCGGCGTCCTCGCGCGACATCCCCAGGCGCCGCATGACGATCGCGGTCTTGAGATGCCCGCCGGCGGCGTCGATGGCCGCGGACGCGCCGGCGCGGTCGAGCGCGCGATCGAACTCACGGAGGATGCGGATCGCCCGGTCGCGCAGCTTGTCGTTCCGCGCCGAGAGGTCCACCATCAGGTTGCCGTAGACCTTCCCCAGGCGCACGAAGATGGTCGTGGAGAGGGCGTTGAGCGCCACCTTCGTGGCCGTGCCCGCCTTGAGGCGCGTGCTGCCGGTGAAGATCTCCGTACACGACGACAGGTAGATCAGATGATCGCACGATGCCGTCGGTGCGCCGGCCGCGGGCGCGCAGGTCAGCAGCGCCGTCAGCGCCCCGCGGCGCTTCGCCAGGGCGATCGCCCCCAGCACCCACGGCGTGGTTCCCCCGGCGGCGATGCCGAGAAAGGCGTCGCGCTCGCCCAGCGCCAGGCGCTCGAATTCCGGGGCGATTCCATCGGGCTCGTCCTCCCGCCCCTCGCTGCTCCGCCGCAGCGCCGCATCCCCGCCGGCGATGAGTCCCACCACCTGCGCCGGGTCCGACTGGAAGGTCGGCGGGCACTCGCTCGCATCGAGGACGCCCAGGCGCCCGCTGGTGCCCGCGCCTCCGTAGACGAGCCGGCCTCCGCGCTCGAGACGATCCGCGACCGCGTCGGCGAGCGACGCGATGGCCGCCGCCGCGCGCTCCACGGCGCGCACGCCGTCGGCCGCATCGGCGGCGATGAGCCGCACGCACTCCTCCGACTGCATCCGATCGAGCGCCTCCGATCGTGGGTGCCGCGCCTCGGTGGCGACATGGCTCCGATCGGGAGGCAGCACCGTCACGGCGCCGTCCGCTCCGTCGCCCGGCGCGGCGCCCGATCTCCGCCGCGCGGCGGGCGGGGCGACGCCGCTCCCGACTCCACCGACGGCGACTCGGCCGATCGCTCCATGAGTCCCAGGTGCTTCAGCAGGAACGACCACTTCACCCCCTCGGCCGCCGGCCCGTGCACGCCGTGGTCGGACTCGGGGAAGATCATCATCTCGAAGGGGATGTTCGCCCGCTGGAGTTCGTTCGCGAGGGCCCAGGTGTTCGTGGCGTGGACGTTGTCGTCCACCAGCCCGTGCAGGAGCAGCAGCCGCCCCTTGAGTCGTTCGGCGAGCTTCACGGCGCTGCCCTCGTCGTAGCCCTTGGCATTCTCCTGCGGCGTTCGGAGGTAGCGCTCGGTGTAGATCGTGTCGTACTGGCGCCAGTCGGTGACGCCGGCGCCGGCCACGCCCACGCTGAAGACCTCCGGATGGCGGAGCAGCGCCATGATCGTGGCGTAGCCGCCGTAGCTGTGTCCCGTGATGCCCACGCGCGAGCCATCCACGAACGGGCGCGATGCCAGGAACTTCGCCGCGGCCGCCTGGTCGTCGATGTCCGGCCCGCCGAGCTTGAGGTAGGTCGCCCCTTCGAACGCCTTGCCGCGACCCGGCGTTCCTCGATTGTCGACCTTCGCGATGAGCAGCCCGAACTCCGTCCGCGCGTCCGGTGCCGCGGCGCGCGAGCTCACCGTCTGGATCCCGGGCCCGCCGTAGACATCGATGAGCAGCGGATACTTCTTCGACGGATCGAAGTCGCGCGGCTTGTGGAGCACGCCGTAGAGCGGCGTCACGCCGTCGGCGGCCATGCAGGTGAAGAGCTCGGGCGGCTGGAGCCCCTGCGATGTCCACGCCTTCTCGTCGCGGGCCCGCAGGACGCCCGCCTCGCGGGCGGGCGCGGCGCCGCTCGCCGCCGCTCCCGGCGAGGACGACGAGGACCCGACCGCCGTTCCGGACGATCCCGTCTCGAAGAGCAGGAGCGCCGGCGCCAGGTCCACGAACTGCTCCGTCGCGGTGAACCAGCGCCCGTCCGGCGAGATGGTGAAGCTCGAGTAGTGGCGGTCGCGCGGGGTGAGCCGGCGCCCACCCGATCCGTCGAGATCCGCCGTGAAGAGCTGCGGGTTGATGCGCGTCTCGGAGCCGTAGGCCGTGTACCAGAGCGTCCCCCGCTCCTCGTCCACGCGCACGATCGACGCCACGGGGAAGTCACCGCGCGTCAGCTCGGCGAGGCGCCCCTTCTCCAGGTCCCACAGTTCGTACTGCCTGAAGCCGCTGCGCTCCGACTCCCAGATGAAGCGCCGTCCGTCGGAGAGGAAGCGCAGGCCCGGGTGATTCTCCTGCCATGTCTCCTGGCGCTCGGTGATGAGCGGCCGACTCGCGCCGGTCCTCGGATCCGCGAGCATCACCTCCAGCAGGTTCTGGCGTCGATTCGTCCGATTGAACATGAGCGCCGACCCGTCCGGAGTCCAGCGGACCCAGTAGACGTACTGGTCGCGGTCCGGCCCCACCTCCACGGTCACGCGCTCCTTCGTCTGCGTGTCGTAGATCTCCAGCCCGGCGATCGGATTGGGCTCGCCCGGCTTCGGATAGGGCAGCGCCTCCACCGTCGGACGGACGCTCGTCTGGTCGACCAGCATCGGCACGCTCTTCACCGGCGTGTCGTCGAAGCGGTAGTACGCAAGGTACCGACCGTCGGGCGACCACCACATCGCGGTCGACTGGTCGAGTTCCTCGCCGTAGACCCAGCTCGCGCTTCCGTAGCGGATGGCACCGCCGCCCTCCGTGGTGACCTTCACCTCACCGTCCGGGCCGGTGATCACCACGTTGCCGTCGACGAACTTCGCCACGCGCTTGCCGTCGGGGGCATTCGCGCTCCGCGCCTGGAGCCCTCGACCGGGCGCCGGCGGCGCCGGAGGCGGCTCGGCGAATCGCGGGGTCGGCGGCGTCCACGCCGGCCAGTCGGGCGCCTCCGGGAGCACCGTCGCCGCGGCGGGGTCGAACGCGCCGCCGTCCTTCGGAAGCGGCGCGGTGCGCCACGCGTCGCCGTCGCGCCACGCCACGGCGGAGCCGTCCGGCGAGAAGCGCACCGCGATGGCGCCTCGCTCGAAGAGATTGCGGGAATCCCGCTGCGCCTGCCTGACGCGGGCGGCCCCCGGCAGGGCCTCGAATCGATCCCACGCCTGCGCTCCGGTGCCCATGAGCGACGCCGCCAGGAGCGCCGCGGCGATGGCGAACGAACCGACGCCGCGCCGCCCGCGGGCTCGCCGTCGGGGGAGCGCGATCATCCCACCCTCGCCACGCGCTGGAAGGCGCGCATGCGGTCGTCGATCTGGCCGCGATCGAGCTTCGTGAGTCGCTCGAGTCCGAACGCCTCGATGGTGAAGCTGGCCAGCACGGTCCCCCACGCGAGCCCGGCCTGGATCGTGTCGAAGTCCTGCCGGTTCACGGCGGCGATGTGCCCCATCATGCCGCCCGCGAAGCTGTCGCCGGCGCCAGTCGGGTCGATCACCTGGTGGGCCCCCGACGGGAACGCGGGAATCGTGGCGATGCCGTCCCGATGGACCAGCACCGCGCCGTGCTCGCCCTTCTTCACCACCACGAACGACGGCCCCATGTCGATGATGGCGTGTCCGGCGCTCACGGCGTTGCGCTGTTCGGTGAGCTGGGCCGCTTCCTGGTCGTTGAGCACCACGCCGTCCACTTCCGCCAGGAGGCGCATGAGCTCCGGCCGCGCGATGTTGATCCAGAGATCCATCGTGTCGCAGACGGCGATGCGGCGATCGGGGAACTGCCGGAGCAGGTCGAGCTGCACCGAAGGATGGGTGTTCCCCAGGAAGACATGGCGACTGTCGCGGAACGACGCGGGCACCTTCGGCGGCGCCTCCTCCAGCACGCCGAGCTCGGTGAAGAGCGTCTCGCGGACGTTCATGTTCTCCAGGTAGCGGCCGCCCCACGCGAAGGTGCGGCTCGTCGGGCGCGTCTCGAGGCCGTCGAGGGAGATGTTGCGGAAGCCGGCGAGCTGGCGCCGATGCTCCGCGGGCCAATCCCCGCCCACCGCTCCCACCACGCGCACCGGGGCGAGGAAGCTGGCCGCCGCCGCGAAGTAGGCGCAGCTTCCGCCGAGGACGCGCTCCGCCTGCCCGGTGGGCGCGTGGAGCGTGTCGATCCCGATCGTTCCGGTGACCAAGAGCGGCATCGGCGCGAAGTATAGATGGCCGCCGGAATCCGTCAGGCCGCGGCGGCGCGCGGCGCGGGCTCCGTCGGCACGGGCCTGGACATCCCTACGCCCACCGCCACGCCCACCAGCGTGCCGGCCGCGAGATCGAGCGGCATCACCGCCACCAGGTTCGGGATCGCGCCGCGCACGAAGGCGGCGGCGGGATCCGCGATCGACCACGCCAGCACGATCTGCAGCAGCCCCACCGCGATCACCGGAACGGCGAAGAGCAGCACGGGCTCATGCCCCGGCGCCGCGCGCTTCGCCACATGACCGGCCAGCAGTCCGCCGATGGCGGCGGCGCCGATCGCCTGCCCCTTCAGCGGACTCGTCAGCAGCAGCCAGACGCCCACGATGGCCACCGCGCCGATCGCGGCGACCTGGAGTGACTTCGAGGAGAGGATCGACGAGGCCTCCAGCCGGCGAGTGCTGCCGGGAGGTTCGCTCATCGGCGTCGACACCAGGTGCACCAGGACCGAGGCGCCCGCCAGCAGCACGCCGAGGACGAGACTCTCCACGCCCAGCGGCACCAGCGATCCGCCGTCGAAGCACGCATCGCGGATCGTTCCGCTGCGCATGGAGACAATTCCGACTCCGCAGCCGAGGATGAACATGCCCACCACGGGATTGAGCAGGCGGGCCACGATCATCGCCACGACGGTGACCGCCACGACGACCGCGAGGACGGCCAGGGCGGCCGCCGCGGGCGACGATGCGTCCAGGATGCCGGGGCCCGGCACGCCGCGCGCGGACGCGAGCCACGGGACGGCGATCCATCCCGCCGCGCCCGCCGCCAGCAGTCCGCCGCAGAAGACGATCCAGCGCGAGATCGCGTGATCCATGCCCGATGGTGTACGCCCGACCCGCGCCGGCGGCAAGCGCCGCACGCGCCGGAGCGGGCGCCCTCGCTACCATTCCGGCCCGTGTCGGAGCCCATCGAGACCATCGAACTGGACGGCGCCCCGCTGCCGCTCGAAGCGCTGGCGCGCGTGGCGTCGGGAACCTCGCGCCTCGCGCTCGGCGCCGCGGCCCGCCGTCGGATGGAGGCCTCGCGCGCCGTGGTGGAGCGCGCGGCCGAGGGGCACGAGCCCGTCTACGGCGTGAACACCGGCTTCGGCTCGCTCTCCAGGGTGCGCATCGGTCGCGACGACCTGCGCTCGCTCCAGCGGAACCTCGTCCGTTCGCATGCCTCCGGCGTGGGGCACGCGCTCCCCGTCCGCACCGTGCGCGCCATGGCGGCGGCGCTCGCGGCGAGCCTCGCGCGCGGATTGAGCGGCGTGCGGCCGGCGGTGGTGGAGCAGCTCTGCCGGATGCTCGACGCGGGCGTCATTCCCATCGTGCCCAGCCGCGGATCGGTCGGCGCCTCCGGCGATCTCGCCCCGCTCGCCCACCTGGCGCTGGGTCTGATCGGCGAAGGCGACGCCCACATGGCCGGCCTGCGGACCCGCGCCGGCCATGCGCTCAAGGCCCGCGGACTGGAACCGCTGCAACTGGAGGCGAAGGAAGGTCTCGCCCTCATCAACGGCACCCACGCGATGGCGGCGATCGGCGGCCTCGCCCTGCTCGACGCGGAGCGACTCTTCCGGGCGGCGGTGCGCAGCGCGGCCCTGGCCATGGACGCGTCGCTCGCCTCGGACGCCTTCCTCGACGAACGATTGCACGCGGCCCGGGCCCAGCCCGGGCAGATGGCGGTGGCCGGGATGCTCCGCCGCGAGCTCGAGGGCTCGCAGATCATTCCGAGCCATCGCGAGAACGATCCGCGCGTCCAGGATCCGTACTCGCTGCGCTGCACGCCGCAGGTGCTTGGCGCCGCTCTCGACGCGCTTCGCTTCGTGCGCGGCGTGGTGGAGCGCGAACTCGGCGCCGTCACCGACAATCCGCTGGTCCTGGGGGAGTCGATCGTCTCCGGCGGCAACTTCCACGGCATGCCGCTGGCGATGGCGTTCGATGCGGCCACGATCGCGCTGGCGCCGGTCGCCGGGATCGCGGAGCGCCGCATCTACTGGGTGATGGGCGGCGCGGACCCCTTCACCAGGCTGACGCCGCACCTGGCGCATGATCCGGGATTGAAGTCCGGCCTGATGATCGCGCAGTACGCCGCGGCCGCCTGCTGCAACGAACTCCAGACGCTCGGCGCGCCGGCGTGCGTGGCGAACATCCCCACCTGCGCCGGCATGGAGGACTACAACTCCTTCGGCGCCACCTCGGCGCTCAAGTTCGGGCGCGCCGTGGAACTGGCGCGCACGGTGGTGGCCATCGAGCTCCTCTGCATGACCGAGGCCCTCGAGCGGCATCGCCCGCTCGTGAGCGGTCCGCGCGTGGAGGCCACCGTGGCCAAGGTGCGCGAAGCGGCGCCGGCGTCCACCGAAGACCGGCCGCCCTCACCCCTCATCGCCGCCATCGAGGAACTCATCGCGGTCGGTGCGTTCGACGAGCCCTGAGCCGGTGGAACGCGCCGCTCCCCGGCCCATCGCGGCGGGCAGGCCGCTGATCGCCGAGCGGCCATCAGAAAAAACCGAGTCCGGGAATAGCGGCCATCCGGGGCCCCCGGTCGGGACTCGTCGCGCCCTCGTGGGTCGCAAGGCGTTGCGGCCCATGGAGTCGCGCCGAGCCGACCCGCCGTCGCAGGGGTCCGGGCGTAGTCGCAGGATCTTGATCGGCGAGGACTTGCGGCGCGCATGATGAACCTCGAGGTTGACCCGTACCCGGTCGAGACGGATGCTGTTGCCATGCGCCACGGGGACCGTGAACCATCAAGAACCGAAGTGGGACCTTCCGCCCGCAAACGGAGTCCCGGAATCGTGATCGCCGCGCTCGCGGCATCCGCCGCCGGGATCTCCATCGGCGAGGCCGGGATCATCGGCGATCCGGCGCCGCAGCTGGTGGCGTTCCTGGGCGCCGGCGCCCAGAACTCCGGCTACGAACTGGGCCGCAGCGTGACCTTCCGCGAACCGTTCCTCATCGCCGGCGCCTGGGGCGCGTCGAGCCAGGACATGCCGCTGCACGGCGGCGCCACCATCTGGCGCTGGTCCCCCGGAGGGTGGCAGCTCGAGGGCAACCTCGTCGCGGACGATCGCGCGGCGGGTGATCGCTTCGGCGTCTCGTCGGCGGTCGCCCGGTCGATGCTGCTCATGACGCCCAACAGCGCGGCGGTGGTCGGCGCGCACCTGGCCGACGTGGCCGGGCAGGCCGACGCCGGCGCCGCCTATGTCTTCCGCCGATCGGCGGAGGGATCCTGGAGCCAGGAAGCCAAGCTCGTGCCCGCCGATGTGCAGGCGGGCGCCCAGTTCGGCCGCGCGGTGGCCTTCGACTGCGACACGATCGCGATCGGTGCGCCGCAGCGCAACAACTTCCGCGGCGCCGTCTACATCTTCCAGCTGACGATCGACGAAAGCGGCTCGCACTGGGTTCAGCAGGCCGTCCTGACTCCCACGGATGTCTGGGCCGGCGATCAGTTCGGCTCCAGCCTGGCGCTCGCGGCGGGCACGCTGGTCGTGGGTTCGCCGGGCGCCGACCTCGGGCTCAGTCTGAACCAGGGCGCCGCCTATGTCTTCGAGCGCACCAACGGCGCCTGGGCGCAGACGGCCAAGCTGCTCGATCCCGACGGCGTGCAGTTGGATGAATTCGGCCGCTCGGTGGCCATCAACGCCGCGAAGTCCACCGTCGTCGTCGCGAATTCCCCCTCGCTCACCACCAAGCTCGGCGAGGCCCATGTCTTCGTCCGCTCCGAGGGGAGCTGGGCGCACGACGCCGTGCTCCTGCCGGAATCGCCGGAGCCCGGCGACCAGTTCGGCAGCACCGTCGCGATCGAGGAGGAACTGGTCGCGGTCGGCGCGCCGTCGCGCACGGTGGCCGGGCAGGCCTTCCGCGGCGCCGTCTACCTGTATCAGCCGGGCGACGAGGGCTGGGAGCCCACGCAGCCGCTGATCGATCCGCAGGGCAAGACCGGCGACAGCCTCGGCTGCGCCGTCAGTCTCTCGGGCGAGGGCCTGGTCATCGGCGCGCGCGGACTCGACGGCGGCAACACGCCGAACCTCGGCGCCGTGCTCATCGCGTGGTCGGTCGATTGCAACGCCGACATGGAGTTCAATCTCTGCCATCCCGACGTGGCCGACCTGAGCGGCGACGGCTTCGTGGACGGCGACGACCTGGGCTCGCTCCTGGGCTTCTGGGGAGCGAGCGATCCGTGGGGACCGGGCGATCTGAACGGCGACGGGCGCGTGGACGGCGACGACCTGGGCTGTCTCCTCGGCCAGTGGACCGGATGAGCACCGCCGCGCCTCCGACGGGCATCCGAGCGCCGCGAGGCGCCACGCTGACCTGCCGCACCTGGGCGGCGGAGGCGGCGATGCGCATGCTCATGAACAACCTCGATCCCGAGGTGGCGGAGCGGCCGGAGGATCTCGTCGTCTACGGCGGGCGCGGGCAGGCGGCCCGATCGTGGGAGGCCTACCACGCCATCATCGCCTCGCTCAAGGGGCTCGCCGAGGACGAGACGCTCCTCGTGCAGAGCGGCAAGCCGGTGGGCATCGCCCGGACGCACCGGGACGCCCCGCGCGTCCTGATCGCCAACTCCAATCTGGTGCCGCACTGGGCCACGCAGGAGCACTTCGACGATCTCGCCGGCCGCGGGCTCATCATGTACGGCCAGATGACCGCGGGCTCGTGGATCTACATCGGCACGCAGGGCATTCTCCAGGGCACCTTCGAAACCTTCGCCGAGTGCGCCCGGCGCCACTTCGGCGGATCGCTGCGCGGACGACTCTGCGTCACCGCCGGGTGCGGCGGCATGGGCGGCGCGCAGCCGCTGGCCGTCACCATGAACGACGGCACCTGTCTGATCGCGGAGGTCTGCTCCGAGCGGCTGGAGAAGCGCCGCCACGATCGCTACCTCGACGAGATCCACGAGGACCTGGACGAGGCGATCGATCGCGCCGTCTCCCTGGCGAAGGCCGGCGAGGCGGTGAGCGTGGGCGTGGAGGCGAACGCGGTGGACCTGCTGCGGCGCCTCCGCGAGCGGGGGATCACTCCCGCCGCCCTCACCGATCAGACGAGCGCCCACGATCCGCTCTGGGGCTACTACCCCGTCGGGCTCTCGCGCGAGGACGCGGACGAACTGCGGCGCCGCGATCCGGCGAAGGCCACGGAACGGGCGCTCGCGTCGATGGTGGAGCACGTGACGCTCATGGTGGATTTCCAGCGCGCGGGCGCGAAGGTCTTCGACTACGGCAACAACATCCGCCAGCGCGCCCTCGACGCGGGATTCCGCGACGCCTTCGCCTTCCCGGGATTCGTGCCCGCCTACATCCGGCCCCAGTTCTGCGTGGGGCGCGGACCGTTCCGCTGGGCCGTGCTCTCCGGTGATCCCGCGGACCTGCGGGCCACCGACGAGGCGGTGCTCGCCCTCTTCCCGAAGGACGCCGGTCTCCATCGCTGGATCCGCATGGCCCAGGAGCGCGTGGCCTTCCAGGGGCTGCCGGCGCGCATCTGCTGGCTCGGCTACGGCGAGCGCCACCGCGCGGGACTGCGCTTCAACGAGATGGTGGCGCGCGGCGAGGTCAAGGCGCCCATCGTGATCGGGCGCGACCACCTGGACTGCGGCAGCGTGGCCAGCCCCAACCGCGAGACCGAGGCGATGAAGGACGGCACGGACGCCGTGAGCGACTGGGCCCTCCTCAACTTCGCCGTCAACATCGCCAGCGGCGCCAGCTGGGCCAGCTTCCACCACGGCGGCGGCGTGGGCATCGGGTTCAGCCAGCACGCGGGACAGGTGATCGTGGCCGACGGGACGCCGGACGCCGCGGCGCGGTTGGAGCGCGTGCTCACCAACGATCCGCTCATGGGCGTGCTGCGCCACGCCGACGCGGGGTACGAGGACGCCCTCCGCTGCGCCCGCCAGCACGGCATCCGGCTGCCGATGTCGAGGTAGCCTTTCCTCGTGCCCGCGCCTCCCACCAGGCTCGGAGGTCTCGATCCATCCGCGACGCCGCCGATCCCCGAGATCGGTGAGCTGCGCCGTCTCCGCGCCATGGCGGAGCTCGATTCGCGGCTGCGGGACGTGGCGGACCTGGACAAGGCCGTGCGCCTGGCGCTGCGCTTCTCGGCGGAACTCCTCGGGGCGCCGCAGCGCTGCGCCGCCCTGCTCGTGCCCGGCCGCGACGAGGCGGTGATCGAAGGCGCCTGGCCCGCCGATCGCACGACGGAGCCGTGGCCGGCGCTGGAGCTGGCGCGCTTCGCCCGCGGCGAGAAGCCCGCCCTTCCCGACGACGTGGCGGTGGCGCGCCTTCGACGACGGCGCCGACCGTGGGGCGCCGCCGCCCTTCGATGGCCGGGCCGCACTCCCTCCTGGAACATCCGCCACGCCCTCACCCATCTCGTGGCCGCCACGAACGACCAGGTGGAGCGCATCGAGGCGCGGCGTCTCGCCGAGGTGCGGGCGCGCATCGATCGCAAGATCGTGGAGCAGCTCCGTCCGAAGGACCTGCTCTACCAGGTGCTCGACGGCCTGCGCTCCATCACCGGCTACGACCACTCGGGCTCGATCCTCCTGCACGCCGAGGGCTCGCCGGCGCTCGAGCTGGTGGCCGAGCAGCTCGCCTTCCGCAAGGGGCGCAGCGCCCGGATCGGCGCCGCCGTGGTGCTCCCCGAGGCCCTGCGGAGCGCCCTCTCCACGCCGGGATCCCGCGGCGTCTCGCGGCGCGGCGACCGCTGGATTCCCTGGGACGAGGACGCGGGCGAGAACCTGGGTGACTGGCTCCAGTCGGCGCTCCCGCCGATCGCCGCCGACGCGCCGCTCCCGTCGGAACTCATCGTCGCGCCGCTCCTGGCCACCTCGGATCTCGTGGGCGTCCTGATGATCGCCGCCCTGCATCCCGGCACGTTCTGGCCCTACGAGTGCGAACTCGTCGACGCCCTGCTTCCGCACGCGATCCTCTCGCTGCGGAACGCGCGGCGGAACGAGACGCTGGAGGACCAGGTGATCCAGTCGGAGCGCAAGCACGCCATGGCGGAACTGGCGCGCGGCGTCTCGCACGATGTGAACAACGCCCTCGGCACCGTGCTGCCGCTGGTGCAGCAGCTCCGCGCCGAGTCCGCGGATGGCCGCGTGGATCCCGAGGCGCTGCGCGAGGACCTGGCGGCGATCGAGGGCTCCCTCCAGGCGTGCGTGCGCATCTTCAGCAACATGCTCCAGTTCGCGCGGCGCACCTCCGAGCAGGCCATCGAGCCCAGCGCCCGTCTCGACCTGGCGCTGGACGCGGTGCAGGCGATCCACGGCGACGGGCTGCGCCGGCACGGCATCGCCTTCGAGCGGTGCCTGGACGACGAACTGCCGATGCTGCCGCTGCGGCAGGCGGAGCTGGAGCAGCTGGTGCTCAACCTCGTCTCCAACGCCCGCGACGCGGTGAGCGCGGCGGGCGGCGCCGGCGGCGAGGTCATCGTCCGCGCCGCGCTCGTCTCGGACGGAGCGCGACCGGGCGAGCGGCGCGTGCGCCTGGAGGTCAGCGACAGCGGCGTCGGCATCGCCGCGGGACAGCTCGAACGGGTGCTCGAGCCCTTCTTCACCACGAAGCCGCGCGGCAGCGGACTGGGGCTCTCCATCTGCCGGGCCATCGTCTGGCAGTGCCGCGGGCGCATCGAGGTGCGCAGTCCGCGCATCGACGGGCGGATCCCCGTCGCGACGACCGGCGCGGGGCCGGCCGATCCCGCGCCGCCGGGCACCACCGTCGTCGTCGAGCTCCCCTGCCGCCCGGAGTCGGCGTCGTGAGCCGCGTCGCCTCCGAGGCCTCCGACGCCGGACGCGCCGACCGCGAGGAGCGCGCCGAGCGCGGCCGCGACGGCGCCGGGCCGGACGAGCGCGGCGGCGGGCGCGTGCTCGTGATCGACGACGAGCCGGGTCTCCTCCGCGTGGCGGAGCGCATCCTCGGCGCGGAGCACCAGGTGGCGGTCGCCTCGCGTCCCGCGGAGGCCCTGGAGCAAGTGGCGGCCCTTCGCCCGGACCTGGTGATCTGCGACATCCGCATGCCCGAGATCGACGGCTTCGAGTTGGTGCGCCGCCTGCGGACCCTCGACGACGGCTTCGATGTGATCTTCATGACCGGCGCCAGCACCGAGCCCGACGCGACGCTCGTGCGCGCCCTGCGTGAACAGGCGTTCTTCTTCGTGCAGAAGCCCTTCGATCGGCAGGTGCTCCTGACGCTGGTGGACCGCTGCCTGGAGCGGCGGCGCCTGGTGCACGCGGAGCGGCTCCACGCCATCCGGCTCCGACAGGAGCTGGAGGACGCCCGCGTGGTGCAGCGGGCCCTCCTTCCCGCCGCCGACGCCGTGGTCGGACGATTCCGCGTGGCCGCGCGGCTGGTGAGCTGCCACGAGCTGGGCGGCGATCTCTGCGACTACGCCCCCGTACCCGGAGGCCTCGCCTTCATCCTCGCCGACGTCTGCGGTCACGGCGCCAGCGCCGCCCTCCTCACCACCGTCGTCAAGACCTGCTTCCGCACCGCCTGCGACGACTCCTTCGATCCCTGCGCGGTGATGGAGCGGCTGGCGGAGTCCGTGGGGCACTTCGGCATGCGCACCTTCGTCACGGCGGTCTGCGGGCGCATCCGCGACGGCACGCTGGTCTACACCAGCGCGGGTCACCCCGACGCCGTCCTGCGCAGCGCCGGCGTCACGCGACTGCTGGACGCCAACGCGCCGATCGCCAGCGGCATCTTCCGTCCCGGGGACTGGACGCGCGACGAGCGCCCGTGGTCCGACGATGCGTGCCTGGCCATCTGCTCCGATGGCTTCGCGGAGGTGCCGCGTCGTTCGATCGGTGAACTCGCCGCGGAGCTGCGGGGCCTGGTGGACGCGGGCGGCGCCCCCGCGGCGATCGCGGACGAGATGATCGGCCGCGTCGCGCGCCTCCTGGGCGGACGGCCGGCGCCGGACGACCTGGCGATCCTGGTGATCGGCGCCGAGCGCGCCGGAGCCTGAACGGCGGCGCCGGTCAGCCGTCGGCGCCGCGGCGCGCCGCGCGCGCCAGGCGGTCGTGGATGGCGATCCAGATCCCGTCGCGCTCCGGCGGCTCCTCGATCACGATGCGCTCCACGCGCACCTGGTCGGCCTCGCGCAGCGCCTGGTAGAGGCGCCGCGCATAGCCCTCGGGATCGGACGGCATCACGATGGACTGGTGCGGCGGCTGCACCAGCGAAGGGGTGAGGCAGAGGACGGCCGCCGCCGCGGGCGACGAGGCGAGCGCCTCGACCAGCCTCGCCGCCGGGACCACGCTCGCCGGTCGACGCGGCGCATAGTGCATCGCGGAGGTGCCCGGCGCGATCCCCTGCTCCACGCCGACCACGGCGGTGGCGCGGCCGAGGGCCCGCCGGATCTGCTCGAGCGTCACCGTGCCCGGTCGGAGCACCGTCACCTCGTCGCCGGTGAGATCGACCACGGTGCTCTCGATCCCGAACCCGGCGAGGCCGCCGTCCAGGACGAGGAGCTGCGCGGCCTCGGGAAAATCGTCGGCCACGTGCTGGGCGGTGGTGGGCGAGACATGGCCGCTTCGATTGGCGCTCGGCGCCGAGATCGGACCGCCGAAGGCGTAGAGCAGCGACCGGGCCAGCGGATGGATGGGCGACCTCACGGCGATGGTGCCGAGCCCCGCCACGCTCTCGCGCGGGACCTCGGGTCGCCGGGGCAGGATCATGGTGAGCGGGCCCGGCCAGAAGCGCGACGCGAGCTTGTCGCAGCGATGGTCCCACTCCGTCACCAGCGGTTTCGCCGCCACCGCGTCCACCACGTGGGCGATGAGCGGATTGTCGAGCGGCCGGCCCTTCAGCTCGTAGATGCGGCGGACCGCGTCGGGATTGAAGGTGTCGGCGCCGAGGCCGTAGACGGTCTCCGTGGCGAAGGCCACCACGCCGCCGGCGCGCAGATCCTCCGCCGCGCGCCGGATGTTCTCGTCGTCGTAGGGGAGGATGATCGGCATCAGCGCGCCGAGTCGGCGGGCTCCGTCTCCAGCTCGATCCGGTTCATCGCCAGGCCCGTGCCCATCGCCCGGTAGAGCTCCGCGATCGCGGTGTTGTAGTCGACGAGGGCCGTGGACTCCTGGAGCTGCGCCCCCGCCAGGCCGTCCTGGCGCTGGAACTTCAGGTTGAGGAACTCCGGCGTGAGGCTGGCGATGGTCTGCTCCGTCACCAGGAGGGCGCGGAGGTTCTCCGCCTGCGCCATCCGGAAGGCGCGCGTCTGGCCGATGAGCTGGTAGTTGGTGACCACGTTGCGCAGCGCCTCCTTCACCTGGAGCACCGCGTCCTGCACGGCGCTGCGGTATGCGATCACCGCCTGGCTGCGCTCCAGGCGCGCCCGCCGATAGGTGGCCTCGCCGTACCGGTTGCCGATGGCCTGCGAGAAGCTCAGGCCCACGATGTAGTCCACGAACTGCCCCTGGCCGATCTCGCTCCAGGTCTCGCCGTAGCTGTTGTCCAGGCCGCTCCACTGCGTCTGGGCGTTGAGGTTGAGCTGCGGGAGCCGGCCGTTGTCGGCCACCACCTGCCGGATGGAGGCGTCGTCGATGTCCAGCAGGGACTTCGCCACGGACGGACTCTGCTGGATGGCGGTGGAGATCGCCTCGCGGAGGCTGGCGTTGAGCGGCTGCTCCACCATGAGGTCGATGGGCA
The DNA here is from genome assembly GCA_964610365.1 of uncultured Isosphaeraceae bacterium. Taxonomy (GTDB): domain Bacteria; phylum Planctomycetota; class Phycisphaerae; order Phycisphaerales; family SM1A02; genus VGXK01. Next base: position 20,591 of record CAZSVT010000009.1, read on the forward strand.
CCACGGTCGTCTCGTCGCCGATGGGGAGCGACGGATCGTTCATCAGCACCTTCAACCGGTCGGCGGCCTGCTGCACATCGCGGCGCGCCCGGATGACCGCGCTCTTGCGGTTCTCCACCACGGCGACGCTGTCGGCGTACTCGGCGAGCGTGGTGTCGAACTGCCGGCGCTTCGCCAGGACATCCCGGACTTCCACTCCGGCCTCCACCAGCCAGAGCTGGATCGCCAGGCGCTGGCGGGTCAGGACGAGCTGCCAGTAGGCCGCCTCGGTCTGGGAGACCAGGGAGAGCAGGCGCTCGCGCAGGGCCTGCATGGACTTCCGGTCGGCGTTCCGGGCCAGCCGGATCTGCGCCATGTTCACGTCGCTGCCGAAGCCCTGGAGGAGCGGCTGGGTGAAGCCCAGCTGCACGTTGTTGTTCCAGGAGGAATTGGGGTAGTAGAACTGCTCCGGGTAGTAGCGCTGCCACTGCCAGTTGGTGGAGACGGTGACCGCGCCGCCGGTGACCAGCGGCTGCTGGATGCCGGTGGTGAAGTTCCAGCCCTTCGTGTCATTGCCGAAGACGGTGGGGACGATCTCGCCGGGCGCGACGAAGATCACGTCCTGGGAGTCGATCCGGGCGAAGCCGGTGTTGGCGAAGAGGACGGCGTCGAAGGCCGCCTCCGCCCGCACGATGTCGGCCTGGGTCACCGCCTGCTCCAGCCTCGCTCCCTGGACCCCCAGGTTGTTCCGCACCGAGGTGGCGATGGCCTGCTGGAGGCCGATCAGGACCTTCCGCTGGCCGTCCCCCGCCAGGTCGGGGCCCAGGTCGAGGCCGGGACCGGCGTTGGAGAGCTGGGGTCCGATCTTCGCCAGCTCATCCGCCCGCGGCGCGAGCATCTGGGTCACGTCGTTGGGCGGCTGGACGAGCGGTCGGAGGGTGCTGTCTCCGGCGCCGGCGACCTCTCTCGCCGCCGCGGCGTCGATCGCCGACTGGAGGGAGGCGTCATCGATGGGCTTGAACGGGGTCTCGCAGGACGCCAGGAGCGCCGCGGCCAGGAGCGGCGCGGCCGGTGACCATCGGCGGCCGGCGACGACGCGATCGGTGACGGGAGACATCGGGCGGGATGGTATCCCGGACGGTACCATCCCGCGCCATGAACGGATTCAGCACCGATCGGGCGCGCCGAGTGGCCGCAGTCGCTCTCGCTCTCCTCGTTGCGGCGCCGGCGCTGGCGCAAGGTGGAGGTGCCGCCGGGAGCGGAGGATCGAGCGGCTCGGAAGGCGGGCGCGGGGCGTCGTCCAGCGCGTCCGCGCCCTACTGGGCGGCGGTGAATGCGAACAACGTCTTCGTGCGCTCGAGCCCGAGCGTGCAGAGCAGCTACCCGTTCGGCCGCCTCTCCGCGGGCGATGTGGTGGAGGTGCTCGAGGAGACCTACGGATGGGCGCGCGTGCGCTGCGCCGGCCCGGCGTTCGCGGGCATCCAGGGCTATGTCCCCGCCGATCGCCGAGTGGAGCTCTCCGCCGACGGTTCCACGCTCACGGTGACCGCGAAGAGCGAGGTCAAGGCGGCGAACATCGGCAGCAAGGGAAGCCCCGACGCCAGCTGGAAGCCCATCGCCAAGCTCGCGGCCGGCGACACGCTGGCGGTGCTCGGCACGATGGAAGGCGAGCGCGAGAAGGTGTTCCTCGTCGCCCTGCCCGCCAGCGCCGAGGGCTTCATCAACATGAACTACCTGCGCCGCGCGTCGAGCGCGGAGGTGGAGGCGGCGAAGGCGCCGCGCTCCGCGGGCGCCGCGCCGGTCATGGCGGCGGCGTCGGGCGCCAAGCCGGTCGCGCCGAAGGGCTCCGCCGCGGGCGCCGCGCCCGCGCACGCCAACGCCGCGCCGAAGCACGCCGCGACCGCCGAGTCGGCGAAGGCCGGCGCCGCGCCCGAGGCCGCCGGTGACGGCGGCATGAGCATCGAGGTGGACGAAACCACGATCACCGAGAAGCCCGACGGCACCGTGAAGGTCACCGAGCGCGACGAAGTGATCACGCAGCCGCGCCGCGCCGTGGAGCCTCCGCCCACGCCCGCCATGACCGAGACGGCCGCGAACCGGGCCGAGTACGCGGATCTCGAGTCGATCTGGGACACGGTGAAACTCGAGCCGCTCGAGGACGCCGAGATCGGGGCCCTGCGCGGCCGCTACGCGGAGCTCATGACCCGACCCAACGTGGCCGGCGACATCCGCCAGATGGCCAAGGCTCGCGTGGAGCAGCTGACGCTGAAGCTGGAGGTGCAGGAGCGGATGCACACGCTCGAGCGGCTCCGACTGCAGCGCGGCCAGGACCTCGATCGCATCAAGGCCCTGGCCATCGCCATGCAGGCCCGCTCCGACTACGACGCGGTGGGCGTCCTCAACGCCAGCACGGTCTTCGACGGTCGTCGTCTGCCGGCGCTCTACCGACTGCAGGATCCGGCCGTGGGCCAGGTGGTGGCGTACGTGGTTCCGCAGGATGACTTCCAGCTCGCCACGATGCTGGGCGTGCTCGTGGGCATCCGCGGCCAGAAGCACTACGACGAGGCGCTGCGCGTGAACCTCATCGAGCCGCGCTCGGTGGACATCCTCACGCAGCGTCGCGATCCGCAGGTGACGACCCCGGGCGGGACCACCGCCTCCGGCGCGTCGCCGTCGACGGGTGCGGATTCCATGTCCGGCTCGGCGCCGGCACCCACGCCCACGCCGTCGCCGACGGCCGTCGAATACGCACCGGTGCCTCCGGACGCGCCCTGAGATGCGACGGCGGACGCGCGGCGCCGGGCGTCGCGCTCGCACGGCGGCTCCGCATCCGCACCGCGCGGCTTTACTTGCCGCGCATCATCCGGTAGACCGAAGGTCCGATCGCTTGGGGCGTTAGCTCAATTGGGAGAGCGCCGCCTTTGCAAGGCGGAGGTTACCGGTTCGATCCCGGTACGCTCCATTTCGGCGCGGGGCGCCCGCAGCGCCACAGGGCGAGCGCCGTCACGCACGCCGTCTCCACGCGGAGGATTCCGTCTCCGAGCGAAGCGAGCGTGGCGCCGGCGGCGCGGCACTCGTCCACCTCCCGCTCCGTGAATCCGCCCTCGGGCCCCACCAGGATCGTCATCGGAGCGCTCGGATCGCCTGCGTCGCGCAGCGCCGCGAGCGGGGCACCGCCTGGATGGGCCAGGGCCGCCCGACCGCCCGGCGTCGCGGCCGGATCCAGCGCCCTGCGCACGACTTCGAGCGGCGTCGATGGCCCCGCCAGGATCGGGGACCACGCCCGCCGTGCCTGCTTGCAGGCTTCGACGAGGATTCGTTCGGCCCGTTCGCGGCGCACCTGCTCCGCCGCCACCACGCTGCGCTCGCAGTCCAGCGGCACGATCCGCGTCGCCCCGAGCTGACCCAGCATGTCCAGCAGCGTGGACCAGCGATCGCCCTTGGGCACGGCGGTGGCGACGGTCACCGACGGGAGCGGCTCGCACTCGAGCCGGCGTTCCACCGTGACCGCGAGCGAACCGTCGCGGGAGCGATCGGCGCCGAGGCGCGAGACCGCGGCGCCGCCGCAGCCGTCGAAGAGGACGATCTCGTCGCCGGGCGAGAGTCGCTTCGAGCCCGTCGCGTGCCGGGCCTCGTCGCGCGGCAGCCATGCGGCGGCGCCCGCCTCCGGCAGCGTCCGCATGTGGAACCACGGAACCCCGGGCGGCGGCGAGATCGTGTTCATCGCGGCGGCGCCTCGGCGCCCGGCGCCGGCCGCGGCGGCGGATCGCGAAGCGGGCCGTGGACATCGAATCGGACCAGCTTCGTCTCGATCGAATGGGTGCGCCCTTCGCCGAGCGGAGGGGCATGCGGCGGGCGCTTCACCACCACGCGGAGCGTCGCGGCGCGCCGGGCGGCGAGGAGCAGGTCCGCGGCGTCGGCGTCGTCGCCCACCACCGACGCCAGGAACTGCATCTCCTTCGACGAGAGGGCGCTCGAACGCCGCTTCGGCGGGAACATCGGATCAAGGTAGACGACCGGCGGCCGATCGGCGGGCGCGAGTTCGGAGAGGACGCGGATCGAGTCGCCCGTGATCAGGCGGAGACGGGAGGCGGCGGCCGCGTCGAGCGAGCGCGCATGCTCGAGCGCATCGGCGAGCAGCGCGGCCACGATCGGCGATCGCTCGATGACCGTGACGCGACGACCCGCCAGCGCCATCGTCCAGGCGTCCACACCGAAGCCGCCGGTGGCGTCGATCACGGAGACCGCGTCGCCGATGGCGCGCCGCAGCGTGGATCCGCCGCGCCGGGACGCCGGCGACGGCCAATCCACCCTCACGCCGCGGCCGGGCGGATCGTCCCGACCGCGCGCTTCGAGCACGCCGTCGTGCCGCGCCAGCACGATCTCGCTCGCCTGCGGGGGTCGGTAGCGCATCGGGTGCATTCTCTACACTGCCGGCATGCCCACTTCCACCGGCCGAGATCGCGATGCCTCGGGACCGCCGGGGCGGCCGTCGCCCTCGACGACCGGCAGCGGCGGTCCGGCCCCCGCCGCGCGGCGCCAGCCCGCCACGGCGCCCGTCTTCGGAAGCGTCCTGGAGATGATCGGCAACACGCCGATGCTGGAGCTGCGGCGGATGGACACCGGCCCCTGCCGGCTCTTCGTGAAGCTCGAGAACCAGAACCCGGGCAACTCCATCAAGGACCGCATCGCCCTCACCATGATCGCCGCGGCCGAGCGCGACGGCCGGCTCAAGCCGGGGGGAACGATCGTGGAGGCCACCGCGGGCAACACCGGGCTCGCGCTGGCGCTCGTCGCCGGACAGAAGGGCTACACGCTCATCGTGGTGGTGCCCGACAAGATGAGCGACGAGAAGATCAGTCACCTCCGCGCCATGGGCGCCGAGGTGGTGCTGACCCGCTCCGATGTGCAGAAGGGGCATCCCGAGTACTACCAGGATGTCGCCGAGCGCATCTCGCGCGAGCGGTCGAACTGCTTCTACGTGAACCAGTTCGGCAATCCGGCGAATCCCGAGGCCCACGCCACCACCACCGGACCCGAGATCTGGGAGCAGATGGAGGGAAGGGTGGACGCCTTCGTCGCCGGCGTCGGAAGCGGCGGAACGGTGGCCGGAGTCGGCGCGTTCCTCAAGGAGCGCCATCCGGCATGCGAGATCGTGCTCGCCGATCCCGTCGGCTCGATCCTGGCGCCGCTGGTCAACGAGGGTCGCATGACCCAGGCGGGGAGCTGGCTCGTGGAGGGCATCGGCGAGGACTTCGTGCCGAGCATCCTCGACCTGGAGATCGTCGACCGCGCGTACGCCATTCCCGATTCGGAGGCCTTCCACACCGCGCGCGAGCTCCTGCGCCGCGAGGGAATCCTGGCCGGTTCGAGCGTCGGCACGCTCCTGGCCGCGGCGCTTCGCTACTGCCGCGAGCAGAAGGAGCCGAAGCGCGTGGTGAGCCTCATCTGCGACTCGGGGGCCAAGTACCTGAGCAAGATGTTCAACGACTTCTGGATGATCGACAACGGCTTCATCGATCGCCCGAAGCACGGCGACCTGCGCGACCTCATCGCCCGGCGCCACCTGGAGCGGGAGGATTTCACCGTCCATCCCGAGACCCCGGTGCTCCAGGTGATCCGGCGCATGCACCTCTACGGCGTGAGCCAGATGGCCGTGGTCGACGAGCACGACAAGGTGGTGGGCATCATCGACGAGAGCGACGTGCTGCTCGCCCTCACGCACGACGCGAAGGCGAACACCCGGCGCCACGTGCGCGAGTTCATGACCAGCCGGCTGGAGACGGTGCGGCCGAACCTCCCCGTGGAATCGCTCCTGCCGATCTTCCGGGCCGACCGCGTGGCGATCGTCACCGATGAGTCGCACTTCTACGGCATCATCACGCGGATCGATCTCATCAACTACCTGCGGCGGCAGTTGCTCTGAGATCGGAGCCTTCGCCGGCCCGATCGACGGCGCCCCCGACGGCCGGCGGCGCTCCGTCCGGTAGACTCCGCGGTCCGTGGCGCGCCCGAGGGGCGCGGAGCATGTTCCGAGCATTCGCAGGAGGAGAAGTCATGACGATCGAACTCGTGGCGGCATCGGCGGTCGTCGCCGGATCACTCGGCGGCTGGGTCCCGTTCTACGGTGCCGGATTCGACATCCCGGACGGCGACCCGAACGGTGCGACCTCGACCATCTCGGTCTCGGGGGGCGATGCCCTGACGCACATCCGCGTCACTCTGACGGGCCTGTTCCACTCCAACGCCGGTGATCTCAGCGCCACCGTCACGAACCCCGGCGGATCCACGCAATCGCTCTTCTTCCGCGTCGGTTCCGTCGCCGGCGGCCCGGGTGCGTCCGCCGCCTATTCCGGCGACTACACCCTGCAGGACTATGAGAGCGTCGATCGCTACACGCCGTTCACCGGCGACGGCAATCTCTGGAACGCCGCCTCCAGCGCCGATCCGGACGGCGCCATCGCCGACGGTTTCTACCGTGCCACGGGGGCCGGATCGGCCGATCAGGTCTTTCTGCTCGCCGCCTTCGGCGGCGCCAGCGTCAACGGCGAATGGACGCTCACCATCCGCGATCACTCCGGCGGCGAGAGCGGTGAGCTCACCGGTTGGAAGCTGGACATCAAGTGGGTTCCGGCGCCATCCGCGCTGCTGGTGTTCGGCGGTCTCGTCGGATGGGCTCGGCCGCGTCGACCTCGCTGACCGCACCCCGCGCTCCCTCATGACCTCCCAACCGCTCCACATCGCGTCGCGCTGCATTCACGGCGGGCAGGCGCCGGATCCCACGACCGGCGCCGTCATGCCGCCCATCTACACCTCGAGCACCTTCGTGCAGGAGAGCCCGGGCAGGCACAAGGGCTTCGAGTACAGCCGCAGCCACAACGCCACGCGCTACGCGTTCGAACGATGCCTCGGCAATCTCGAAGGCGCGGACATTCCCTACGAGCAGGATGTGACGGGCGGATCGTTCGCGTTCGCGAGCGGATTGGCGGCGACGGGCACCTGCCTCGAGCTGATGAACGCGGGCGCCACCATCCTCTGCATGGACGATGTCTACGGCGGCACCAATCGATTGCTCAATCGAGTGCGCGCCCGCAGCATGGGGCTCAAGGTGGTTCACTCGGATCTCACCAGGCCCGGCGAAGTGGAGCGCATGGCGAAGGAACACCGACCCGCCATGATCTGGGTGGAGACGCCCACGAATCCCACGCTCAAGATCGTCGATCTTGATGCCGTGGTCACCGCGGGCAAGGCCTGCGGGGCGATCACCGTCTGCGACAACACGTTCGCCACGCCGATCCTCCAGCGCCCGCTGGAGCGAGGCATCGACATCGTGATGCACTCGACGACGAAGTACGTCGGCGGCCACAGCGACACCGTCGGCGGAGCGCTCTGCACGAAGCGCCCGGAACTCGCCGAGAAGCTGCGGTTCATGCAGAACGCGATCGGCTCCGTCATGGGTCCGTTCGACGCCTATCTCGGCCTGCGAGGCCTCAAGACGCTGCACCTGCGGATGCGGCGCCATTGCGAGAGCGCGATGATGATCGCCCGGCATCTCGCGAAGCATCCGAAGGTGGCGCGGGTCGCCTACCCGGGACTCGAATCGCATCCGCAGCACGCGCTGGCGACGAAGCAGATGCGGCTCGACGGCACGCCCGCGTTCGGCGGCATGGTCACGATCTACCTGAGGGGCGGCCTCGCCGAGAGCCGGCGCTTCCTCGAAGCGGTCGAGATCTTCGCGCTCGCGGAGAGCCTCGGCGGCGTGGAGAGCCTCATCGAGCATCCGGCGATCATGACCCACGCCAGCGTTCCCGAGGCGCAGCGGAAGGAACTCGGCATCAGCGACTCGCTGGTCCGCCTCTCGGTGGGCATCGAGGATCCTCAGGACCTGATGGCCGATCTCGACCAGGGGCTGGCGGCGGTCTGAGGCGGGCGCGCCGGGCCCCGATGCGCCGGATCATGGCGCAGCCAGTTGCAATGGCGCCGATCCGAGGTCCAATGGTGGCGGCATGATGCGACCGCTCTCAGCCCTCGTCGCCCTCGTGGCCATCCTGCTCGGCGCCCCGCCCGACGACGACGACGCGGCGCCGGCCCGCGAGCCCGCGGCCGCCGGCACCACGGATCCCGGCGCCACGACCGCCGCGACCTCCTCGTCCGACGCTCCCGCGACCCCGGCCCGGCCCGCCGCGCCGGTACCTGCGGCGAACTCCGACTCGATCCTCCGCGGGCCGCAGGCCTCGGAAGCCCCGGCGCCCGAGACGCTCGTCGCCCGCGACTTCAACGGCCGCGTCGTCGTCCTGGAAGGTGAGCCGGAGATCGCGGCGCTGCGTCGGATCCTCCGGGATGCGGCGACGCTCGAGGAGCTGGAGCGCATCGTGGCGCGTCGCATGGCGGCCTTCGACGAACTCGTGCGGACGCATGTTCCCGAGCTCCAGCAGGGCGCCGCCGCGCTCCAGGGCCTCGAGTCCGCGAAGGACGCGGCGTCGCGACTGGCGGCGCTGGGTGTGTTAGCCCATGCATGGCAGCGATTCGCCCCGTGGCGCGCCCGCGGAAGCGCCATCGACGAACTCGCGGACCGGCTCGACGACGCGTCGTCGCGGAAGGCGCGGCGGCTGGTCTTCGACTATCGGTCGGCGCTGGCCCAGGAGCGCGGCGCCGATCTCGGCCTGCCCGCGCGGCATCCGCAGGTCCAGGCAGCGGTGCGCCTGGAGGCGTTCGCCCGCCTCGTGCAGGAGTCGTTCGAGCGCCAGACGCGCCGCGGATCGCAGGATTTCGACGCCCTCGTCGAGGCCCTCGAGCTGACGCCGGACCAGGCGGCCCGCGCGCAGGCGATCTTCGGCGCGCTCGTGGAGAAGGAGATCCTGCGCGACGCCCGCGGGTGGGATCGCTTCCGGGCCATCTCCGAGTTCATGCGCGAGCTCACGCCGCGGCAGCGCGTGCTGGCCTGGAAGTACTTCCGTCGAAG
>CAZSVT010000010.1:0-26815 GCA_964610365.1 uncultured Isosphaeraceae bacterium
CGACGGGCGCAGCGCCCAGGATCTTCTCCAGCGTGAGGCGCATGCCGCCCTCGCGCCGTTTCTCGAATCGCACCGAGTCCATGGTGCTGCGGATGAGATGAACGCCGAGACCTCCGGGTCGGATGTCCGAGAGATCCCGCCCGCGGATGAGTTCCGGATCCACCTGCCGCGCGTAGTCCTCCACCACGATCCGCAGTCCCGCCGGCTCGCGAAGCTCCCAGAGATGCAGCCAGACGCGGCAGTCGTCGCGGCCGGAATAGCCGTGGCGGATGACATTGGCCAGCGCTTCGTCCACGGCCAGCGCGATGTGGCCGCTGGCGGTCTCGTCGAAGCCGATGCGTTCGGCGAAGGAGACGATCATGCAGCGCACCGGCGCCAGGAGCGAGGTGCGGCTCAGCATCTGCACGGAGAGATCCGGGGAGTGGCTCATGAGGTGCTGCCTCCGGGTGCCAGGCCCTGTTGGCGGCACCACTCCACCCATCGGTTCACCGCCTGTTCCCGCATCAGCGGAGGATCGTCCGGCCGGTAACCGAGCGTTTCGCCGGTCATGTTCCGGAGGCAGCGGTACGCCGCCTGCCGCACCACGGGATCGTTGCTGGCCAGGCATTCGACCACCTTGGGAATGGAGGTCCGATCGGTGGAGCGTTCGACGCGCTGGATGGCCGCGACGCGCGAACCGGTGTCACCGTCGTCGATGCCGCCCTCGAAGACGCCGGGGGCGCACGCCTGGAGCGCCATCGTCGCGAGCATCGAGGCCGTCACGACGGCGAAGCGCGACGCCGAGCGCGGAGCGCGCCCGGCGCGGCGATGACCGGCATGCTCGGAACAAGGGGAGGTGCCGGCGCCGTGCGGGCCGACGCCGAGCAGGGCAGCGCCGCAGGAATGCGCAAGGGTCGGCGCGTCCATGGGCTCAGCGTACCCGCGGTCCTCCGCCGCCGCGGTCGGGGCGTGGCGCCGCGCCGGTCGTGGGCGGCGGCATCGGTGCGGTTGGGAGTAGGATCCTCCCTTCCACGGTGGTCACCCGGAGCGCCATCCCCCAGACGAGCACTCAGGCCACGGTCGAGCACGATCCGCGCCGACCCGAGACGATCCTCGTCCTCGACTTCGGCAGCCAGTACTCGCAGCTCATCTGCCGGCGCGTGCGCGAAGCGGGGGCGTTCAGCCTGCTGGTGGCGCCGGACACGCCGCTGGAGGCGCTCCGCGCCAAGGCCCCTCGCGGCATCATCCTTTCCGGCGGTCCGGCGAGCGTCTTCGAGAAGGGGGCGCCGCGGTGCGACGATCGCCTCTTCGAACTCGGAGTGCCCGTCCTGGGCATCTGCTACGGGATGCAGTTGGGCTGCCGGCTGCTCGGCAGCCGCGTGGAACCGGCGAAGGAGCGCGAGTTCGGCCGCGCGAAGCTCCGGATCCTCGATTCGAGCGACCTCTTCAAGGGCATTCCGCCGGACACGATCGTCTGGGCGAGCCACGGCGATCAGGTCACCGACCTGGCGCAGGAGTTCCGCGTCCTCGCGTCGACGCCGACCTGTCCGCACGCCGCGGTGGCCCATCGGTCGCGGACCTTCTACGGCGTGCAGTTCCATCCCGAAGTGACGCACACGCCGCACGGCGTGGACATCCTGCGGAACTTCCTCTACGAGGTCTGCCACTGCCGCGGCACCTGGCGCATGCGCGACTTCCTGGACGCGGAGTGCGAGCGCGTGAAGACCCTGGTGGGGAGCGATCGCGTGATCTGCGGTCTCTCCGGCGGCGTCGACTCGAGCGTGGTGGCGGCGCTCCTCTCCCGCGCCATCGGGAAGCAGCTCACCTGCATCTTCGTGGACAACGGGCTGCTGCGCAAGAACGAGCGCGAGCTGGTGGAGACCACCTTCCGCGACCACTTCGACATCGACCTCCGCGTCATCGACGCCTCACGCGAGTTCCTCGGCGATCTCGCGGGCGTCGTCGACCCGCAGGAGAAGCGCCGACGCATCGGCCATCGCTTCATCGATGTCTTCAAGACGGCGGCGCGCGAGGTGGGAGGATCGCCGAGGTTCCTCGCCCAAGGCACGCTCTATCCCGATCGGATCGAGAGCGGGCAGAGCCACGCCGGCACGGCCGCGAACATCAAGCTCCACCACAATGTCGGCGGACTGCCGGAGGACCTGGGCTTCGAGCTGGTGGAGCCGCTCCGGGATCTCTTCAAGGACGAGGTGCGGGCGCTGGGCGAGGTGCTGGGGCTCCCGCCGCAACTGGTCTGGCGTCATCCGTTCCCCGGTCCCGGCCTCGCGGTGCGCGTGATCGGGGAGGTGACGCGCGATCGGCTCGATCTCCTGCGCGACTGCGACCAGATCCTCCTCGACGAGATCCACGCCGCGAACCTCTACCGCCAGACGAGCCAGGTCTTCGCGGTGCTGCTGCCGGTGCGCAGCGTGGGCGTGATGGGCGACGGCCGCACCTACGACTCGGTGGTGGCGCTGCGGGCGGTGGAGTCGCAGGACTTCATGACCGCCGACTGGTGCCGGCTGCCGCACGAGGTGCTCGCCACCATCTCCAGCCGCATCATCAACGAGGTGAAGGGCGTGAACCGCGTCGTCTACGACATCTCGAGCAAGCCGCCGGCGACGATCGAATGGGAGTGATCCGGACGCGGACGGCGCGGGCGCGGGCTCGGGCCGCACGGCCCGGCGGACTCCGGACGGCGATGGCGCGAACGGACGGAGGACCTCGCTCGTAGGCGAGCACGCATGTTCGACCTGATCGGCGACATCCACGGCCATGCGGACGCGCTCAAGGCGCTGCTCGCGCGGCTGGGCTACCGCGAGGGGGCGGGCTGGAGTCATCCGAATCGCACGGCCGTCTTCGTCGGCGACTTCGTCGATCGGGGTCCCGGCATCGCGGAGACGCTGGCCATCGTGCGCGGCATGGTGGAGCGCGGGTCCGCAAGGGCGGTGCTGGGCAATCACGAGATCAACGCCCTGGCCTACGCCACCGAGCGCGACGATCGCCCCGGCGAGTTCTGCCGTCCCCACACCGATCGCAACACCGCGATCCACGCCGCCACGCTCTCGCAGCTCTCGTCCGCCGAGCGGCAGTCGGCGCTCGACTGGTTCCGCACGCTGCCGATGGCGCTGGACCTCGGCGAAGTGCGCGTGGTCCATGCCTGCTGGGACGACCGCAGCCTGGCCACGGTGCGGCGCGTGATCGACCGTGCCGGCGGGACGCTCTCGCCCGACGCGATCCGCGACTTCCACCGGCAGGGGACGCCGGAATTCCTGGCGATGGAGCAGCTGCTCAAGGGACCGGAGATCCGGCTTCCCCAGGGCACGGTGCTGGAGGACACGGAAGGACATCCGCGCCGCCGCATCCGCGCCCGATGGTTCGCGCCGCCGCGCGCGTGGACCTACGCGGAGCTGGTCTTCCCGCCGTCGGAGCGCGTTCCGGCGCTCGAGATTCCGCCCGCGGAGCGGCCGTCGCTGCCGTACTACGCGGCGGAGTCGCCTCCCGTCTTCTTCGGTCACTACTGGATGCCGGCGGCGCAGGCGCCGTCGCTGCTGGCGCCGAACGTGGCGTGCCTGGACTGGTCGGTGGCCCGCGGCGGGCGGCTGGTCGGCTACCGCTGGAACGGCGAGCGCACGCTCGATCCGTCGCACCTGACCTGGGTGGAGCCCGCCTCGCGGCGACCGGCGACGGGACGCCCGGCGCGTACGATGCCCGCATGACTCCCGCCTCTCCGGCGTCCTCCGCGGCCAGGCCCGCGTCGACCACCATGACTCCGAATCCTGCTGCATCCCGCTCCGGGGCCGCCGACCCGGTCGTCCCCTCGCTGGCCTCCAATCCCGCGGTGCGCAGCGCCATCGACGCCATCCTGCGCGAATTGCGCGCCGCCCAGGCGACGATCACCGCGGCAACGCCGCCGTCGGCGGAGGGTGCGGCGACGATGGCCTCGTGGATCGCGCGCACGGAGTCCGTGCGCGGCCGCGCGCCCTTCTATCCCTACCTCGGCACCGGGCTCGGGAACGGCGCCCTGGTGCAGCTCGTGGACGGCAGCGTCAAGTGGGACATGATCGAGGGGATCGGCGTGCACATGTTCGGTCACGGCGATCCGGAGATGGTGGAGGCGGCCCTGGTGGCGGCGCTCTCCGACCTCCTCATGCAGGGACATCTCCAGTTCAACGCCGACAGCACGGCCTTCGCCGAGTTCCTGGCGGCGGAGGCGGGTCGCACCAGCGCCCTTCGGCACTGCTTCGTCAGCAACTCCGGCTGCATGGTGAACGAGGCGGCGCTCAAGGTGTGCCAGCAGAAGACCGGTGGCGCCCCGCGCGTCATCGCCTTCCAGGACTGCTTCATGGGCCGATCCACCACCATGGCCCAGATCGGCGACGGACCCGCGTACCGCCAGGGCGTGGCGCTGAACGTGCAGGTGGACTACATGCCCTTCCACGATCCGGAGCTCGGATCCCGCTCCACCGAGATGACCGTCTGGCACCTGCGGCAGGCGCTCGATCGCTATCCGAAGCAGCACGCCTGCTTCGTCATGGAGCTCATCCAGGGCGAGGGCGGATTCAATGTCGCGCCGCGCGAGTTCTTCCTTCCGCTCATCGAGCTCTGCCGCGATCGCGGCGTGCCCGTCTGGTTCGACGAGGTGCAGACCTTCGGTCGCACGCCCGCGATGTTCGCGTTCGAAGCGCTGGATCTCGGCCGCTTCGCCGACGTGGTGACGATGGGCAAGATGTCCCAGGCCTGCGCGTGTCTCTACACGGAGGCGATGGCGCCGAAGCCGGGCCTGCTGGCGGGGACCTTCACCGCGTCCACGGCGGCGTTCCAGGTGGGGCTGCGGGCCCTCACGCGCCTTCGCGACGGCGGGTACTACGGCCCGCAGGGTCGGATCGCGAAGCTGCACGAGGCGTTCCGCTCGCGCGCCGAAGCCCTGGTGCGGAAGCACCCGGAGTGGTTTCCCCCGGTGGCGCTGCCGTTCGGTCGCAGCAGCACGCGCGTGGTGGGCGGCATCGGCGGCATGATGCGGCTCACGCCCTTCGGAGGCGACAAGGAGCGCATCAACACGCTCCTCAAGCACCTCTTCGAGGACGGCGTGATCACGCTGGGCTGCGGCCACGGTCCGTACCACCTGCGCTTCCTGCCGCCGATCGGCGTCTTCCAGCCCGAGCACTTCGACCCGGTCTTCGAGATCCTGGAGCGCTCGCTGGCGCGGACGGCGTGACGGCGCACTCGGCGCGGCGCCGGCCGCGCGGCGCCGAGTCCGGCGCGATGCCCACGGGCCCCGTACACTGCGGCCATGTTCCTCGTGCGACAGGCCGTCATCGATGACCTGCCGACGCTGTTGAAGCTGGCCAAGATGGTCCACTTCATCAATCTTCCGGCGGACAAGGACATCATCGCGGCGAAGATCGGGCGCAGCCGCCGGAGTTTCTCCGGGCAGGCGAAGGATCCCCACGACCGCCAGTACATGTTCGTGCTGGAGGACTCCGAGAGCGGCGCGGTCATCGGCACCTCGGCGGTGATGAGCTGCATCAGCTGGCCGGGCTGGCCGCATGTCTTCCTCGAGGTGCGGCGGCGCTCGTACTTCAGCGAGGACCTCCAGCAGGGGGCGATGCACACCACCGTGCAGTTCGGCACCGACGAGAGCGGCCCGAGCGAGGTGGGAGGCCTCATCCTCGCCCCCGGGTACCGCGGGCACCGCGAGCGCCTCGGATCGCTGCTCTCCCTGATCCGGCTCCACTTCGTGGGCCTGCACCGCGCCGAGTTCGCCGACCGCATGCTGGCGGAACTCATGGGGCCGCTGACACCGGACAGCCGCACGCTCCTCTGGGACTACCTCGGCCGGCGCTTCATCAACCTGAGCTACAACGAGGCCGATCTCTTCTGCCAGCACAGCAAGGAGTTCATGACCAGCCTCTGGCCGCGCGACGAAATCCATGTCTCCATCCTTCCGGCGGAGGCGCGGGCGCTCATCGGCAAGGTGGGCGAGGAGACGGTGGCCGCCAAGGCGATGCTGGAGCGACAGGGCTTCCGCTTCAACGGGCAGGTGGACCCCTTCGACGGCGGTCCCTACCTGGAGGCCAAGACCGACGACATCCCGCTGGTGAAGGCCACGCGCTCGATGGGGCTGGGCGGCACGCTCGAGGGCTCCGACGCGGCCCGCGGCGCATCCGCGCGCGGCGACGGCGCGAAGGGCGCGGGCGACGGGTTCGTGAGCTTCCTCTCCAAGGAGCACGGCTACCGCGCGCTGCGGAGTCCCATCCGGATCGAGGGCGACGAAGTGCTGCTGCCCGAGCGCACCATCGAGGTCCTCGGCGTGCGCAAGGGCAACAAGGTCGGCGTGACGCCGCTGGAGGCGCCGAGCGACGGTCGCTCCCGGAAGCGACGACCGGGCAAGGAGTCGTCGCTCTCGGCCCTGGGGGACCTGCCGGGCGCGGTGAAGTCGGCGGACGCATGAGCTCGGAACCGATCGAGTCGCGGAATCCCGCCCGACCCGAAGAGATCGTCTGGAAGGGCGAAGCGACGACGGCGGCCATGGAGGCGGCCGTCGCCCGCGCCCGCGCCGCCGCGCCGGCCTGGGGGAGGCGCCCGCGCCAGGAGCGCGCGGCCATCCTGGAACGCTGGCGCGAGGTGACGATCGCCCGCGCCGAGGAGATCGCGCGGCTCATCACGCGCGAGATGGGCAAGACGCTGGAGGAGAGCCGCGCCGAAGCGAAGCTGCTGGGGGAGAAGGTCACCATCACGCTCGAGGAGACGGTGCTCTCGCGCGTGCGCGACTTCACCGTGACCGCCGCCGGCGGGCGGCGCGGCGAGTGCACCTTCAGGCCCTTCGGCGTGATGGCGGTGCTCGGGCCGTTCAACTTCCCGGCGCACCTTCCGAACGGGCACTGGGTGCCGGCGCTCCTCCTGGGCAACTGCGTGATCTTCAAGCCGAGCGACCGCACGCCCGCGGTGGGTGAACTCGTGGGACGGCTCGCGCGCGAGGCCGGATTCCCCGAAGGCGTCTTCGAGGTGGTGCAGGGCGGTCCGGTCGTCTCGCGTGCACTCGTCTCCCATCCCGGGATCGACGGCATCCTCTTCACCGGGAGCTGGCCGGTGGGGCGCGCCATCCTGGAGGCCAATCTCGATCGGCCGGGTCGCATGATCGCGCTCGAGATGGGCGGCAGCAACGCGACGATCATCGGCGCGGATGCGGCGTCGGCGCCGGGACCGGCGGCGGCGGCGGGCGCGGCGCCGGCGTCGCTCTTCGATCACGCGGTGGCGGAGTGCGCGCGGAGCGCCCTCACCACCACCGGCCAGCGCTGCACCTGCACGCGACGGATCATCGTCCCTCGCGCTCTTGCGCCGCGCTTCATCGAGGCCCTCGTGGAGCGGGCCCGCACGCTTTCCTACGGCGCCGGTGACGAGGACCCGCCGAAGTTCATGGGGCCGCTCGTCGGTCGCGCGGCGCGGGACGGCGTGCTCGACTTCGTCCGCCGGTTGGAGGCCGCGGGCGCCCGGACCCACCTGGCGCCTCGGATTCCCGATCGAGCAGGGTGGTTCCTCACGCCCGGCGTCATCGAGGTCGATCGATTCCGCCGCGAGCGCGACGCCGAGTGCTTCGGCCCCGTGGTCCAGGTCGCGGCGAGCGATTCGCTCGACGACGCGATCGAGCAGGCCAACGCCACGGACTTCGGCCTGATCGCCAGCGTCTTCACCGCGGACGACGGCGCCTGGGAGGCGTGCCGAACCCGCGTGCGCGTGGGATGCATCAATCGCAACTGCGGCACGGCCGGCGCCAGCAGCCGCCTCCCCTTCGGCGGTCTCGGACGCAGCGGGAACCTGCGGCCCGCGGGGGCCTTCGGCGTCGACGCCTGCGCCTACCCGCTGGCCTCGCTGATCGAGACGAGCGGTTGACCGCGGGATCGATGCGGCGGAGAATGCTCCTTCCCCCATGACCCACGCCACTCCCGCCGTTTCCGGCGTCGCGCCGGGCCTGTCGCTCCGCCTGCGCGAGGCCACCGCCGAGCACCATGTCCGCGCCGAGAAGCACCCGGTGCAGCAGGCGCTCGTCCGCGGAGCGGCGGCGCCGGCGAACTACGCCGCGTGGCTCCGGGCGATGCGCGCCCTGCACGAAGCTTTCGAGGCCCGGCTCGCCGAGGCGCGGCGGATTCCCGCCCTGGCCGCCGCGATCGAGGACCACCACTTCCGCGTCGCCCTCATCGACGAGGATCTCCGGACCCTCGCCGCACTTCCGGGCGGCGTCGGGTCGGCCGCGACTCCGGCAGGCGCCGCGTCCTCGTCGGGCATGGGCCCGCGCACGCGCGAGGCGTGGCGCGCCATCGAGTCCATGATCGATGCCGATCCGGCGGTGGTGCTCGGACCCTTCTATGTCCTGGAAGGGAGCACCAACGGCGGTCGCTTCATCGCCATGGCGATCCGGAAGTCGATGCCGCTGCCACCCGGCGCAGGCACGAAGTACCTCGATCCGCACGGCGAGCGCATCCGCGAGCGATGGGCCGCCGCGAAGTCGGCGATGGATGGGCTGGCGCTCTCGCCGGCCCAGCACGACGCGATCATCGATGCCGCGCAGCGGACCTTTGATCTCGTCACCGTCCTGATGGACGAGCTCGACGCCGCCTGAGCGGGCGGCGCCCGATGCGGCGCCTGGCGCGGCACTCCGGCGCCGCGCCGCCGCGTCAGCCGCCGAGCCGCTCCGCGAGCCAGGCCTCCACGCGATCCACGCCGATGCGCTCCTGCGCCTGCGTGTCGCGATGGCGCACCGTGACCGTCTGATCCTTGAGCGATTCGCCGTCGATGGTGAAGCAGAAGGGGGTGCCCGCCTCGTCCATGCGCGCGTAGCGCTTGCCGATGGACTGCTTGGGATCGAACTCCACCTGCCAGCGCTTCCGGAGCCGGCGCGCCAGGGCGTCCGCCAACTCCGGCATGCCGTCCTTGTTGACCAGCGGGAAGATGCCCGCCTTCACCGGCGCCATGCGCGGATGGAACTTCATGAAGACGCCGCTCGGGCGCGTCGGGTCGGGCGTGTAGGCCTCGCAAAGGAGCGCGAGCGTCCCGCGATCCATGCCGCCCGACGGTTCGATCACATGGGGGAAGTAGCGCTCGTTGCGCTCCTGGTCGAAGTACTTCAGCTTGTCGCGGCGGCCGCTGTGCTCCGCGTGCTGGCGCAGGTCGTAGTCGGCGCGGTGGGCCACGCCCTCCAGCTCGCCGAAGCCCGGCGCCGTGAAGGGGAAGCGGTACTCCACGTCGCAGCAGCCGGCGCCCTCCTTCGCGTAGTGGGCCAGCTCGTCGCGCCCGTGCTCGCGGAGCGTCAGGTTGCTCCCGGCCAGGCCCACCGACTGCCACCAGCGGTAGCGCTCCCGGCGCCAGAACTCGTACCACTCCTTCGCCGTCGAGGGATGGATGAAGAACTCGATCTCCGCCTGCTCGAACTCGCGGCTGCGGAAGGTGAAGTTGCGCGGCGTCACCTCGTTGCGGAAGGCCTTGCCCACCTGGGCGATGCCGAAGGGCACGCGCACGCGCGTCGAGTCGAGGACGTTCTGGAAGTTCGCGAAGATGCCCTGCGCCGTCTCGGGCCGCAGGTACGCGCGGGCGTCGTCGTCGCGGATGGCGCCGACGAAGGTCTCGAACATGAGGTTGAACTGGCGCGGCTCGGTGAGCGTGCCCGCCTCCTTCGCGTCGGGACCGACGGCGCGGGCCCGCTCCTCGGCGGAGAGCGAGGTGAAGGGGCGCACGAGGTGCCGCACGGCGTCGATCGAGTCGCGCTTCTCGTACCGGGCGAGGGCCTTCTCCGCCCGACCGAGCGAGTCGGCGTCGCCCTCGACGAAGACATACAGCCGCGCGTTCGGCTCCACCGCCCCCAGCGCCAGCAGGTGATCGGCGCGGTAGCGGAGCTTCGTCTCGCGGCAGTCCACCATCGGGTCGTTGAAGCCGCCCACATGGCCCGAAGCGATCCACACCTTCGGGTTCATGATGATGGTGCAGTCGACGCCCACGATGTCCACGGGCGTGCCGTCCGGACCGGCGAGCTCGCGGAGCACCATGTCCTCCCACCAGGCGTTCTTGAGGTTGCGTTTGAGCTCGGTGCCGAGCGGGCCGTAATCCCAGAAGCCGTTGATGCCGCCGTAGATCTCGCTGGAACCGAAGATGAATCCTCGTCGTCGGCAGAGGGAGACGATCTCCTCCATGGACGGCGTCTTCGAGGGCGACGGAGCAGTGGAACCGGCGTCGGGAGCGGACATGGAACGGACATCGTAGCGGCGGCCGCCGACGGGGAGTACGGTGGCGGCGAGGCGGTCGCGGTCGGGCCGAATCCATAGACTCGCGGCCATGGCCATCGCCGGTGCGCTCGCCGAACTTCACTACGTCGTCACCGGCGGCGCCGGCGCGCTGGGCGCGGCCACGGCGCGGGCGCTCGCGGAGCGCGGCGCGCAGGTGACGGTGCTCGATCGGATCCCCTTCGCCGCGGCGCGCGGCGGCGGGGCGGAGATCCGCTCCGAGGTGGTCGACCTGGCGGACGAACACGAGGTGAGCGAGGCGTACGGCCGTCTCCGCCGGCTCGACGGCTCCATCCACTGCGCCGGCGGCTTCGACATGAAGCCGATCGCCGACACCTCGCTGGCCGACCTCGAGGCGATGTGGCGGATCAACGCCGTGAGCTGCTTCCTGGCGTGCCGCGAGGCGGTGCGGGCGATGCGCCGCTGCGGCGGGTCCGCGCCGGCCGGCGCCGCCGTGCGCGGATGGATCGTGAATGTCGCCGCGCGCCCCGCGCTCGTGCCGACGGGCGGCATGGCGGCGTACGCGGCGAGCAAGGCGGCGGTGGCGAGCCTGACGCAGTCGCTCGCGGCCGAGCTCCTGGGCGAGGGCATCCTGGTGAACGCGGTGGCGCCCTCCATCCTGGACACGCCGGCGAACCGCCGGGCGATGCCGACAGCCGATCACTCCCGCTGGCCGAGCGTGGACGACGCGGCGGGCGTCATCCGCGCCCTCGCCACGCCGCGCAACCGTCTCACCAGCGGCGCGATCGTTCCGATCTACGGCGCCGCGTGAGCGCATGGAAGGGATCCTGCACCAACTCCACCTTCAGCCGGTGGCGCACGCCATCATGGCGATCGCGTGCGTGGCGGTCGTCGGCATGGCCCTCGGATCGGTCCGGGTCCGCGGCATCTCGCTCGGCTCCGCGGGGGTGCTCTTCGCGGGGATCCTCTTCGGTCACTTCGGCGAGCGGGTGGACCACGCCATGCTCCACTTCGCGAAGGACTTCGGCCTGGTGCTGTTCGTCTTCACGATCGGTCTGCAGCTGGGGCCCGGCTTCGTCTCGGCGCTGCGCGAGCAGGGACTCAGGCTCAACGCGCTCGCGCTCTCGGTGGTGGCGCTCGGAGCGATCATCTCGGTCTTCGGAGCGCATCTGCTCGGCATCGACCAGGCCGCGGCGCTGGGGCTCCTCTCCGGCGCCACCACGAACACGCCGTCGCTCGGCGCCGTCCAGCAGGCGCTGGCCATGGCGCCCGATCTCGATCCGGCCCGCGCCGATCTGCCGGCGCAGGCGTACGCGGTGGCGTATCCGATCGGGATCACCGGGATCATCGCGTCGCTTCTCCTGGTGCGGGCCGTCTTCCGGATCGACTCGGTGGGCGAGGCGGCGGCGCTCCGCAGCGCCGAGCGCTCCCGCGCGCCCCGGCTCGAGCGCCTCACGATCCGGGTGGAGACGGCGGGGCTCGAGGGGCGGCGCATCGGCGAGGTGCCGGGACGGGCGGAGACGGGGGTGCGGATCTCCCGGCGCCGCGCCGCGGGGTCCAGCGAAGTGTCGGTGGCGACGGAGGACACCATCCTCCATCTCGGCGACGAACTCCTGGTGGTGGGCACCGCGTCCGGCCTGGAGCGCTTCGCGTCGATCATCGGTCGGCCGAGCGAGAGCGATCTGATGCACGCGCCCGGCGCCGTCGACTTCCGGCGCGTGGTCGTGACGAGTCGAGCGGTGCTCGGTCGACGCATCGACGAACTGGACCTCGACCATCGCTTCGGCGTGGCGGTCACGCGCCTGGCCCGCTCCGGGATCGAGCTCGCCGCGACGCCGGACCTGCGCCTGCGCTTCGGCGACACCGTCCGACTGGTCGGCGCGCCGGAGGACCTGGTCCGGGCCGGTGCCGCGCTGGGCAACTCCACCCGGGCCCTGAACGAGACGCAGTTCATCCCGTTCTTCCTCGGCATCGCGATCGGCCTGGTGGGCGGGCTGCTGCCCATCTGGATCCCCGGCCTGCCCGTGCCGCTGCGTCTGGGACTCGCGGGAGGCCCGCTGCTCGCCGGGATCATCCTCTCGCGGCTCGGGCACATCGGACCACTCGTCTGGCACATGCCGTTCGCCTCGAACATCGCCTTCCGCGAGCTCGGCATCACGCTCTTCCTGGCCGCCGTGGGGCTCGAGGCGGGGGAGAACTTCTTCTCCATCGCCTTCACCGGGACGGGCCTGCGCTGGCTCGTCGCCGCGGTGGCCATCTCGATGATTCCGCTGCTGGCGGTCGGGATCGTGGCGCGGGCGGTGTTCGGCTTGAACTTCGCCACGCTGAGCGGCGTGCTGGCGGGCAGCACCACGGATCCTCCGGCGCTGGCGCTCTCGGTCCAGCTCGCCGGGTCCGACGCGCCGCACCTGGCCTACGCGGCCGTCTATCCCCTGACCATGCTGTGCAGGATCCTCACGGCGCAGGCGCTGGCGATCTTCATCTGCCGCTGACGCTCGGGGCCGGCAGCGTCTGCTAGGTTTCACGCCTGGGAGTCGACCAGGCCATGAAGATCACCCTCCTCGGTGCCGCAGGCGGTGAGGTGACGGGATCATGCACGCTGGCTCGGGCCTCGCGGCGCACCGCTCCACCGCGATCCGACGCCGTTCGATCACGCCGACCTCGTCTTCATGGAGTCGACCTACGGCGATCGCGATCATCGCTCGCTGCACGAGACCGCCGTCGAGGGGCGCGTGGCGATCGCCCAGGCGATCGCCGCGGAAGCCAAGGTGCTCGTGCCCGCGTTCGCCATCGGGCGCACGCAATGGCTGCTCTACCTGATCGCGGGCGCCTTCAAGCGCGGCATCCTGCCTCGATTCCCGATCGACCTCGACAGCCCGATGGCCATCGAGGCGACGCAGATCGACCGTCGCAACGCCGAGCTCTTCGACGAGGAGGCGCTGGCGATGCACCGATCGGGCGAGCTGCAGGCGGAGAGCCGACAGTTGCATCCGTGTCCGACGGTGGCCGAGTCGCGGCGCCTGCTCGGCGTGAAGGGGCCGTGCCTCATCATGGCCGGCGCCGGCATGTGCACGGGTGGCCGGATCCTGCACCACCTGAGGAACGAGCTGCCGCATCCGCGGACCACCGTGCTCGTGGTGGGCTTCCAGTCGAAGGGGTCGCTCGGCCGCGCGCTGGTGGACGGCGAACCGAGCGTTCGGATCATGGGGGAACGCGTCCCGGTGCGGGCGTCGGTCCGCACCATGGGCGGCCCCAGCGGACACGCCGGTCAGAGCGACCTGATGCACTGGTTCGATTCCCTGGCCGGGTCGAAGCCGAAACTGGTGCTCACGCACGGCGAGGATCGGGGCCGCACCGAGCTGGCCCGGCGGATCCGCGAGCGCCACGGCATCAAGGCGCACCTGCCGGATCTGAACGAAGTGCTCGAATTCTGAGAGGAGCATTCGATGACGACGGAGACGGTCAGTCTGAGCGACGAGCTGCACACCCTGGAGGTGCTCGAGTCATCCATCCTCAACCTCTGGGAAGCGGTCAACAATCTCACGCGCCTCCGGCCCACGCGGCGCGATCGCTACCGCGTGACCATCTTCGGCTCGGCGCGCGTGCCGAAGGATCATTGGGTCTACGCAGCGGTGCGGGATGTGGCGGCCGAGCTCACGCGGCTCGACTGCGACATCATCACCGGCGGCGGCCCGGGTCTGATGCAGGCGGCGAACGAAGGGGCATGTCTTGCGGCCCCGGGCGGCGTCGATCATTCCATCGGCATCCGCGTCGACCTGCCCTTCGAGCAGGAGGTCAATGCCTTCGTCACCCAGGCGTACGAGCATCGCACCTTCTTCACCCGGCTCCACCACTTCGTGCTCGTCTCGGATGCGTTCGTGGTGGCGCCCGGCGGCATCGGCACGG
This sequence comes from uncultured Isosphaeraceae bacterium, assembly GCA_964610365.1. Classification (GTDB taxonomy): domain Bacteria; phylum Planctomycetota; class Phycisphaerae; order Phycisphaerales; family SM1A02; genus VGXK01. The sequence continues at coordinate 14,121 of CAZSVT010000010.1, forward strand.
TGCTCGAGCTGATGATGGTGTGGCAGCTCCTCCAGGTGCGCAAGCTGCATCGCACGCCGCTGATCCTGGCGGGAGAGCTGTACGAGGAGCTGGTGGACTGGGCGCGACGCAGCATGACGCGCCCGGACCTGACGCTGGCCAGTCCCGAGGACTTCTCCATTCCCATCTGCGTGCGCGACGCCGAGGGCGTGCTCAGGGTGCTGCGCGAACATCACGAGCGCTGGAAGCAGGAACGGCTCTCGCCGACGAGCGCGTGATCCGACCGCCCGCGCCGACGACGCGACTGGACCGCCCCGTGCGCCGGCGCGCCGCGGACTAGCGCCGTCCGATGGGCGCCGTGGCGCCGCCGAGACCGTGGCCCGGCGGCGGAGACGACGACGCCGCGCGCTGGCGGACCTGCATCAGCCGGCGCTGGTGGCGATCGATCTCCTCGGGCTCGAGCGCTCCATCGAGGTCGCGGAAGACCAGGGCCGCGGCGCCGCAGACGAACATCTGGCCGTCGGTGAGACGCCAGCGCTGCCCCGGTGCGAGCCGCATCATCGCGTCGTCGTCGAGCACGATGTGGGTGCCGTTCGTGCTGCCGAGGTCCATGACGAAGCAGGCGTTCGACTCGACCGTCACGGCGGCGTGGCCCTGGCGCTCGCCCGGGATCGGTTCGCTGACGGTGCGGTCGGCGAGGGAGAGAACTCCATCGGACGAATCGGGAAGGCCGCGGGCCACGATGGTGGTGGGCCGGGCCAGGACCTTCACGGCGTTCGTCGCATGTCCCACGATCCAGAGCGATGGCATCGGCGTTCCTCGGCGGCGGATGCTACTCGGGCGGCCGGTGGAAGCCGCAGAGCGTGAGGAACTCCATCCGGGCCGCGGGACTGGTCAGGAAGGTGCCATGCAGCTTGCTGGTGGTGGTCACCGCGCCGGGCTGCTGCACGCCCCGGTAGCACATGCAGAAGTGGCGGCACTGGAGGATCACGCCCACGCCGTGGGGCTTGAGCACCTCGTTGATGGTGCCGGCGATCTGCGCCGTCAGCTTCTCCTGCACCTGGAGGCGCTTCGAGAAGACCTCGACCACGCGGGCGAGCTTGGAGAGCCCCACCACGCGGCCGTTGGGGATGTAGCCCACATGGGCGCGACCCACGAACGGCACCATGTGGTGCTCGCAATGGCTGTGGACCTCCAGGTCGGTGAGGAGGACGAGTTCGTCGTAGCCCTCCACCTCGCTGAAGGTGCGGCGCAGCGGCTCGGCGGGATCCATGCCGTAGCCGCGGAAGTGCTCGTGCATGGCGCGGATCACGCGCCGGGGCGTGTCCACCAGCCCCTCGCGGTGCGGATCCTCGCCGATGTAGCGCAGGAGCGATCGCACGTGCGACATCGCCTCGGTGGCTTCCGGGGACTCCAGGTCCGGCTCGCTGAAGCCGCCGCCGTTGATGTCGTTGGCCCGCGCCGCGCGCGTGCCGGCGCCGTTTCCGCTCGCTCCGCCGAACTGGTTGCGTCGCTTCGCCACGGCGTTCAGTGTAGGTGCTTCGCCCACCAGTCGAGGATCTGCCGCAGGCGATGGAGCCGCAGGTCGGCGGGCCCGGTGCGGCTCATGCCGTGGCTCGTCTCCCGTGGGTATCGAACGAATCGGACCGGGACCCCCTGGACGGCGAGGGCGGCGTGCACCTGCTCGCCCTGCTCGATGTTGCAGCGCAGGTCCCCCTCGGAGTGGATGATGAGCGTGGGCGTGCGGACGCCCTTGAAGAAGGCGATGGGGCTGGCGCGCCAGAGCGCCTGCGGTCGATCCCACGCGGCGCCCGGCCAGTAGAGATCGGGGACATCCACGAAATCGCTGTTGCCGCTCATGCTCACCTGGTTGCTGACGCAGCGGTCGGTGATGGCGGCGCGGTAGGCGCGGGAGTGGCCGATGGCCCAGTTGGTCATGAAGCCGCCGTAGCTGCCGCCCATGATCCCGAGTCTCGCCGAGCGCACGCCCGGCAGCCGGGCCATGAACGCCGTGACCGCCTGCACATCGTCCCAGTCGGCGGTGCCCCAGCGACCGCGGATGGCGCCGCAGAAGCGAGCGCCGTAGCCCTTGCTGCCGCGCGGATTGGAGAAGACCACCGTGTACCCGGCGGCGGCGAGCACCTGGAACTCGTGGAAGTACGCCACGCCGTACTGGGCGTGCGGGCCGCCGTGCACCTCCAGCACCGCGGCGCCGCGCCGATCGGGCGCGCCGCGCGGCGGACGCATGACCCAGGCGTGCACTCGATGCGGTCCCGACCGAACCCACGCCTCGCCGATGGGCGTCAGGTGCCGCGAGCGACGGTACGCGTCGTTGAAGCGCGTGCGGACCGAGACGTCGAAGGCGTGGCCGCTCACCTCCGCCACCGCCACCTCGGGCGGCTCGGTGGCCGAGCTCCGGATGCACGCGGCGCGGAAGCCGTCGGCGGAGAGGGAGCCGGGCATCAGGTCGGCGCCGCCGTCGGTGTGGAGCACCACCGGTCCGCGCTTCGCATCGATGCTGGCGATCCGCCCCGCGCCATGCCAGCCGATGCGCGCCAGGAGCGAACGACCGTCGGGCGTCCAGCGGAACCACGGGGCGAAGGAGGCGTCGGCGGTGTCGCTGAGCGTGCCCACCATGAGGCAGAAATCGCTCTGATCCGTGAGCGCCCGCGCCGACCGGGCGCGCGGACGGGGTCCGTTCGCGCCCGCGATCTCCGCGCACCAGAGCTCCACGTTCGCGGTGTCGTACATGGTGGTGCGACCGCGGCGCCCGGCCCACGCCAGGCGCGTGCCGTCGGGCGACCAGCGCGGCATGTCCTTCGGCCCCTGGGGAATCCCCGCGATCGGTCGGATCGGGCGACGACCGTCGGGATCCACGAGCAGCAGTTCCGTGCGCTCCGGGTGGAGGAAGCCGCGCGGATCGCGATTGGCGCAGAGGGCGATGGTGCGGCCGTCCGTCGCCCAGTCGAAGGTGAAGTCGTCCAGGTGCGTGCACGCGTAGACCTGGCGCGGCTGCCCGGAGCCGGCGCGGAGCGAACGGGAACGGCCGGCGCCGCGCGACTCCGTCGTGATGACGAAGAGGCCGTAGCGCGTCGAGCCGAAGGTGCCGTCGCCGTCGAGGCGGTACCACGGATCGTCGATCACCAGCGGAGGCGTGGAGGCGCCGGTGCGCTTCCGCGCGGCGGCGGCGCTCCGCGTGAAGTCCTTCAGGGCGGGGCGCCACTTGAAGGCCAGGCGGGTGCCGTCGGGGCTCCACTCGAGCGACGCGATGGATCCCTCGGGCAGCCGGGTGATCACGCGCACGGCGCCGCCGCCCGGCCCGACGAGCGCGATCTGCGGCGCGTCCTTGTTCACGGCGCGGACGAAGGCGAGGCGCGAGCCGTCGGGACGCCAGCGCGGCATCGAGTCGCGCGGGCCGGCGGTCAGCGCCCGCTGGCGCGCGGCGCCGGCGGCGCTGGCCAGCCAGAGGGAGGCGTGGCGCGCGTTCTTCGGAGCCGTGGACTTGCGGACGAACGCGATGCGATCGCCGTCGGGCGAGATCTGGGGATCGGCGACGGTGATCAGCCGGAGCAGATCCTCCGGCCGCACCAGCGTTGGAGAGGTGCCGGGCATGGGACGCGGATGCTACGGCAGCGCGGCCGAACGGGCGGGCGTCGGTCGTGGCGAGGAGCGTCGGGGCGGATGTCGGCGCTGCGAGTGGTCCGCGGCGCTCCGAACGGCGGCGGCGGCGTGCGGTCGGCGCGGCGGGTACATTCGCGGCATGGCGTGGCCGCAGTGGCTGGAGGCCGATCTCACCTGGTGCGACGGGCGCTTCGAACGGGGCGTGCGCGTGCTCCTGGATGCCGCAGGGCGCCTCGGCGCGGTGGAGCGCGCCGGCGACGGCGGTGCCGCCGCGGGCGGAGCGCGGACCGCGGCGGACGCGCCCGTGCGCCGATTGCGGGGCGCGGCGCTCATGCCCGGCTTCGTGACCGCCCACTCGCATGCCTTCCAGCGCGGCCTCCGCGGGCTGGGCGAACACTTTCCCGACGGGGCGGGGGACTTCTTCACCTGGCGCGAAGCGATGTACGCGCTGGTGGAGACGCTCGACGAGGCGCGCGCCGCCGAGCTCAGCCGCGACGCCTTCGAGGAGATGCTCGACGCCGGCTACACCTCGGTGGGGGAGTTCCACTACATCCGCCATGGCGCGGGGGATCGCCGGTTCGTCCTCGATGACGCGGTGATCGGCGCCGCCGCGGATGCCGGCATCCGGCTGGTGCTGCTCCACACCGCCTACGAGACCGGCGGCATCGGCCAGCCGCTGCGGGGCGGACAGACGAGATTCCAGACGCGCGGCGTGGACGACTACTGGCGCGCCCACGAGCGCCTCCAGTCGAGCGTGGCGGCGATCCCGGACGGACGCGGGTCGATCGGCGTGGTGGCCCACAGCGTCCGCGCCGTCCCGTGGGAGGTGGCGCGGGAACTGCGGCGCGGCAGCATCGACCGCCGCCAGGTCTTCCACATGCACGTGGAGGAGGTGGTGCGCGAAGTGGAGGAGTGCCTGGCGGCCCACGGTCGGCGGCCGATGCGCATGGTGCTGGAGGACCTGGCGCCCGGACCGGACTTCACGGCCGTCCACTGCACGCACACTTCGGTGGAGGATCTGGCGGACTTCGCCCGATCCGGCGCCACCGCCTGCCTCTGCCCCAGCACCGAGGGGAACCTCGGTGACGGCATCGCCGAGCTTCCCGTCATCCGCGCCGCGAACGGCGCCATCGCCGTCGGCACCGATCTCAACAGCCGCTTCTGCCCCCGGGAGGAGTTGCGCTGGATGGAGTACGTGCAGCGCGTGGCGCGCCGGAAGCGCGGGGTGATCGTCGACGAGCGGGGCGAGACGGGGCCCGCGCTCCTGCGCATCGGCACCGTCGGCGGCGCTCGCTCGCTCGGACTGGACGCGGGGGAGATCCGACCGGGCGCCTGGGCCGACCTCTGCGCGGTGGACCTGGATCATCCATCGCTGGCCGGCGCCACGGAGCGCGAACTCGCGTCGGCCATCGTCTTCGGCAGCGGACCCGAGGCGATCCTCGGCACATGGGTCGGCGGACGATGGCGCGCCCGGCGCGGCGCGTCGCGCAGCCTCTGAGTCCCGCGCCATGACTCCGTTGCGCGTGGCGATCGGCGTGGACATCGGCGGCACGAAGATCGAGTCCGTGGTGCTCGACGATGTCGGTCGCGAGCACGGCCGTCATCGAATCCCCACGCCGCAGGGTGATTACGAGGGGACGATCCGCGCCGTGGTCGACGCAGTGCGCCGCGCCGAGGCGGGGATGACCGGCGCCGCACGGGTCGAGTCGATCGGCATCGGGGCGCCCGGCAGCGTCTCGCCCCGGACCGGACTCCAGCGCAATGCCAACAGCACCTGCCTCAACGGGCGTCCCTTCCATGCCGACCTGGAGCAGGCGCTCGGGCGCCGCGTGGTGCTGGCCAATGACGCCGACTGCCTGGCCCTCTCCGAGGCCCACGACGGCGCCGCGGCCGGCGCGTCCGTGGTCTTCGGCGTGATCCTCGGCACCGGCTGCGGAGGCGGCGTGGTCGTCGACGGGACGCTGCGGCGCGGTCGCCACGGGATCGCCGGGGAGTGGGGGCATTCGCCGCTGCCGCGCGTCGGCACGGAGGACGAGCCGCTGCCGGCGCGCCGCTGCTGGTGCGGGCGCGTCGACTGCCTGGAGGCGTGGATCAGCGGGCCGGCGCTGGCGCGCGAATTCGGCGCGGAGCATCCGTTGACGGTGCCGCGTCTTCGCGCCCGGCTCGCCCGCGCCCTGGCGGTGGTGGTGAATCTGCTGGATCCCGACGCGATCGTCCTTGGGGGCGGCGTGAGCCGGACGCCGGGACTCACCGAGGAGCTCGCGGCGCTCGTGGCTCCGCTCGTCTTCTCCGACGCGTTCGACGCGCCGATCCTCCGCGCCCTGCACGGCGACTCGAGCGGCGTCCGCGGCGCGGCCCGGCTCGTCCTATGACCGGCGGAGATCGCTACCGGCGCCCGAATCGGTCGGCGGCGAGGAGCGAGCAGTCGGCGGAGGGCGCCTCGCCGAGCAGGAGTTCGCTCACCAGGCGCCCGCTGATCGGGCCGAGCGTCATGCCCATCATGGCGTGCCCGGTGGCCACGATGGTGCGCGGGCGGCCCGGCAGGGCGCCGAGCACCGGCATTCCGTCCGGCGTGCACGGGCGATAGCCGGCCCACTCCTTCGCGGGGCCGAGTCGGTCGATGCCCTCCATCGCCGCGGCGGCGCCGTCGACGATCGCCTGGAGCCGTTCGCGCAGCCACGGTCGACCGATCGATCCGATCTCCAGCGTGCCGGCGAGGCGCAGCGCGCGACCCATGGGTGTGACGGCCACGGATGAATCGCGCAGCACGCAGCCGGTGCCCGGCAGAGCGGGGGGTTCGTCGTAGTGGAGGTGATAGCCGCGCGCCGCCACCAGCGGCAGCCGCACGCCGAGCGGCTCGACGAGGCTCGAACTCCACGCGCCGGCGGCGATCACCAGGGCGCCGCCTTCCACCACCTCGCCGCCGACGAGGCGCACGCGCACGGCGGACGGACCCGATTCGTCGATCGCCTCGACCGGCGCGTCGAGGCGCAGCGACACGCCCCGTCGACGCAGCGCCGCCAGGAGGCCGCCGATGAATCGTCCCGGGTGGCAGCGGGCGCTGTCCGTGTAGTGCACGGCGCCGGCCAAGCCCGCGCGGAAGACCGGATGCTCGCGGCGCAGCGTCGGCCCGTCGAGGGAGCGGATCGAGTAGCCGAACGGCTCGAGCGCCCGCGCCTCCGCCACGGCGTGCTCCAGCCCGCGCGCGGTCGACGCGATCTCCAGCCAGCCGTCGCGCGCGTAGTCGCACTCGATCGACTCCTCGGCGATCATCGTCTCGAACGCCTCGAGCGCGGGGAAGCCCAACCGGCAGAGCGCCTCGAGGCATCGCGCCGACCACGCGGCGTTGCAGTGCCGATGGAAGGTCCACAGCCAGGAGAGGATCCGCGGATCGAGCGTGGGCCGGATGTAGAGGGGGCTCCTGCGGCTGGCCATCCAGCGGAGTCCGCGCCAGCTCGCCCCGGGCTTCGTCAGCGGGTAGTGGCCGATGGAGAGCAGCCCGGCATTCCCCGAGCTGGCGGACTCCAGCGGATCCGCACGATCGAGCACCACGGACGGCGTGCCGCGGCGCGCCAGCCACCACGCGGTGGAGAGGCCCACGATCCCGGCGCCCACGATCACCGCGCGCCCCGGTGTGGGGCGCCGGGCGCTCATCGGCGGAGTCTCGCGGCGCTCATCGTCGCAGCCTACTCCGCGCCGAGCCGATAGGCTCCCGCCTCGCGCGATCACCACCCATGGCGCTCTCCCTCGGCATCATCGGCGCGGGCAGCATCGGCACCGTCCACGCCACCACCGCCCGTCGGCTGGGGATCCCGGTTCGGCTGGTGTGGGATGTGGAGCCGTCGAAGGGGCGCGCGCTGGCCGCCGCCATTCCCGGGCTCCGCGCGGTGCCGGGTCTCGACGCGCTGCTCGCGGATCCATCGGTGGACGCCGTGGTGGTGGCCACGCCCAACGACTGCCACGCGGAGATCGCCATCCGCGCCCTGCGCGCCGGGAAGCACGTGCTCCTGGAGAAGCCGATGGCCACGAGCGTGGCGGAGTGCGACCGGATCATCGAGTGCCTCGGCCCAGGATCGCCCCGGCTCCAGATGGGGTTCGTCTACCGGCACGCGCCGGCGCCGCAGGCGGTGAAGGCGGCGGTGGAGGCCGGCCGGCTCGGTCGCATCTACCACGCCAAGTGCAGCATGTACCGGCGCCGCGGCATTCCCGGCCTGGGCGGCTGGTTCACCACCCGCGCGCGATCCGGCGGCGGGCCGCTCATCGATCTCGGCGTGCACGCCATCGACCAGGCGCTCTGGCTCTGCGGCGACCCGGTGGCCACGCGCGCCAGCGGTGCCTGCTACGCCACCTTCGGTCCGCGCATGGGCGACTACATCTTCGAGGAGATGTGGGCGGGACCGCCTCGACTCGACGGCGTCTTCGACGTGGAGGACCACGCCACGGCGCTGGTGCGCTTCGAGGGAGGCCTGACCCTGGAGGTGAACGTCACCTGGGCGGCCAACATTCCCGACCGCGCCCTGCCCGACGGCGTGGCCCTCTTCGGCGAGACGGGCGGATGCCGATTTACGCTGCTGGGCGACTCCGTGACCATCGCCACCGAGCGACACGGTCACCTGGCCGACGAGGCGCTCCACTTCGATCCGTCGAACGCCCTGGAACGGGCCTTCGAATCGCAGCTCCGCGCCTTCCAGCGCGTGGTGGAGGAGGGGGCGCCGCCGCCGGCCACCGCGGAGCACGGTCGCGCGGTGCAGCGGATCATCGAGGCGATCGATCGCTCGAGCGCCGCCGGACGGGAAGTGTCCGTGGCTCAGCGCGAGCCGGACTGATACTTCTCCAGCGTCTCCTTCATCTCGCGGGCCATCGGGCCGACGTCGCCGGACGGGAGCTTGGCCACGGCGGCCTTCTGGAGTTCGAGCGCCTTGCTCTTGTCGCCCTTCTCCCACCAGATGCGCGCCAGCGTGTCGAGGATCGCCGGATTCTCGCCGTGGGACACCTCGTTCGCGCGCTGCGCGGCGGCGAGGGCCAGGTCGAGGTCCCGCTGCTTCACGGAGGGATCGTCGACCACGAACCAGGCGATCTGGTTGAGGGCTTCGGGCGACTGGTCGAATCGCTTCACGAGCTCGCGCCCGAGCGTGCCGGCCTGTTCGGGCCGATTGGCCTTGCCGGCGAGCACCTGGAAGTAGCTGATCGCGACCATGTCGTTCTTCGGCTCGTCCTTCATGCGCTGCTCGAAGAGCCGGCTCACCTCGTCCCAGTCGCCGGCGGCCTGCGCCTTGGCGAGCGCCTGCGCGAACTCCGCCTGCTTGGCGCGGGCGGCGCGCTGCGCCTTGGAGCGCTCCACCTCGGCGGTGCGATCCCACTCGCCGGCCACCACCTTGGCGAGCGGCTCGTCCATGCTCATCGGGTGACCGATCCACTCGATCAGTCCGGAGGGACCCACGATGAAGCTGCACGGAATGCCGTTCTGTCCCGCGGCGGTCATCCAGCGCGTGGGGATGTCGCGCTCCGGCGTGTAGGCGACGCGGTAGCCCATCACATCACCCTTGCCGCGCACGAAGCCGCGCACGTACGGGAGCCGCTCGTCGGGCGCGCCCTCCTTGGGCTTCGACTCGCTGGCCGCCACCGAGACGAAGGTGACGGCGGGATACTTCTTCTGCATCTCAGTCAGGTGCGGCATGGCGGCGATGCACGGGCCGCACCAGGTCGCCCAGAACTCCACCACGTAGGTCTTGCCGGTCTCGAAGCCTCCGACCGGATCGCCCTTGATCCAGTGCTCGGGCTTCAGCTCGGGCGCCGGATCGCCCACGCCCAGCGTGGTGGCGGGCTTGGCCGGCGCAGCGCCGGGAGCGGGCTGGATCGGCGCCGCCGGCGCCTGGGCCTGCGCCGCGCCGACGGCGAGTGCGAACGGAAGGACGACGAGGCTGATCGCGCGCATGATGCTCTCCTGGGGACGCCGCCGGTCGACGGCGCACGGGCGCCGCGACGGCGGGGCCAGCGTACCAGCGGCCGCGGCGGTTCCGGTACCCTCCGATCGATGAACTCCGACGCGTCCGCCGCCATCGTCGACGGGAGGGCGGCCTCCGACGAGGTGCGGCGCGAGGTGGCGCGCCGCGTGGCGGATGCCGGTCGGCGCGTCCGGCTCGACGCGATCCTGGTGGGCGACGATCGCTCCGCGGTGCTCTACGCCACGAACCAGGCGCGGACCTGCGCGGAGGTGGGCATCGAGTACGTCCTCCATCGACTGCCCGCCAACGCCGGCGAGGCCCGCGTCGCGGCCCGCATCGAGCTGCTCAACGGCGAGGCGGCGGTGCAGGCCATCATGCTCCACCTGCCGCTGCCGGAGGGAGTGGACACGGAGCGCATGCAGGCGCTGATCGACTCCGACAAGGACGTGGAGGGGGTCAATCCCGCCAACATCGGCAACGTGGTCTACGGACGACGGAGCCTGCTGCCGTGCACGGCGCTCGCGGCGCTCGAGCTCATCCGGCGCACCGGCGCGACCCTGCGCGGCGCGACCGCCGTGGTGGTGGGGGCCAGCAACATCGTGGGGAAGCCCATCGCGGTGCTGCTCATGCGCGAGGAGTCGACCGTGATCAGCACCAATCGATACACGCAGGATCTCGCGGCGTGCACGCGGATCGGCGACGTGGTGGTGGCCGCCGCCGGAGTGCCGCGCCTGGTCACCGGGGCGATGCTCAAGCCGGGCGCCGTGGTCATCGACGTGGGCATCAATCGCGTGCCCGGGCCCGACGGCGCCATGCGCACCGTGGGGGACGTGGACTTCGAGTCCGCGTCGCGCGTGGCGGGTCACCTCACCCCCGTTCCCGGCGGCGTCGGACCGATGACGGTGGCCATGCTCCTGCGCAACGTGGTGGAGGCGGCGCTGCGCCCGCCGCGCCGCGTGGTCACCGAGGCGCCGGACCCGTGAGTCGCGCCAGCGCCTCGCGGTAGCGCGCCAGCGTCTGCTCCACGATCTCCGGCGGCAGCGCCGGCCCCGGCGGCGTGCGATCCCAGCCGCCGCGGGACTCGAGCGCCAGCAGCCAGTCCCGCAGGAACTGCTTGTCGAAGCTCGGCGGATCGCGCCCCGGCGTCCAGCGGTCCGCGGGCCAGTATCGGCTCGAGTCGGGCGTCAGCACCTCGTCGATGAGCATGAGCTCGCCGTCGTCCAGGGCATGGCCGAACTCGAACTTCGTGTCGGCGAGGATCACTCCGCGGGAGAGGGCGTGCTCCGACGCCGCGCGGTAGAGGGCGATCGACCACTCCCGCAGTCGTTCCATGGTGGCCTCGCCGACGGCGTCGGCGGCGGCGCGGAAGCTGATGTTCTCGTCGTGCCCGACCTCGGCCTTGGTGGCGGGGGTGAAGATCGGTTCGGGGAGCCGGGAGGCCAGCTGGAGCCCCGGCGGCAGCCGGACGCCGCACACCTCGCCCGTCTCCCGGTACTCGCGCCAGCCGCTGCCGGCCAGGTACCCGCGCACCACACACTCGATGGGCACCACCGTCGCCTCCCGGCAGATCATGCTGCGGCCGCGGAGCGCGCCGCGCATCGACTCGTCCAGCCCCGGGATGCCCTCCACCCGGTCGTCCAGGAAGTGATCGGGTCCGATCGGCTGGCGGCGGAGGAAACGGAACCAGAAGAGGGAGAGCTCCGTCAGGATGCGACCCTTCCCGGGAATGGGCGTGGGCATCACCACATCGAACGCGCTGATCCGATCGGTGGCGACCACCAGGAGCCGCGGCGGATGGCCCGCGACGCCGGGGAGGCGGTACACGTCCCGCGCCTTCCCTTCGCGCCGGCCCGGGAGCGGGAGCGCGGTGCGCATCACGGGATCGTCGAGCGCTTCGGGCATCGTGCGCGAGTCTACGGAACGGCGGACGGGGGTACACTGCGGCCGGATGCTTCGGTTCGAGGTGTTCGACGCGCGCGGCCCGGCGAAGGCCTGGCCATTGGTGAATGCACATCTGCTGGGGCGAGACGACCTGCCGGTTCCGGGCACGATCGAATTCAGGAACGGGGTCATCGCCTGTGTGCCGCGCGATCCCCGCGCCACGGCGCTCTGCCTGGAGTACGACGCCGGGCCCATGGGGCGGCTGATGCTCCAGACCTGCCTGCTCTCGCTGCGCGAGGAGCCCTACCGGCTCAACCAGGAACTGGCGCGGCACCGCATCAAGCTCTACATCGCCAAGAGCGAGGAGTGGCTGATGTTCGACCCCGAGCTCTCGGGGGAGGCGCTGGAGCGCTGGGAGCAGGCGCGCGAGATCTTCGTGGAGGCGAGCGTCACCGACGATGCGGCGGTGGCGGAGGCGCGCCACGCCGACGCCCTCGTCGCCGCCATCGACGCCTCGGAGCGACTGGCGATGCGGCACGCCGAGATCCTGCTCCATCGCCGCTTCGGAACCAAGGCCGCCAACCGCAGCACGCTCGGCGTGCGCATCGACCCGGGCGGTGATCCCGCGCCCACCGCCGAGCTCATCCGCCGCGACTTCGACATGCTGACGGTGCCCACCTGCTGGCGCCTGATGCAGCCGCGGCCGGACGCCATCGACTTCACCGCGGTGGACCGCTGGATGGTCTGGGCGAAGAAGATCGGCAAGCCGATCATCGCCGGGCCGCTGGTGCGCCTCGCCCCGGACTCGGTGCCGGACTGGGCCGCCGGCAAGCTCGGGAAGTACGAGACGCTCAAGGAGCTGCTCTGGCGCTTCATGGAGCAGGTGGTCTATCGCTATCGCGAGATGGTGGAGATCTGGAACGTGACCTCGGGTCTGCACCTCAACGAGATGGCGGCGCTCGACGGCGCCTCGCGCGTGGACCTGACGCGCCGCGCCGCCCTGCTGGTTCGGCAGAACCGCAAGTCGGCGCGCGTGATGGTGGAGGTCGGCGCCCCCTTCGGCGACCGGGTGGCGGCGCTCGAAGGCTCGACCGCCCCGTGGGAGTACCTGGACCAGCTCGTGCAGGGCGGCGTGCGCGTGGACTGCATCGGCGTGCCCGTGGTTTTCGGCGACGCCGGGAGCGGCCGCGTCACGCGCGACCTGATGCAGTGCAGCGCGCTCCTCGATCGATTCTTCCTCCTCGAGATCCCGGTGATCGTGAGCGGGCT
>CAZSVT010000010.1:26825-29303 GCA_964610365.1 uncultured Isosphaeraceae bacterium
CCCTCGCGCTGGCGATCGCGGCATGGCAGTACGCCACGCGGCGGCGGGTGGCGCGGTACGTGGTCGGAGGCATCGCAGGGGCGCTGGGCCAGCCGGGTGGTATCGATCGCCCTCTCCAAGCCCTTCGTGGCCGGCGTGGTGTGGGATCGACTCATCGACGGGCGCGGCGAAGGCCTTCCGCGCCAGGGCGGGCTGGTGGATTCCGCCGGGCGCACCAAGCCGGTGCTGGGGAAGCTGCTGGCCCTTCGACGACGGTTGCGCGAACCGCTCGGCCCGCTGCCGACGCGCGAGGGAGCGACGGCGGCGTCGCTGGCCACCGCCCGGGAGCTCGGCACCGACGGCGAGGAGGGGCCGTGACCGGGGCGTCGGCCGCCGGTCGCGCCGGTGCCGGCGCGCCCGCGGCGGCTGGAATCCTCCTCGCGTCGTTCGCGGCGCTGGCGGCGGCGCAGCGGTCGCTGCCGGTGGATGCGCCGGGCGCGGTGGTGGAGCCGCTCGATGGGTGGACGGTCGACCTGAACTCCGCGTCGACGGTGGAGCTGGCGCTCCTGCCGCGCGTCGGCCCGACCCTCGCGGGGCGCATCGTGGCGTCGCGCGGGAGCGACGGTCCCTTCCGAAGCGTGGACGACCTGGAGCGCGTGACGGGCATCGGTCCGGTCACGCTTCAGCGCCTGCGACGGTGGGCGTGCACGGCGGAGGCGCCGGCGGCCGCGGAGCCGAGATGAGCCGCGCGTGGCTCGATCGGATCGGGTCGAGCGACGCCGTCGCCCGGCTGGCGTCGGCGATGGAGCAGGGCGGGGCGGTCTCGGCGCGAGGCGCGGCGGGAAGCAGCACCACGGTGATTTCCGCGCTCCTGGCGGAGCGGCTTCGCCGACCGCTGCTGCTGGTGGCCGCCCATCTCGACGAGGCCTCGGAGATGGTGGAGGAGATCACCGACCTCGGCCGGCGCGCCGAGCTCTTTCCGGCCATCGAGTCGCTTCCGGGCGAGAGCGCGGCGGCGCTGGACCTGGTGGCGGCGCGGCTGCGCCTGGTGGAGCGCCTGGGCGCGGGCGCCGAGGTCCCGGAGGTCCTCGTCGCGCCGATCGCCGCCCTGATGCAGGCGGTCCCGGACCGCGGGCGGCTCCCGAAGATCCTGCGGCGCATCCGTCGCGGCGCCTCGGTGGGTCGACGCGAGTTGGTGGAATGGCTGGCCGACGGCGGCTACCGACGCGGCGAGACGGTGGAGCAGCCCGGCGACTTCGCCGTGCGCGGCGGCCTGGTGGACATCTTCCCACCCGGTGGTTCGCCGCCGGTGCGGCTGGACTTCTTCGGCGACGAGCTGGAGCGACTCTTCGAGATCGACCCGGCCACGCAGGCCAGCGACCGCGCCCTGGACGAGGTGCTAATCGTGATCGCCTCCGCCGATGCCCTGCAGAGCGACGCCGGGAGCGTGCAGTTTCCCACGCTCCTGCCGAAGGGCGCGGTGGCGGTGATCGCCGAGCTCGCGGAGGTCACCGAGCAGGCCCGCGGCTATTGGGAGCGCGTGCACGACGCCCGCGGCGTGGTGCCGCCGCCCGAGGTCTTCAAGTGCCTGACGGCGTCGCTCCACGCCGTGCTCGACGTCAACCAGTTCTCCGCGGGGAACGCCTCGTCGCGCGTGGTCCAGGTGCCGGTGCGGGCCCTCCCCGGATTCGCCGAGCAGGTGGGCGCCGCCATGGACGAGGTCGCCACGATGGCCGCGGAGATGCCGCTCGCGCTCCTCTGCGACACCGAGGGCGAGGAAGCGCGGGCGCGCGAACTCCTGGCCGCCCACGCGCCCGCGGCCGCGCTCTCCATCGAGCGGCGGCATCTCCATCGCGGCTTCATCTGGGGCGACCCGGCGGAACGATGGGCGATCGTGCCGCAGCACGAGGTGCTGCACCGCTGGACGCCGCGTCGGCGGGTGGCGACCCCGGTCATCGGCCGGGCGGGGGCCCGCGAGGCCTTCCTCCAGTTCGCGCCCGGCGACTTCGTGGTCCATCGTGACCAGGGCATCGCCCTCTACTCGGGGCTCACGCGCCTCCCGGAGGCCCGCGGCGGACCGGACGAGGAATTCCTCACGCTCGAGTTCGACGGCGGGGCGAAGCTCCATGTGCCCGCCTCGCGCGTGGATCTCATCCAGAAGTACGTGGGCGCCGGCGGCGCGAAGCCGAAGCTCTCCACGCTCGGCGGCAAGCGCTGGAAGAACCAGAAGGCCCGCGTGGAGGAGGCGGTGCTCGACCTGGCCGCCGAGCTCCTGCGCGTGCAGGCGGTGCGCGAGGCGACGCCCGGCATCCGCTTCCCTGACGACACGGAGTGGCAGCGCGAGTTCGAGGCCGAGTTCCCCTGGGACGAGACGGAGGACCAGCTCACCGCGATCGCCTCGGTGAAGCGCGACATGGCCCGCGCCCGTCCCATGGATCGGCTCGTCTGCGGCGACGTGGGCTTCGGCAAGACCGAGGTGGCCATCCGCGCCGCGTTCAA
>CAZSVT010000011.1:0-14414 GCA_964610365.1 uncultured Isosphaeraceae bacterium
GGTCTCCCGCTGCAGGGCCGCTGCCCGAAGACCCTCGATGGCGCCGGCCAGGTGATGCAGGATCGGACCGGCATCGCAGAATCCGCTCCCCGCCAGGATCACCGCCGGGTGCCGGGCCCGCTCCACCTTGAGCGACTGTCGCCGTGAATAGAGGTAGTGCAGCTCGGGAAAGTGCAGCGGGTCCTCACCGTTCATCGCTTCGGCTCGGACCGGTTCGCTGAGGAGATCGGGGAAGCGGGCGTGCAGCTCCGACGCGAAGACCGCCATGGGAGAGTCGAGGTAGACCGGCAGTCCATGCAGGCGGCCGCGTCGCCGGAGCCGCGCCAGGCGATGCACCAGGTTCTGCGCCCGCCCGAGACTGAAGGTCGGCATCAGCACGCGCCCGCCGCTGGTCGACGCGCGATCGAGCACCGTGCCGAGCGCCTCCTCGATCTCCGCCACCGCGCCGAATCGGCGCGAACCATTCGTGCACTCCATCACCACGGCGTCGACGGCGGGAGGAACCGGGCGCGTTCGCAGCAGCGACGGCAGCGCCGGGCCGAGATCACCGGAGCAGAGGATCCGGCAGGGGGCGCCGCCGGCGCGAGCGCACTCCAGCTCCACCGACGCGGCGCCGAGGATGTGGCTCGCGTCGTGCAGCCGCACGCGCAGCCCGGGGCGAATCTCGCGCCACGCTCCGTAGGGCAGCGCTTCGATGCGCGATGCGATGGCCTCGGCCTGGCCGTGGTCGTAGAGCACGGGCGGCGTGCGTGTGCGCTCGAGCCTGGCCAGCGCCACGGGATCGGGTGCCGGATCGATCACCCGTGCGATCGGCATGGTGCCCGACTCGAACTCCACGAGCCGCATGGCCTGCAGCGACGCCGACCCGCGAAGGACCCGCGGAAGCAGCCGCGCCGTCGGCTCGGTGGCGATGACCGGCGCGCGAAAGCCGAGACCCGGCAGCATCCCCAACCGTCCGCAATGGTCGACATGCGCGTGGGTGACGATCACCGCGTCCAGCGACGGCGCGTCGAAGGGCGGCGCCTCGGCATTGCGCCACTCCTCCGCCACCGATCCCTGGAAGAGACCGAAGTCCACCAGCACGCGCCCCGCGTCGCACTCGATCAGCGTGCACGAACCGGTGACCTCGCCGGCCGCACCGAAGAGCGTGATGGTCGGAGGGCCGCGCACCTGCTGCGCCGTCCGGGGCGCGGCGTCAGGATAGCGGGACCGTGCAGAGCGCTGCGGCCCGCCGAAGCCCCTCCACCGGATCGCCGCGCGGAATGAACTCGTGGGCCACCACGCCACGGAAGCCCGTTTCGGCGATGGCTCGGCAGATCGCGGCGTACTGCAACTCCTGGGCGTCGTCGAGTTCGTGCCGGCCGGGAACGCCCGCCGTGTGGTAGTGGCCGATGGCGTCCGCGTGATCGCGGATGGTGCGGATGATGTCGCCCTCCATGATCTGGGCGTGGTAGATGTCGTAGAGGATCGCGAATCGAGGCGATCCGACCGTGCGCACCAGCTCGGCCCCCCACGGGAAGCGATCGAACATGTAGTCCGCGTGGTCCACCCTGGAATTGAGGAGCTCCATGACCAGGGTCACGCCGGCGCGCTCCGCCGTCGGCATCACGCGCCGCAGTCCCGCGGCGCAGTGGCGCAGTCCCTCCGCATCGCTCATGCCGGCGCGGTTCCCGCTGAAGACGATCATCCGCTCGATGCCCGCGTCCGCCACGCGCGGGATGAGCCGTTCGCACTCGGCGACGAGGCGATCATGGTGTTCCGGGCGATTGAATCCCGCGCCGATCGTGCACGGCCCGTTCGCCAGCGTGCATGCCAGGCCGTGCTTCGCGGGCACCGACCACTCCTGTTCCGAGAGGAGGTCGACGCCCATCAGTCCGCACGCCTTCGCGTGTTCGCAGAGCGTGTCGAGGTCCCACTGGCCGAAGCACCACCGGGCGACCGACTGACGAAGCCGACCCCCGCCCGGCGCAGCGCGCGCGGGCGGCTCGGCGGCCGCGGCGCCCGATGGAGGCGCGGAGGACGACGGCGCGCGATCGTCCTGCGCCCCGAACAATCGCGGCGCGCCCGCGGCGGCGAGCGCGGCGGCGACTCCGACGAAGGCACGGCGATCGATCGACTCGGGCATGCCTTCAGTATGACGCGGAGTCGGCGGGACGCTCGGGGCTCCGTTCGGCGGATCACCTCCCAGGCCCCCGAGCCGGCGGCGATCCCTCGAACAGGATCTAGACTCGCTCGCCCGTGCCGCGAATGCCTCCGATCCCGTCGTCAGCCGCACGGAGGAGCGCCGCGCCCGTCGCCAGGTGGCTGGCGCTGGTCGCCGTGGCCGTGGGCGGTTGCGCCGCATCGGGTGGCGAGAGCGCGCGAACGGGGTCCGACGACCTCGGCGGTTCGCGGGATTCCCCGATGCAGGGGTCGCACGGCGAGATCGATCCGGCCGCCGGATCCGCCGAAGGGCGATCCACCACCGAGCTCCTCGGGATGCTCGAGGAGCGGGGGGCGCGCGTGGAGCGGCTCGACGCCCGCCTGGATCTCCACCTGCACCGCGCCGACGGCGCCGAGGCGTCGCTTGCCGGCGCGCTCTCCATGGAGCGACCCGGGCGCTTCCGACTCCGCAGCACCAAGTTCGGCTTCCTCGTCTGCGATGTGGTCATCCGCGACGGCGGCGCCTGGGCGCTGGGCAGCCCGGTGGTGCGCGAGCAGGCGGAGTCCTCCGCGGAGGCCACCCACGCGCTGCTGGCGGTGCTCGGGTCCCTGCTCGGCTGGCGCAGCGCGGACGCACCGCCGTTGACCGTGACCTCCGAGGACGGGCGTCGCGTGGTCGTCTCCGCGCCGGAGTCGACGGGCGCCAGGCTGGAGTGGACGCTGGACCGCGCCGATGCCCGGGTCGTCGAGGTGCGTCGCCTGGACGGCGGCACGGTGGTCGGCGTGCTGCAGTGCTCCGAACACCAGTGGATCGACGGCGTGCCCGTCCCCCGTCGACTTCGCTTCGAGAGCGCGACGGGAACCATCACGGTGCGCGTCCGCTCCATGCGCCTCGGCGCCCCGCTTCCCGCCGATGCGTTCACGCCGCCGGAGGGGGCCCGCCCGATCGAGTGACGGGGCGCGGAGCGCCGCCGCGGCGGCCCAGCAGGTTCATGGCCATGCGCGCCGCCGTGCCCAGCGACGCGTCGAGGACGCCGTCGTCGGCGCGGGAGAGCGCGCCGTCCACGGCGCCGATCACCGCGTCGACGCCGGCATCGTCGATCACCAGCGGCGGCGTGAGCTTGATGGTCGCGGAGCGCTGGTTCACCACCTGCGCGAGGACGCGGCCCTCCGCGAGCAGCGCCATCGCGAAACCCTGCGGCCAGAGCATGGATTCCATGCGGCCCCGGAGCGGGCGCACGGGTACGAGGTCGAAGGCGATCATGAGCCCTCGCCCGCGCACCTCGCCCAGCGATCGATGCCGGGGTCGCAGCGCCTCGAGCCCGCGGTGCAGCCGTTCGCCGAGGCGGGCGGAGCGCGCGACGAGCGCCTCGTCCTCCACGATGTCCAGGACGGTGAGACCGGCGCGCATCGCCAGCGGCGACTGGTGGAAGGTGGAACTGTGGACGAGCGCCCGCTCGATGGAGGAGAAGGTGGCGCTCCAGATCCGCTCGCGCGCCAGGACCGCCCCGACCGGGACCATGCCGCCGGAGAGCGCCTTGGAGGTGACCAGGAGATCCGGCTCGTCGGCGCCGAGGTCGGTGCACGCGAACATCGATCCGCATCGACCGATGCCCGTCTGGACCTCGTCGATCACCAGCAGCGTGCCGGATCGGCGGCAGAGTCGCTGCGCCTCGGCGAGATATCCGGCGGGCGGCGCGTGGACGCCCTTGCCCTGCACCGGCTCCACCACGAACGCCGCGGCGTCGCGCGGCGCGAGCGCACGCTCGAGCGCCTCCAGGTCGCCGAACGGCACCTGGCGCGAGGGCAGCAGCGCCCCGAAGCCCTCGCGATACGCATCCACGCCCACCAGCGAAAGGGCGCCGGTGGTGAACCCGTGGAAGCCGCGATCGCAGGAGACGCCGAGCGTGCGGCCGGTGGCGGCCCGCGCCAGCTTGAGCGCCGCCTCGATGCCTTCCGCTCCGGAGTTGGTGAAGAGGACGCGACCGAGCGAAGGCGGTCCGAGTTGCAGGAGCCGTTCGGCCAGGGCACCGGCGAGCGGCGGGATCCCGAAGTGGACCATGCCCGGCGCGCCGTGCTCCAGTTCGCGTCGCAGCGCCGACACGAGACGCGGGTGACGGTGCCCCACGCTCGCGGCGCCGTAGCCGGCGATGGCGTCGATCACCCGTTCGCCGCGCGCGTCGATCAGGTGCGCGCCTTCGCCCCTCGTCCACGCTCGATCGCAGCCCAGCAGCCGCAGCACCCGGGCCCAACGCGGGTTGACGAAGCGACCGTAGCGGCCGTCGTCGCCTTCGACATCGCGCGAGTTCACCGCGGTATCGTATCGGCGCGTGTCCAGCGACCGCGCGCTTCGACTCTGCGCCATCGTGCCCGCGTACCAGGCGCGGGAGACGCTGCCGAGGATCCTCGAGGCGATCGAGGGGTCGGCGGACGCCGTCATCGTGGTCGACGACGGATCCACGGACGGGAGCGCGGAGTTCCTCCGCGCCTGGGCCTCGGCGGCGGGCGCGGCTGCGTCCGGCGCTCGACGCGTGATCCTCCGGCCGCGCAACGGCGGGAAGGCGGCGGCGCTCCGCGACGGATTCGACGTCGCGATCGCGCGCGGCTTCGACCTGGCGCTCACGGTGGACGCCGACGGCCAGCACGATCCCGCCGATGCGGCGGCGATGGCGCGGCGCGCCCGATCCCGGGGGCGCGCGGACATCCTCCTCTGCGGCGCGCGGGACCCTTCCACGCCGGGCTATCCGCGCCGCAACCTCTCGGGACGACGCCTCAATGACCTGGCGATCCGCGCCCAGACGGGCGTGCGCGTGGTCGACTCGCCGTGCGGGCTTCGCGTTTATCCGCTGGAGACCGTGCGGCTCGTGCGCTGCCTGAGCGGGCGATTCGCCTGGGAGGAGGAGTTCCTCACGCGGGCGATCTGGGCGGGCGCGATCTACGAATCGATGCCGATCCGTTGCATCTACGAGGTCGGCGGCGCGCGCCGCAGTCACTACCGCTTCCGTCGCGACTGGCCGGAAGGCGTGGCCATCAACCTCTGGCTCTGCATGCTCGCGCTGCGACCGCCATGGCCGACGAGGCGCTCGCTCGAGCGGTTCGCCTGGCAGATCGGCGCGGCACTGTCGCCGCGCCGCATGATGGACCAGCTCCGTGGCGATGCTCCGTCCAGGCTGCACGGCGCGGCTTCGGCGGCGATCGGCGCCGCGCTCCTCGGCGCCTGGGGAATGCCGGGCGTCTCGTCCCGCGCCGCATGGATCGCCAGCGCCGTCGCCGCGTGGACGATGATCCGGCTGCACGGCTCCATGGGGCTCGCCGTCGGAGGCGGCGTGGCGGCGGCGCTGCTCGCCCGGCTGCCGGTGGCGCCGATCATCACCGCGCTGGCGATCCTGCTGGTCGCGTCGTCCCGCGTGCTTCGGCGCCGGGATTCCTGAACCGGGCGCCGGCCGGTCCCGGCCGGCCGATCGGCGCGATGACGCGGATCGACTCGATCAAGGCGCCGGAAGCACTTCGCAGAGGCCCACGCCCCCGAAGGCATCAAGGGCCAGGATGAGGCCCGCTTCGCGCCGCGCCGCCCGCCGCGCCGCCAGGAGCGCCGGCCCCACGGCGTGCATCTCCGCGCCGAGCGATGCGCCGAGCCGATCGCCGATCACGCGGCGTTCGAGTCGACCGGGGATCCCCGGCCGCGCCGGCGCGTCGATGAGGCCCGGCCTCTCGTCCGCCAGCGCCCGGCCGGCGCGCACGATCGCCCGCCAGTGGCGCGTCTCGGGCGCGCGCAGCTCCATGAACCCGAGGAGCGCCGAGGGCCCGGCCCCGCGCGCCCGGGCGGCGCCGGCGCGCTCCAGCACCAGCGCCACCGCGCCGGCCGCGGTCTTCGGATCTCCGCCGTCGGCGTCCCTCCAGGCCACGAGCACCTCGTCGAGTCGCGGATGGCGTTCCTCGGCGGCCACCACGATCACGCGATCGAGTCCCCGCGCCTCCAGGCGCGCCCGCGCCAGGAGGAGCGCCTCCACGAACGCGGCGCGCGAGCCGATGACGCCGATCGTGGGTCCGCGCACGCCGAAGGCGAGCGAGCACTGGGCGCCCGGGACATTCGGCACGCTCTCGGCGAAGAGGAGCGGATTGCCGGCGCCGAGTCCGCCCTCCACCACCTCGCGATACGCGTCCAGGCTGTAGCCGATGGCCGCGTGCTGGGTGGCGCAGAGCGCATGCGACGACGCCAGCATCTCCGGAGTCAGTCCCGCATCGTCCACCGCCAGGCGGACCGCGGCGCGGACCAGCCGTGAGACGGGCGCGATGCGGCGGGCGGCGCGCAGATCCAGGTGCGGCGCCAGCAGATCATCCGACACGTCGCCCGGTTCCACGCATTCGATCGATCCCACCGCGGCGCCGGCGCAGGCCATGCCGGGAACGATCGCCGAGATCCCGGTGATCCAGATCGGCTCCGCCGACGGCACCGGGTTCCGCGCCGCGGTCCCGGCGCGCACGACCGCCGCCTCCGGATCATCGGCCGCACCATGCCGCAGCGAGAGCGCGGCGTTGGACCCTCCGAACCCGAGGGCCAGGTTGAGCGTGGAACGGAGGCGTCTCGCGGTCGGCTCCACCACCAGGGAGAGCGCCGAAAACGCCTCGCGATCGATGGCCTCGGCGGGCGTCAGGGTGGGCATGATGCGTCCCGCCTCCGCCATGGCGATGCAGAGGACGGCGTCGATCGCGCCGGCGGCGCCCAGCGTGTGCCCCAGCGCCGACTTCGGCGCCGTGACCGGAATCGAAGCGAGCGCCGCGCCGAAGGCTCGCTCGTAGGCGCGGTACTCCGAGAGATCGTTGGCCTCGGTGCCCGTGGCGTGGGCCACGATGAGATCGGGCGCGCCGCCGCGTCGCGCCGCGTCCACGATGGCCGCCGCGGCGCCCTCGCCCTGCGGATGCGGCTGCGTGAGGTGGTAGGCGTCGGAGGTCTCCGCCACCGCGGCCACGCGCGCCAGGATGCGGGCCCCGCGCCGATCGGCGTCGTCGCGCCGCTCCAGCACCAGGATCGCCGCGCCCTCCGCGGTGCGCATGCCTTCGCGATTCCGCGCGAAGGGCTGCGGCGCATCCGAGGCGAGGAGCCGGAGGCTGTCGAAGCCCGCGTGGGAGAACTCGCTCACCGGGTCGTAGCCGCCCACGAGCAGCAGATCCGCGTCGCCGCGCTCCAGCAGGTCGCAGCCGATGCCCACCGCGGTGATGCCGGAGGCGCACGCGGTGGAGATGGTGACGCCGGCGGCGGGGAGCCCGCATCGATGCGCGGCGATCGAGAGCACCGACCCGGCCGTGAGGAGGCCCGCGCCCTTGGCGGGCCCGCCGCGCAGGTACTCGCGCAGGTGGCGCATGCCGTGCAGCGTCGTCCCCACCACGACCATCACGCGCCGATCGCCGCGCTGCGCCGCTTCGGTGAGCCCCGCCTCGCGGAGCGCATCCGCCATCGTGGCCGCCAGGAGATCCTCGGCGCGATCGGGACCCGGCGAACCGCCGTGGAAGCCGAAGGTGCGATCGCCGGGGCGCGCGCTCTCCAGCGCCGGCGACGGCGCCAGGGCGCGCTCGCGGGCCATCGCCCGGCGAAGGACCTCCGCGCGATCGGCGCCGAGCGCCGTCCGCAGCGCGGCCGCCGTGATCACCACGCTCACGCCCGCGCTCCGCCGGCGCCGCGGAGCGCCAGTCGGCCCTCCGCGACCGATGCGTGCTCCAGGTGCGCCCGCACCTCGAACTCGGCCAGCGCGCCGACCGCGCGGTCGAGCCGCGCCTGGAGCTCGACGACCGCCGGCGGTCGGACCACCGAGCGGAAGCGCATCTCGACGGACACGAGCAGCGGGGGCGATCCGGCCGCACCGCTCGACGCGGTTCGCTCCGCGGGGAAGGGCGCGGCGCCGGGCCCATCGGTCGTCGCGGCCGCGGCGCCGTCGTCCGGCTGCATCAGGACGAGCGACGCAAGCTGCGCCAGCGCCTCCACGATGAGCACCCCGGGCACCACCGGATCGCCGGGGAAGTGGGCGGCGAGGAAGGGCTCGGAGCCGTCGAGGCGCCATCGACCCTCGGCGCCGTCGTCGCGGCACCGGGCCTCGCTCACGAACCGGAACGGCGGCTGCTGCCGGAGCGCATCGACGGACGCCATCAGCGCGTCCCGGCCGCGGCGGTGAGCTCGCGGCAGACGAAGTCGACGAAGGTGCCGACGGTCTGCATCACCGACGCATCGATGCGACGCCCGGGCAGCTTCACGCCCAGGCCCTTCTCGGTGCCGGTGACCACCATCAGGAGATCGAGCGAGTCGAGGGGCAGGTCGCCTCCCACGAGCTTCGTCTCGTCGGTGATCGTGATCTGGCCGAACTTGAGGTCGTGGCGGAGGACCCGTTCGACCGTGGAGCGCACGGTGTCGCGGCTGAACATCGTCGTGGCGGTCATGATAGCGGCGGATCAGCGCCGCTCGTCGATCCACGGTCCGTCGACCGTCAGCCAGTGCTCGGGCGCGGCGAGGATCGCGCGCTCCATGGCCTCCACCAGCGCCCGCTGCGCCGGATGATCGTCGTCGATGGGGCGTCGCGCGTCCTCCACGCGGATGGGCGGCCCGAACCGCAGCGTCGCGCCGCCGTCCGGCGCGGGCACGACGAAGGTGGGCACGATCGGCGCGCCGGCGATGCCCGCCAGGCGCACGGGACCGCCGGGGAGGAGCGCGGGGCGATCGAAGAAGCGGAGCGTCGCGCCGCGCTGGCCGGGCATCACGCGATCGGCGAGCACGGTCACCACTTCGCCGCGCTGCAGGGCGTCGCGCAGCGAGAGCCATGCGTCCACGCCGCCGTCCAGCGGATGCTCCACCATTCCCAGTCGACGCCGGGCGCGGGTGCGCTGTCGATCGAACGCCCGGATCGGATCCCGCAGGAACGCCACGTGCACCGGCACCTGGCTCAGGCGCCGCAGCGCCGCCACCGCCGACTCGAATCCGCCGAGATGGGCGCTGGCCATGATCACTCCGCGGCCGGCGTGCAGGGCCCCGAGCAGGTGATCCAGGCCGTCGAAGCCGCGGATCCTCCCGGCCAGCTCGTCGATCGATCGGCGATCGATGGAGGCCACATCCGCGATGAATGCCTGGATGTTCCGGAGGACGCGCCGACCGTGGCGGTCCAGGTCGCGCGGCGACGCAGCGGGCCCCAGCACCACGCGGGCCATGCGCCGCAGCGATCGGCGACGACCCGGCAGGCAGACCCAGGTGACCCATGCGAAGAACGGCTGGAGTCTCCGCGAGACGGCCGGTGCGTGGCGGGCGAGCGGCAGGAGCAGGATCGCGAAGAGCGCCGCTTCGATCCGGCGACCGATCACGCCGCGCGCTCCGCCGCGCCGGCGGCGCCCGGCGTCCCGGCGCCGTCGGGAGCGCCCGCGCCGCCGATCGCCTCGCGCGCGGGCGCATGGTCTCCCTCGGCCAGGGCCTCGATCGCGGCGCGCAGGCGCCGCATGAACGCCTCGGGATGTTCGAGCGGCTCCGGCCGCATCGGGGCGCCCACCCGGATGCGCAGCGCGGCCGGTCTCGGCCAGGTGACGCCGGGCGGAAGGATCCGCTGCGTTCCGTCCACGAAGATCGGCACCACGCGCGCCCCGGTGCGTCGAGCCAGCAGCGCGGCGCCCGGCTGCATGGGGCCCATTCGACCGCTGCGCGAGCGCTTGCCCTCGGGATAGAGGAGCACCGACCACCCGTCCTCCAGGAGCGCCGCGAGCGGACCCAGGTGCACCGATCCGTCGAGGCGCCGATCGATCATCCACACGCGGTATCCGTCCACGATGAAGCGGAGCACCAGCGCCGCGCGGCGCCGCTGCCGCGCCGTTCCGCGCGGCTCGAAGAAGTCGAAGCCGCCCACGGTGACCAGGCGGCGCCGCACCGCGCCGTCGGCCGACCAGCGGATGAACGGCGTGTCGAGGAGGCTGCGATGGTTGGCCACGAAGATCACCGGGCCGTCCGCCAGCATGGAGGCGCGCAGGCGATGCACGGGGTAGGCCACGGTGTTCAGCACCCCGAAGGAGAACTCGATCGATCGCGCCAGCGCCCCGAAGCACGCGCGGCGCCATCGTTCGCGCCGCGTCCCTCCGGCCAGCAGCGGGCGCGGGATCACCGCGGTCGCGTCGGCCCCGCTCATCGCATCGCCTCCGCGGCGCCGAGGAGCGTGGAGAGCGTCACGGGCTCGAGTCCGCGCCGGCGGAGGCCGGCCAGGATCCGGCACAGCGCGGCGGGAAGCGCGGCGGGCCCCGACCCGTGCCGGTCGGAACCGTCGTGCATCAGCACGATGTCGCCGCCGCGCACGCGCGAGAGCACGCGCGAGGCGATGCGCTCCTCATGCGGATCGCCGAGATCGCGGGAGTGGACGGACCAGTGCACCGGTCGCAGCGGCGATCGTTCCAGCGCTCGCGCGAGCGCCGGCGTGGCGATGCCCATGGGCGGTCGGAACCAGCGGACCTCGCGCGCCCCGGCGTCCATCAGGGCGTCGCGGCCGCGCTCGATCTCGCGCGACTGCCGGCCGGTCCCGCCGAACGGCAGCGTCCGCGCATGGGAATAGGTGTGCCCGCCCACCTCGTGGCCGGCGCCGAGCACCTGCCGCACCAGGTCCGGCGCCGCCGCGGCCCGTCGGCCGATCATGAAGAAGGTGGCCAGGGCCCGCCACTCCGCCAGGACCTCCAGGATCTGCGGCGTGCGGGTGGGGTCGGGGCCGTCGTCGAAGGTCAGGGCCACGGAGCGCGAGGCGCGGTCGCTGCGACGGATCGGTCGGATGTAGAAGTCGCTCGAAGGCCGAATCGCGCTGCCGAAGACGACCGCGGCCGCCGCGCCGCCGACCGCGGCGCCGAGCAGCGGGTGCACGATGAATCCCGCCACCGTGCCGCACGCCGAGCCGCCGTACCAGAGGCGGCGCCTCCATGTCGATCGAGCGTGCATCGAAGGTGCTTCCACGAACTCCTCGGCGCGGATCCGGCGCACGCCCGTCGTCGCGGCGCCCGGCGCCGACGGCGGAGGGATCGTCGTCGAACGGCGGCATCGTACGACGGCGCGGCGGTGGCGCTCACTAGACTCGCGCCGTGTCCGAACGACCGACCCGCGCCGAGATCATGGACGATCCGGAGGCGGATCCCCGCGAAATCGCCCGGGCCTTCCGCTTCATCCGCTGGGTGAATCGACGGCTCGGCGGCACGGCGGGGCTGCTGCGTCCGCTGGACGCCCGGCGCGAGGCGTGGGGAGACTCGCTCTCGATGCTGGATGTGGGCACGGGGTGCGCGGACATCCCCATCGCCGCCGTCGAATGGGGCCGGCGGCACGGGATCGAGGTCCGCGTGGTGGGCGTGGATCTCCTCGAGGCGAGCCTCGACGAGGCGCGCCGCGAACTCCGGGCGCACGGGCTCGAACCGGGCGAGGCGCTGGACGCCCGGCATCCCGTTCGTCTCCTCCGCGCCGACGCGTTCGACCTGGAGCGGCACTTCCCGCCGCGCTCCTTCGATGTGGTCCACGCCGGCATGTTCCTCCATCACTTCCCCGACGAGCAGGGGGCGGTGCTGCTGGCGATCATGGGGCGCCTGGCGCGGCGGCTGGTGATCTGGAACGATCTCTCGCGCGATCGATGGAGCCGCTTCGCCGTTCGGGTGATCACGCTGCCCTTCCCGCGCATCGTGCGGCACGACGCGGTGCTCTCCGCCGACAAGGGATTCCTGGAGCGCGATGTTCGGGCGCTGATCGGGCGCGCGGGACTGCCGGCGCCCATGTTCCGGCGCTGGCGCTGGCTCGGACGATGCAGCGCCGCGATTCCGATAGGTTGAATCCGGTGCAACACGCGGGCGTGCATGCCGCGTACGGGGCCGTGTCCTCCATCGCGTTCGCGGGCGAGTCGCGGGGCGGGGACGAGGAGCATCAGCATGGAGTGGATCAGCTTCGACCGCACGGGGCCGCGGGGGTGGCGGCGTGCGCATCGCGGAACGATGTCGATCGACGGCGGCCGCGCCGGCGGATTCGCCGCGGGCCTCGCGGGTCGTCTCACGGGCGCGGCGGCGCTGGCCCTGGTCGCGGCGGCGCCGGCGGCGGGACACGGTTCGATGTCGCAGCCGATCTCGCGGATCTACGCCGGATTCCTCGAGGATCCGCAGAGCCCCGATTCCGCGGCGGTGCAGGCGGCGATCGAACTCGGCGGCACGCAGCCCTTCTACGACTGGAACGAAGTGGTGAACTTCTATCCCGGCACGCCGCAGCAGCAGATGCACGCGCCGTACGAGACCTTCATTCCCGACGGCGCGATCGCCAGCGGCGGCAACCCGAAGTACAAGGGCCTCGATCTGGTGCGCGACGACTGGCCCTCGACGCCGATGAGCGCGGGCCCGTTCGAGTTCGTCTGGTACGCCACCACGCCGCATGATCCGAGCGTCTTCCACGCGTGGATCACCAGCGCGGACTGGAATCCGCTCATGCCGCTCACCTGGGGCGAGCTCGAGGAGCTGACGCTCGGCCCGGTGATGAAGATGGACAACGAGTACCGCTTCAACACCATCATCCCCGCGCGCAGCGGCAAGCACTGCATCGTGGTGATCTGGCAGCGCCTGGATCCCGTCGGCGAAGGCTTCTACAGCGTGAGCGATGTGGACTTCGGGAGCGGCGGGATCGTCGACTGTCCGGCGGATCTCGACCGCGACGGCCGCATCGACGGCGCCGATCTCGGCGCGATGCTGGGCGCCTGGGGCCCATGCCCCGCGCCGTGCACGGCCGATCTCGACGGCAACGGACTGGTGAACGGCGGAGATCTCGGCACGCTGCTCGGCGCGTGGGGACTCTGCGGTCCCGACTGCGACGGGGACGGAATCTCCGACGCGGAGGAGATCGCCGGCGGCGCCGCCGACTGCAACCTGAACGGCATCCCCGATTCGTGCGAATCGCTCGCCGACTGCGATGCCGACGGCGTGCCGGATCTCTGCGCGATCCTCGAAGGCTCGGTGGAGGACTGCAACATGAACCTCGTCCCGGATTCGTGCGAGCTCGCCGAAGGCGGCGACGGCAACGGCGACGGCTTCCTCGATGCGTGCCAGATCTTCGGTCTCACCTGGACCTGGAATGTGGTGGACAGTTGGAGCGGCGGCTTCGTCGGCAACCTGACGATCACCAACGGTTCCGAGGAGATGATCCACGGCTGGACGCTCCAGTTCGACACGCCCGGCTACACCATCGGCTCCCTCTGGGACGGCGTGCTGCTCTCGCAGTCGGGCGGGGTGGCGGAGGTGGCCAACGAAACCTGGAATGGCCACATCCACGAAGGTGAATCGGTGACCATCGGCTTCGTCGCCAACGGCGCGGCGAATCCGCCGACCACCGTGATCATGAACCGGAGCCCGGTGCTGCCGGGACCCTGATCGGGCGTCAGGCGACGCGCACCGGCTCGAACCCCGCGCGATAGTTGCGGCGGACGAGCGTGCGCGTCGCCTGGTCGTGATTGGCGAAGCGAAGCGTGGCGCGGTCCCAGTCGAGCACCTGGCCCGGGTACTTCGCGGCCTTCACCGCGAGGAGCCCGGGCTCGGTGCAGCGCAGGCCGATCTCGAAGGACATCCAGCGATGGGGCGTCGGCACGCCCAGCGCCGCGTCCACCCACGCGTGCCAGTGGTTGAAGCCTTCATAGGAGGGCAGGCCGGGCATCTGGAGGCCGTCGGTCTTCGCGCCGTCGCGCCAGATCTCGATCGGTCCCGACGGCGCGAGCACCATGGTGCCGCCCTCCGCCACGACGATGGTGACGATGCCGTCGGGCCAGTCGCCCGCACCGATGCCGAGGTGCGCGCGATCGGGCTTGAGGTCCCCGTCATGGAAGTGCAGGTTGAAGGTGGTGGCCGCGAAGCGATCGTCCGACACCGGGTAGGTGAGCGTGGAGAGCACGCGATCGGCGTGGAAGTTCGAGAGATCGCGCGACGGCGTGCGCGAACAGACGCGCACCGGCGAAGTCAGCTCGGGGAAGGCGTAGAAGAGCACATCCGTGAGGTGGACCACCCAGTCGGCGATCTGACCGCCGCCGTACTTCCACCAGCTCCGCCACTGGCGCTGCACCATCTGCGGCCGGCACGGTTCGTGCGCGGCGCCGTTGAGCCACAGGTCGTAGTCGAAGCCCGTTGGCGGATCGATGGGGTCGCCGAGCTTCCCATCGGCGAAGTAGAAACCGCCGGAGCGGGCGCCGCCGCCGAAGACCACGTGGGCCTCGATGACCCTGCCGAGGGCCCCGCGTCGAAGGAGGTCCACCGCGGCGCGGCGC
>CAZSVT010000011.1:14424-28824 GCA_964610365.1 uncultured Isosphaeraceae bacterium
ATGCGCTGGGCGCCGGTCTGCGTGATGCACTCGGGGTGCGCGGCCGCCGCGCGGCGGAGGATCTCCAGCTCCTCCAGTTGATGCACCAGCGGCTTCTGCCCGTAGACATGCTTCCCGCGCGAGAGGGCCATCGTCATGATCGCGCAGTGCGAGTGATCGGGCGTGGAGACGATCACCGCGTCGAATTCGTCGCCGTGCCTGTCGAAGGCCTCGCGGTAGTCGGCGCAGGTGAAGGCGCCGGGATGCTCGGCGGCGGCCCTGCCCAGCGATGCGGAGTCCACGTCGCAGAGACCGACGATCTTCGCCCGCGGGTGCGACGCGACGGTCCTGCGATCGTGCTCGCCGATCGTTCCGATCACGCCGATCGAGAGCACGCGCAGGGTGTCGGGGCGCGCGGCCTGGCGGCGCGGCGTCGCGGCGGCGTCCGTCGAGGTCGACGAGCCGGCGGACCGGGCGAACGCGGCCCCGATGGTCCGCGAGGTGATCGCGGCGAGGACGAGCCCCGCCCCGGCCCCGAGCAGCGTGCGTCGCGAGATGGAGTCCTGACCCATGGCGCGTCTCCCGCCGTGCGTTGGTCGCACGGGATTACTCCATGGTACTGGTGCTCTCGGAGTCTCCCCGGGCAGGATCGATCAGTCGTCATCATCGAGCGGCGCGCACCCATCGGCTCACGAGAGGGCATGGGTGCTCAGTGCGCTCGCGTGCGAACATCTGGCTCAGGACCCGCGATACCGAGGCATCGGTGGTTCTCGGGACGCCGCTCGAGATGAACCAAGGACGAGGAGCGCGGCGACGACGGGGATCTTCATTGGATCGACGGCCCCCACCCAATATGCTCAGGCCCATCCATGGGCGTTCCCGGCGAGCAAGATCCTGTGGCCGAGGTGCTCCGGAGCGTTGGGACCGGCGATCGTCGGGTCATCGATGAGACCTACACGCTGGTCTACGACGAACTTCGGGAGCTGGCCCGCAGGCATGTACGAGGCGGCAAGGCGCTCGAGAGTCTGAACCCCACGGCGCTGGTTCATGCCGCCTATGAGCGAATTCTCGAGCAGAAGAAGCCGTGCTGGCGAGACCGGGAGCACTTCGTCGCCGTGGCATCGATGGTCATGCGTCGACTGGTGCTCGACCACATTCGACGACGGAATCGACTCAAGCGAGGCGGTGGATGGCGGCGCCTCCCCCTTGAGCTCGCCTGCGAGGAAGAAGCTGGAGCGGATGCTCGGGCCGCGGCCCTCGATGAGGCGCTCACGCGCCTCGAACGGGAGCATCCGCGGCCGGCGCGGGTCGTGGGCATGCGCGTCTTTGCGGCGCTCGGCATGGAGGAGATCGCCCAGACTCTTGGGATCAGCCTGCGATCGGCCGAGAAGGACTGGCAGTTCGCGCGAGCGTGGTTGAAGGTCCAGCTCGATGACGTCCACTGATCGCATGGACGACGACGAGGCGTCGGGGCGGGATCGCGCTCGAGTGCGCGACGTCTTCCAGGCCGTCTGCGACCTGACGCCGAATGCGGCCGAGGCGAAGGTGCGGGCGATGCTGGCAGGGAACGCGGAGCTGCAGCGGGCGGTGCTGCGACTCCTCGCGGCCCACCGGGAGCGATCGGACCCGCTGCCGTCGGACGGCGCGGCGTTCCGCGATGTTGCGGCCGGGATTCTCGGCGGCACGCCGGACCTGCACGCGACGGACGGCCGGATCATCGGGCAGTTCAGGATCCGGAGATTGATCGGCGTCGGTGGCATGGGCGTGGTCCATGAGGCGGAGCAGGAACGGCCCCCCCGTGTGATCGCCCTCAAGCTCCTCCCTCCGGGGCTCGCCTCTCCCTCCTCGCTTCGGCGCTTCGAGTTCGAGGCGGAGGCCCTGGCGCGCATGCGCCACCCCGGCATCGCCCACCTGTACGAGGTCGGAGTGCACCATGACGCGGGAGCGTCGATTCCGTACATCGCGATGGAGCTGGTGGATGGTGCGGTGAACATCGTCGAGTACGCCCGGAAGCATCAACTGACGATCGTCCAGCGTGTGCATCTCATCATCGAGGTCTGCGAGGCCATCGCCGATGCACACGCCCACGGAGTGATTCATCGCGACCTGAAGCCCTCCAATCTGCTCGTGGACGGCTCTGGCAGGATCAAGGTGATCGACTTCGGCGTGGCGCAGGCAGTCGATGCCCGCGGGGGCCTGACCCTCACCGGGCAGCGGGTGGGAACGCCCGCCTACATGAGTCCGGAACAATGCGTGCATCGCGCGGGAGCTCTCGATGCGCGAACGGACGTGTATTCGCTTGCCGTCGTCCTCTACGAGCTCCTGACGGATCGGCTTCCGTATGGCGACGACGAACTCGCCACGGAGCAGCTCTTCGACGCGATCCGTCATTGGCCGCCCATTCGTCTCGGCAGGAGGGATCGCCGCCTCGGCGGTGACCTGGAATGCATCATCGCCAAGGCACTGGAGAAGTCACCGCTTCATCGCTACCAGACGATGCATGAACTCGCTGCCGACCTTCGGCGATCCCTTGCGCACGAACCGGTTCTTGCACGGCGCCTGACTCCGTGGAGAAGTGCGGTGGCCCTCGCGCGGCGCCACCGGGCGGCGACGATTGCTGCGTCCATCGTCGCCGTGAGCGTGGTCGGAATGGCGGTTGCAGCGATGCTCACGGCCATCTCGGTCAGGAGCGCGGCCGCGCGGGAGGCCCGCGAACGAGCCCGGTCGGCGGGTCTCGCGGCCCTCGACGCCGTGGCGAGCGGCCACTCGCGGATGCTCGAACGGGCGGTCGAGGAGGCCTTCGCGGGGGCCCGGGACCCCCTGCCGTGGGAACTTCGACATCTTCGACATCGTCGGGAGCAGGCCATCGCCGTGTTCGAGGGGCCGCCGAATCTGAAACCCGGGCGGGCATTCTTCGCGTGCGGCGATCGAGCGATCGTCGGATGCTTTGGAGGCAGCAAGGGCGTGATCTGGCGCCTGCCACCGGGCGACGCCTCGTGGGGGACGGCCGACGGAGTGACTCGACTCGATCTGGACGCACTCGACTCCGTGGTCGGCGCGGCGGATCGTGGCGGAGACCGCATGCTGATGGTGGACCGGCAGTCGCGCGCCCAGTCGTTCGTCGACACGGCAGGTGGGGTCCGGCGGGAGGGCGAGTCGTGGCGCTGCGTCGAGCCGGGGTACTCCGCGATCCATGATCCGCAGATTGCGATGACGGACGACGGTCGCGTCGTGGCGATCACCGGCCGTCGCGAGCAAGGCCCGGACGAGGGGATCTTCCTCTGGAGATTGGATCAACAGCGACAGGTCGTGCACCCGCCCAGCATGATCTCGCTTGCGGGATCTCCAGTCAGCATGGACATCAGTTCCGATGGTCGCCGCGTGGTCGTTGCCACGGGGGAGGGACTCGTCCGTCTCTATGACACGAGCGACCTTGGTGCCGTCCGCGAGGTTGCGCGCCTTCGAGGTCATCTCTCGAACTTGCAATCCTGCGCGTTCAACTGCGACGGCACGCTGCTCGCGACCTCGGCGATGGATCGCATGGTCAAGATCTGGAGCGTCGCCCGGCTGGAGCAGGAGGCGATGCACTTGCCGAGCGAAGAGCCGGGCGCCGGTACCTCGGCTCCGGGAGAGGCGATCGCCGCATTCCCCGACGTCGGCGGAGGTGTGCGAACCATCGCGTTCTCGCCGTCGGATCCCTCTCTCCTCGCGTGCGGATCCGTGGACGGCCTCGTGCGACTCTGGCAATTGGAATTCAATCGCGGGGGGGCCTCAGCTCGTGCCGCGCACGGAGCAGCCTTGCGGGGCATCCGAGAGGCGGGATGCTGCGTCGGTCACACTGACGAAGTCCTGTCGATCGACTTCTCGTCGAATGGCCGTCGGATCGTGAGTTCGTCCCGGGATGGCCGAGTTCGAGTCTGGAGCAATCCGCCGTTCGCGATGGTGCCGGAATGTCGAGGCTTCAGGACGAGCGTCGGTGCCGTTGGATTCCTGGTCGACAGTCGAACCATCGTCTCCGTCGCCGAGGACGGCCAGGTGCTGTGCTGGGACCGACTGAATCTGCTCGGCCCTCGTTCGATCACCGGAGTCCAGCGACGGTCGCACAGCATGGCGGCCGTCCATCCGACGAAGCCCCTGGCGGTCGTCGCGAATGTCGATGGAGAGTGCTACATGCTCGACATCGCCGAACGCGGATCCCAGCCACGGGTCCTGCATCGATTCCGACGACCGGGAACGGTCGCAACCGCCGTGGCGGTCTCCCCTGATGGTGGTCGGGTCGCGTGCGCGTTCTCGCGACTGCCATCGACCGGCGATGATCGGTCCGAGGGCGCCCGGGTCGAGACGCGATCCAACGGCGAGGAGTATGAGGTGGTCGTGCTGGACGTGGATGAAGCGATGGCGCCAGATGGAGTGCGCGAATCCACGGACTCGGCGACGGTCATCGCAGTTTCCGCGCCGGTCACATCGATGGACTTCAGGCCCGGAAGCCGGGGCTCGGAGTTGGCCGTCGCACTGGGTTCCTCGCCACGCGAAGGGTCGATCGGCGGCCGCTTGCTATTGATGCACCTCGGGACCGGAGGAGCCACCTTCGACGAGTGCGACGAGTCGTCAGGCGGCATCCTCGTCGTCCGGCATGCCCCGGACGGTCGCGTGCTCTACACGGGCTCCACGGATTCCACCATTGCCATCCGGGACCCCCGGAGCGGCAGCATCCAGGAGCTGCTCAGGGGACATGACTGTGGCGTGACGGCGCTCGCCGTGCATCCGATCGAGGAACGCCTCGCGTCGGGATCCGACGATGGCACCATCCTGATCTGGAGTACGAGCGAACGGAACCTTGTGGCAAGGTTGCGAGGTGGACCGGGGCCGTCGCGCTCCCTCGCGTTCTCACCTGACGGCAAGACGCT
The DNA here is from genome assembly GCA_964610365.1 of uncultured Isosphaeraceae bacterium. Taxonomy (GTDB): domain Bacteria; phylum Planctomycetota; class Phycisphaerae; order Phycisphaerales; family SM1A02; genus VGXK01. The sequence goes on from CAZSVT010000011.1 coordinate 19,311, forward strand.
GGCGTCCGCCTCTTCCGGGCCGCAGGGAAGCGGCAACGTGGTGCGCCTCTGGGAGACCGATGGCTCCATGGGGCTGATGCTGAGCCGATCAGACCTGGAGCCGTTGTCGCGGAGCCTGGAGGAGCTCGCGGTTGCGGTCGTGGAGGAGCGCGACACTCCTGCGGCGGGCGTGCTGGAGTCCAGGGTCCATCAACTCCTGGACATGGACGCCGGAGGCAGTTCGTCGAGCCAACGGACGTCCACAGCCAACGGCATCCCTCCGGCGCAGGCGATGCAACGATTGGCGATCACGCTCGCGCCCGCTCTCTACGAGTCCGCGGTGGCCGCCGGCCTCGAGCCGTTGGCGGGGCCCGAGTCAAGAGCGAGGGCATTGCATGCGGCACGGCTCGCCGTCGATCTGATGCCCGGCGAGCTCCGATTCAGGAGTGCGCTCGCTCTGAACATGCTCCGGTCCGGAGATCCCAGGGCGGCCATCGACATCGCCCTGGGTGCCGCTCGTCTGCGGGACCCGCATGCATCAGAGCCGCTCGAGGGTCCCAGTGATCTCTTCGAGCTCGCGATCGTGGCCATGGCGGCTGCGAGGCAGGGGGACTCGGTGGCCGCGCGGCATTGGGCGGAGGCCCTTCGCTCCAGGCTCCTGCACACGCCCCCTTCGCGACGAGTGGATGAAGAAGTGCAGTGGTCGGCGCGACTCCTCGAAGAGTTGGAGTCGACCGAACGCGCTTCGCCCGCCGGGTAGGTCTCGGGGGCCCCGGCACGGCGCGCAAGTTTCCGAAGTTCCGATGCGGGTTGCGGAGCTTCCTGACGCGTTCCGGGGGGTGGCAGTTCGACCACCCATGGAGGAATTCAGGGCATGAGCGGCACCTCGCCATCGTCACGCAGCCCGTCCGCGCACACGGTTCGCTCTTCGCTCCATCACCGACGTGGAGTCGTCGCGCGCGGGGCGAGCTGCATGTTCGCGGTCGCCACGATATGTGCCGCCTGGTGCGGTCCTCTCCTCGTGGAGGCGAGCGCCGCGGACCAGGCAATCCCCGCGGGACCGGTCAGTGACGCGCGCACGGCGGTGGCGCCGTTGGTCAGAGACCTTGGGGATCTCTTCAGCACCCATGGGGACGAGGGTGTCTTCAGTCCCCGGGAGGGGCTCTCGATCGCCGTCAGTCGCCGAGGGGCTGCCTGGCTGGTGGAGGAAGGGCGCGGCGGCATCCTGGAGGTGTATGAGACGTCGCGCGGTCCATCATTCGTGCTGCGATCCAGCGAGTTCGCGCGAATCGAGGCGCGTCCGATGGGGGACGGCAGGTACGCGGTGCAGCAGTGGCCGCTCTCGCCCGCCGGCTGCGCCGTGATGGCCGCGCCGGTAGCGGATGGCAGTCCGCTGGCAAGTGGCTGTGACGACGGGTCGTTCGTGGATGTCATGGTTCTCTGGACGCCGCGGTCGAGGCAGAACGCCGGCGGGGTCGACGCCATGATCGCTCGGGCGGAAGCGGGAGTTGCCGCGACCAACGGCGCCTACCAGAACTCCGGAGTGGAGACGCAGGCACGCCTGGTCCATGCGGCGGAAGTGGAATTCGACGAGAACGGCCACTCCTACCAGGAGATCCTGGAGGCGCTGACAGCAACGGACGGCGTGATGGACCAGGTTCATGCCTGGCGAGACCAGTACGGCGCCGACCTCGTGATGCTGCTCGTCGACCACTCGGCGTTCTGCGGGATGGCATGGCTTGCCCCGGATCACGCCGAGTTCGGATTCTCCGTTGCCACCTGGTACTGCGATCCCCTGGTCATGGCTCACGAGTGGGGACACAACTTCGGCGCGTGCCACGCCCCGGGCGACGGAGGCGGCTGCGAGAGCGGAGGGGTCTTTCCGTACTCGGTCGGTCATCGCTTCACGGGAATGAGCGGCGGGCTCTGGCGGACGGTGATGGCCTACGCACCCGGGATCAGGATCCCGCACTTCTCCAATCCGGAGGTGAGTTTCGATGGTGTCCCGACGGGCGTGGAAGGCGAGGGCGCGGATGGGCGCGACAATGCCCGGACCCACAACGAGACCCTTCTGAGCGTGAGCAACTTCCGCTGTTCGGTTCTCCCGGACGCGGATGGTGATGGCGTGGTCGACGATCAGGACAACTGTCCGACCGTTCCGAATCCCGGACAGGAAGACGCTGACGAGGATGGATTCGGTGACTCGTGCGACACCGGCGATGCGTGCCTGAACATGCTCCTGAGCTGTACGGACGGGGAGACGATTCATTCCTTCGATCCAGCCAGCGGTGTGTACGGAGGGATGCTCGTCGACGGAGCAAACAGCCCGCTGTCGCGTCCCTACGGAATGGTGCTTGGTACTGACGGAGCCCTTTGGATCGTCTGCGTGGACTCCGGCTCCGTGGAGCGATACGACCCGGTCGCCGGCACCTATCTCGGCGCGCTCGTTGCGCCCGGGGCCGGGGGGCTCAACAGCCCATACGATCTCCTCGTGTCGCCGGACGGACTCTTCGTCCTCGTCTCCTCGGAGGACCATCGGATCGCCAAGTTCAGCCTGCCGTTCGGCAACAGCCTGGGAGATTTCGTGCCGGACGGCTCCGGAGGCCTTCACTTCCCCCTGGGCATGGATTGGGGGCCCGACGGAAATCTCTATGTCGTGGACGTGGAGAAGGACAATGTTCTTCGATTCGATGGCACAAGCGGCGCGTTCATCGATGTCTTCGTGCCGGCGTCGCCGGGAGTCCTTGATGGCCCCATCGGCATCCGATTCCATGACGGCTACTGCTACATCTCGGGCTCCGAGAGCCACAATGTCGTGCGCTGTCCGGCGACTGGTGGTCCGTGCGTCGAATTCGTGCCGGCGGGGTCGGGTGGACTCTCGAGTCCGCGGCTGATCGAGTTCGGTCCGGATGGCAGCCTCTATGTGGCCGCGGTCGGTTCGAACGCCGTGCACAAGTTCGATGGCACGACCGGCGAGTTCATCGGCTTCGCAGCTCCGCCCGATGCCGGAGGGATCGACGGGCCGCGTGACGTCGTCTTCCTGCCGCCGTGCTCCACCACGGAGTGCAGAGCGGACTTCAATGACGACGGACGCGTCGATGGATCGGATCTCGGCTACCTGCTCGGTAGCTGGGGATCTTCCTTCGGCGGACCGCCGGACCTCGATCGTGATGGCGTAGTCAACGGCAGCGACTTGGGCGAACTCCTCGGCTGGTGGGGCCCCTGCCCCGAGTGACGGTCACGCACGCCTTCCGAGGGCACGGGCCGCTGCATCATTGACCCGGTTGGTGCCGGACACAGCTACCGGTACGCCGCCACCGGTTCGCAGGCGCAGACGAGATTGCGGTCGCCGTAAGGGTTGTCCACGCGCCCCACGCTCGGCCAGAACTTCCGGACGCGCGTCCACGGCGCGGGATACGCCGCCTGCTCGCGCGAGTACCGGTGGTTCCACGCGTCGCTCGTCACGGCCTGGGCCGTGTGCGGCGCATGCTTGAGCGGGTTGTCGGCGCGATCCAGACGGCCCTCCTCGATCGCCCGGATCTCCTCGCGGATCGCGATGAGGGCGTCGCAGAAGCGGTCCAGCTCCTCCTTGGACTCGCTTTCCGTCGGCTCCACCATCAGCGTGCCGGGCACCGGCCAGCTCATGGTGGGGGCGTGGAAGCCGTAGTCCATGAGGCGCTTGGCGATGTCGTCGATGCGGATGTCCGCGGTCTTCTCGAAGCCGCGGCAGTCGAGGATGAATTCGTGCGCGCAGCGCCCGTTGTGGTTCGTGTAGTGAACCGGGTAGTGCCGCTCCAGGCGCTTGGCCATGTAGTTGGCGTTGAGGATGGCCAGCTCGCTGGCGCGCCGGAGCCCGTCCGCGCCCATCATGGCGATGTACATCCACGAGATGGGCAGGATCGACGCGCTGCCGTACGGCGCCGCGGAGATCGGGCCGATGGCGCGGCGTCCCGCGCTCGCCGGCCTCACCACCGGGTGCCCCGGCAGGAACTCCGCCAGCTCCGCGCTCACGCCGATCGGACCCATGCCCGGGCCGCCGCCGCCGTGCGGGATGCAGAAGGTCTTGTGCAGGTTCAGGTGGCAGACATCCGCGCCGATGTCGGCCGGGCGCGTCAGTCCCACCTGCGCGTTCATGTTCGCGCCGTCCATGTAGACCAGCCCGCCGTGCCGGTGCACGATCTCGCAGACTTCGCGCACCGTCTCCTCGAAGATCCCCGCCGTGGACGGGTAGGTGATCATGCAGCAGGCGAGATCGGTGGCGTGCAGCTCCGCTTTCTTCCGCATGTCGGCCACATCGATCATGCCCGAGGCGTCGATGGCCACCGGCACCACCTTCATGCCGGCCACCACCGCGCTGGCGGGGTTCGTTCCGTGCGCGCTCTCGGGGATCAGGCAGACGTTCCGATGGGCGGTCCCGCGCTGCTGGTGGAAGGCGCGGATCACCATGAGCCCCGCGTACTCGCCCTGGCTGCCGGCGTTGGGCTGCAGGCTCACCGCCGCGAAGCCGGTGATCTCGGAGAGCCACTGCTCCAGCTGCCGGAAGAGCTCCGCGTATCCCCGCCACTGGTCGGCGGGCGCGAATGGATGGATCGCTCCGAACTCCGGCCAGGTGACCGGGATCATCTCGCTGGTGGCGTTGAGCTTCATGGTGCAGCTCCCCAGCGTGATCATCGAGTGCACCAGCGACAGGTCCTTGCTCTCCAGGTGGCGGATGTAGCGCAGCAGTTCGTGCTCGCCGTGGAAGCGGTTGAAGACCTCCTGCTGCATGAACGGCGTCGTGCGCCGCAGTGAGGCCGGCATGGGGGACTCCACCGCCGACGCGTCGCGCACCAGGGCGTCGATGGACGGGGCCGAGGCGCCCGCTCGCGCCGCCGCGAAGGCGTCCACCAGGTCCTGGAGATCGCCCGGCAGCACCGTCTCGTCCAGCGCGACGCCGATCGAACCGTCGCCGTAGGCGCGCAGGTTGATGCCGCGATCGAGCGCCGCCTGCATCACCGCCGCGGGCTTCACGCCGGCGGCGAGCTTCACGCGCAGCGTGTCGAACCACGGACCGGCGCCGGGATCGTGACCGAGCGCCCGCAGCGCCGCCGCCAGCGCGTTCGCCGCCAGGTGCACGCGCTCGGCGATGCGGCGCAGTCCCTCCGGTCCGTGCCAGACGCCGTAGAAGCCGCTGATGACCGCCAGGAGCACCTGGGCCGTGCAGATGTTGCTCGTGGCGCGATCGCGCTTGATGTGCTGCTCGCGCGTCTGGATGGCCATGCGCAGCGCGGGCGCGCCGTGGGAATCGCGGCTCACGCCGATCAGGCGCCCCGGCATCCGGCGCACCAGCGAGTTCCGCGTGGCGAAGAAGGCCGCGTGGGGTCCGCCGAGCCCCATCGGCACGCCGAAGCGCTGGGCGCTGCCCACCACGATGTCCGCGCCCCACGATCCGGGCGGGGTGAGCATGCACAGCGCCAGGAGATCCGCCGCCACCACCGCGAGCGCGCCGGCGGCATGGGCGCGCTCCACCACCGCCTTCCAGTCGTGCACGGCGCCGTCGGTGGTGGGGTACTGGACGAGCACGCCGCAGCATCCGAGGGCCTTGAAGTCCGCGGTCGCGGGATCACCGATCACCAGCTTCACCCCCAGTCCGCTGGCGCGCGTCTCGATCACCGCGATGGTCTGCGGATGGCAGTGCTCGGCCACGAAGAAGGCGCGCGGCGCCGAGGCGTGGCCGCCGCTCGTTCCCGCGGCGCCGGCGCTCGAGACGCAGAGGTGCATGGCCTCCGCGGCCGCGGTCGCTTCGTCCAGCAGGCTGGCGCCCGCCACCTCCATGGCGGTCAGCTCCATGATCATGGTCTGGAAGTTGAGGAGCGCCTCCAGGCGCCCCTGCGAGATCTCCGCCTGGTACGGCGTGTACGCCGTGTACCACGCGGGATTCTCCAGCACGGTGCGCAGCACCACCGGCGGAGTGATCGTGTCGTGGTAGCCCATGCCCAGGAAGCTGCGCAGCACGCGATTCTTCCGCGCCATGCGGCGCAGCGATTCCAGCGTCTCGCGCTCGCCGCGCCGCGGGAAGCCGCCGGCGTTCGTGGGATCCTCCAGGTGCAGCGGTCGGCGCAGGCGGATCGACGACGGAATCGTGGCGTCGATGAGCGCCTCCATGGAGGAGAGGCCGAGCGCGGAGAGCATCTGCGCTTCGTCCACCTCGCTGGGTCCCAGGTGACGGCGCGGGAAGGTGTCGAGCGGGTCGAGCGGTGAGGGATTGATGGCGATCTCCCGTGGACGATCGAGCGCGGTCTGGTGGAGGGTGGACATGGCTGGAGCCGAATCGGGCGCCGTGCGCCGGCACGGCCAGGCGTGGTGGAACGCCGAGTATAGGTGCGCCCCGGGGTGCAACTGACGCGTGGGCAACCTCATATAGTGGGCGTCTCTTCGAGGACACCGCCATGAGTTTCGAGACCCGCTCCGACCGTGCCCCGAGGCGCTTCCTTCCGCTCGTTGCGATCGTCGCGCCGCTGGTGGCGATGGTCTCGGCGGCCTGGACCCGGCAGGATGCGCCGGCCGCGGCGCCGGCGGCGCCCGCCGCGCCCTCCGCGCCGACCACGGTGCCCCAGGAGGCGCCCGCGGCGCCGCATGTCCCGGGCCAGGGCGTGGTCGTCGAAGGCGCGGTCAACCCCTACACCTTCGAGCCGAGCGAACCCGAGAGCGGTCACGCCGACGCCGTCCGCGAACTGCTCGAGCCGATGGGCCCCGACGCCATCGAGTGGTTCCAGCATGTGCAGACGCTCTCGAACCCGTTCTTCGAGGGGCGCGCACCGGGCTCGCGCGGAAGCGAGCTCACCCACGAGTACGTGGAGTTCTGGATGAAGAAGGCGGGGCTCGAGCCGGCGTTCCCCTCGGACCCGGGGTCGAAGTCATGGACTTCGTATCGGCAGGAGTGGACGCTCCCCGGCGAGACGGCGGAGGTCGTCGCGTCGTCGTTCGGCGCCGGCGCGGAGACGCTGGCGCGCGGCAAGGACTACGAGGTCATGGGAAGTTCCGGCGAGGGCACGGTGACCGCGCCGCTCGCCTTCGCCGGCTACGGCATCGAGGAGGGGCCCGACGGCTACACCAGCTTCGCCGAGGGCGCCGACTTCACCGGCCGCGTGGTGGTGCTCTTCCGCTACGAGCCGCTGAACGAGGAAGGCAAGAGTCGCTGGGCGCCGCGGCGATTCAGCGAGCAATCGCCCATCGTGCGCAAGCTGACGGCGGTGACCAAGCGCAAGCCGGCGGGCATCATCCTCGTCAATCCGCCGGGCGCCGTCGACGGTCGCAGCGGCCTGGAGTCGACCGATTCGAGCGCCTTCGGGCCGATGCTCGGCGTTCCCTTCATGCAGCTGTCGCAGGAAGCGGCCGGAGCGCTCCTCGCCCGCGCCGATCCGCAGGGCCGGGACCTGCTCGCGCTGCGCCGCGCCGCCGACGACGGTTCGCAGAAGTCGTTCCTCATGCGCGACGAGGTGACCGTGACCATGGTCACCGACCTGGACGAGGGGGGCACGAAGGCGTCGAATGTCGGCGGCGTGCTCCGCGGGCGCGGAGCGCTGGCCGACCAGTGGGTGGTGGTGGGCGCGCACCTCGACCATGTGGGCATGGGCATGTTCGGCTCGGCGCCGCGCTTCCGCGGCCAGCTCCATCCGGGCGCCGACGACAACGCCAGCGGCACGGCGGCGCTCCTGGTGATGGCCCGCCGACTGGGCGAGTGGTCGAAGTCCGACGCGGCGCCGGCGGACATGCGGTCGTTCCTCTTCCTGGGCTTCGACGCGGAGGAGAGCGGCCTCCAGGGGAGTCGCGAGTACACGCGAAACCCGACGCTTTCGCTCGACTCGATCAACGCGATGATCAACCTCGACATGGTGGGCCGACTGCGCAACGACGAGCTCACCGTGGCCGGCGTCGGCACCGCGGAGGGGTTCCTGGATGTGATCCGGCCGGTGATGGAGTCGAGCGGGCTCACCGTGCACGCGGATCCGAGCGGTCGCGGGCCCAGCGACCACGCCAGCTTCTACGCGGTGGGCGTGCCGGTGCTCTTCATCTACACCGGGAGCCACGGCGACTATCACCGGCCGAGCGATCGCGGGCACACCGTGAACCCCGCCGGTGCGGTGAAGGTGGTCGAACTCGCCGAATCGCTGGTGCAGCGGCTGGGAACGGAGTCGAAGAAGCTGGTCTTCGCCAAGGCGGAACGCACCGCGGGGCGTGATCGCGGATACGCGCGCGTGCGGCTGGGCATCCAGCCGGGGCTGCTCGAGGACGACCAGGCCGGCGTGAAGGTGGAGGCCGTCTCCGACGGGACGAGCGCCGCCGATGCCGGCATCCAGCCCGGCGACATCCTCCTCGCCTGGAACGGCATGGCCCTGGAGAACACCACCGCCATGATGGAGCAGCTCCGCAGCCACAAGGGCGGCGACAAGGTGATGGTGCGGATCAAGCGCGGCGACCAGACGCTCGACCTCGAGGTGATCCTCAAGGAATCGCAGCAGCGCCGGCCCGAGTGAGCGGGCGCACCGGCGCTCAGTCCCAGCGGAAGACGCCCTTGCGCCAGGCGTAGATGTAGGCCACGATCGAGGTGCCCACGAAGAAGGCGATGCGCCCGAGGAAGAGGGCGCCCTCCTCGCTCCGCGGCTCCAGCTGCGTGAAGCTCACCGCCCACGGGTAGAGGAAGATGATCTCCACGTCGAAGACGAGGAAGGTCATCGCCATGATGTAGAAGCGCACGTTGAACCGTCGATGCGTGCTGCCGATCGGGTCCATGCCCGACTCGTACGGCGTGGCCTTGACGGCGCCGGCACGGCGCGGGCCCAGGAGGGCGCTGGCTCCGATGTTGACCGCCACGAAGATCGCGGCCATCACGAAGACGACCGCGATGGGGATGTAGGAGTCGAGGTCGACCTCGGCCAGCAGCGGGGCGGGCATGGGACGCGGCATCATCACCCAAGGGCGCAGGGCGGGCAAGTGGCGGTGAACTTGCGTTGCCGCCGCGGGATGAGGACCATGCCCGCCGTGGGCTGCATCCTCATCCTGCTCTCGGCGTTCGCACCGCGGCTGGTGCTCTTCCTGCTCTGGCTCTTCAACCCGGGGTATCTCTCCAGCCCGTTCAGCACCTGGATCCTGCCGCTGGTGGGGTTCCTCTTCATGCCCTTCACCACGCTCGCATACGCGTTCGCGTGGAATCAGAACGGCGGCAGCGTGGGCGGGATCTGGATCGTGCTGGTGGTGGTGGCGGTGCTGCTCGACCTGGGAGTCATCGGCGGCGGTGCGCGATCGATGAAGAACGAGGAGTGAGCGAGCGTCTCGCGTAGACTCGTCGCGACGATGGGAGACCGACGGCGGTCCATCGGGGCGTAGCTCAGCTTGGCTAGAGCGTCTGGTTTGGGTCCAGAAGGTCGTCGGTTCGAATCCGGCCGCCCCGACTCCTCCCTCCCTCGTCGATCCCCGCGCATCGCCTCGAGACCGCCGCATGGCCAACGACCTGAGGACCATCCTGGAGTCGCAGTTCGCGGCGGCATGGCGCATG
>CAZSVT010000012.1:0-26038 GCA_964610365.1 uncultured Isosphaeraceae bacterium
AGCCGTGCGCTGCGATTTCGCCGATCTCGCGTCGGTCGGGAAGGCGGCGGAGGAGGAGGCGTCGCGCGGCCCCGTCCACATCCTGCTGCACAACACCGGGGGCCCGGCGGCGGGCTTCGCCATCGACGCGGCCCCGGAGGAGTTCGAACGGGCGTTCCGGATGCACCTGCTCACCGCCCAGGCGCTGGCGCAGCGCCTGGTGCCGGGCATGCGCGGCGCGAAGTACGGTCGCATCCTGACCGTCACCAGCACCAGCGTGGTCACGCCCATCCGCGGCCTGGGCGTCTCCAACACCATTCGCGCCGCCATGGCCAACTGGTGCCGCACCCTGGCGGTGGAACTGGCGCCGTTCGGCATCACGGTGAACAATCTCCTGCCCGGGTTCACGCGCACGGCGCGCCTGGAGGCGCTCTTCAAGGGTCGCGCGAGCCGCGCGGGGAGCACGCTGGAGGAAGTGGAGCGCGACGCGATGAAGTCGATTCCCGCCGGACGCATCGCCGATCCGTCGGAGATCGCGGCGGTGGCGGCGTTCGTGGCGTCGCCGGCGGCGTCGTATCTCACGGGAGTGAACATTCCGGTGGACGGAGGAAGGTTGGCGCAGGGATGAACACGCGTCAGGGAACGGTCGGGTCGATGGTCCGCGGCGCGGCGATCGCGGCGATGGCGGCGTGGATGGCGCTGGGCGCCGCGGGATGCAGCAGCCCGCCGCCCGGACCCTCGCCGCAGGGCGTCAGCGACACCAGCGCCGACTTCATGCCGCCGGGCAGCTCGCTGCAGGGCGCGCGGCGCCTGGTGATGACGGTGGATCCCTCGCGGCTCGGCCGCACCGGCGGCTTCTCCGGCACCTTCACGCTCACCAACCGGGGCTCCAAGACGGTGATCCTGGCGAGCGTGGAGCCGGCGTCGTCGCATGTGAGCGCCTCGGCGCCGGGGGCGATGCCGTATCGCGTCGATCCGGGGAAGTCCTTCTCGGTGACGGTGCGCGTGCATCTCCCGTGGGATCGGGCCATGGCCGACGGCGGCGTCGCCCGCGTGCTGACCACCGACGGCGAGACGATCACGCTCTGGCTCCAGCTGGTCAGCGGCGAACCGGTCCCGCCGACCACCGCGGGAAATCCGCCGAACAATCCGCCCGGCACCGAGCCGCGGAATCCGCAGCCGGCCGGCTGGCGCTAGCACCGCGCCGGGGCGCGGCTCCGCGAACTCCGCATGAGCGTCGACTTCGGCAATCTCATCGACGGCACGGAGCGTCCGGCGCGCGGCGGCGCATGGATGGAGGTGATCGAGCCCGCGACCGGCGCCGCCTACGCCCGCTGCGCGGCCTCGCGGGCCGAGGATGCCGACGACGCGGTGCAGGCGGCGCGGCGAGCCTTCCCCGCGTGGTCGGCGCGACCCGCGGCGCAGCGCGCGGATCTGCTCGACGCCCTCGCCGCGGCGGTGGAACGGGACCTGGAGTCGTTTGCGCGGGCCGAATCGATCGACACCGGCAAGCCCATCTCGCTGGCGCGGCGACTGGACATCCCGCGCGCGGTGGCCAACCTGCGCTTCTTCGCGGCGCTGGTGCGCGGCGAGGCGCCGGAGCGATTCGAGCTGGGCGACGCCGTGCGCGGCACCGCGGGTCCGCGGGCGACGAGCGAGGTCCAACGGCCGGCGGCGGGGGTGGCGGCGTGCATCTCGCCGTGGAATCTCCCGCTCTACCTCTTCACCTGGAAGATCGCGCCGGCGCTGGCGGCGGGCTGCACCGTGGTGGGCAAGCCCAGCGAAGTGACGCCGGCCACCGCCACGCTCCTCGGTCGCGCGGCGCGCGACGCGGGCCTCCCCGCCGGCGTCCTCAACATCGTGCACGGGCGCGGCTCCGAAGCGGGCGCGTCGATCGTGGCTCATCCGTCGGTGGCGGCCATCACCTTCACGGGAGGAACGGCCACCGGCGCCGCCATCGCCCGGGTCGCCGCGCCGCGATTCGCGCGGCTCTCGCTCGAACTGGGAGGGAAGAACCCCACCATCGTCACCGCCGAGGTCGGCGCCGGGAGCGGCCCCTCCTTCGACGAGGCGGTGGCCGGAGTGGCGCGGAGCGCCTTCCTCAACCAGGGACAGATCTGCCTCTGCGGCTCGCGCATCCTGGTGGAGCGACCCGTCCTGGAGCGCTTCCGCGCTGCGCTCGTGGAGCGCGTGCGGGGACTGCGGCAGGGCGACCCGCTGGAGGAGTCGACGGAGCAGGGGGCGCTCGTGTCGCGCGAGCATCTGGCGAAGGTGGAACGGGCGGTGGCGGAGGCGCGGTCGCTCGGCGGTCGCGTGCTCTGCGGCGGGGCGCGGGTGGCACCGGCGGCGCTTCCGGCCCGATGCGCCGGCGGCTTCTTCCACCAGCCCACGCTCATCGACGGACTGCGGCCGGAGTGCGCCACCAACCAGGAGGAGATCTTCGGCCCCGTCGCCACGATCATTCCCTTCGACGGCGACGACGAGGCGGTGGCGATCGCCAACGGCGTGCGCTACGGCCTGGCGGCGAGCGTCTGGAGCGGTGATCCCGACCGCGCTGCGCGCCTTGCGGCGCGGCTGGAGGCCGGCACGGTCTGGGTCAACTGCTGGCTGGTCCGCGATCTCCGCGTGCCGTTCGGCGGCTGGAAGGACTCGGGCGTGGGGCGCGAGGGAGGCGTGGAGGCGCTGCACTTCTTCAGCGAGTCGCGGACGGTCTGCACCGAGGTGCGGGCGTGACCGCCGCCTGGCGCCGGGCACGCTCCTAGTGCGGCGCGGCGGTCGTCGGCGCGCGCAGCGTGGAGAGGTACTCGACCACGTCCCGCGCCTCGCGCGGCGTGAGCAGCGTGGTCATGTCCGGCATGGCGCTGGGCGCGGTGTAGGTGGCGGCGATGGCGGCGTTGGGCTCCACCAGCGAGCGCAGGAGATCCGCGCGCGAGAGGCGGGATGCGACGCCGTCCAGGGCCGGCGCCGCGTTGCCCCCGTGCCCCTCGATGGCGTGGCAGCGCAGGCACGCCGCCGCCGAATGGAAGTTCACCACCTCGCGGCCGCGTTCGGCGTCTCCCCCCTCCATCGCCAGCTCGAGATAGAGCGGCGCGCCCGAGGACGGCGACGATCCGCGCCAGGCCGCCAGCGCCTCGGCGACGGAGGGTGATGCGCCCGCCCGCGCGGTGGACGCCTCGAGCAGATCGAGATCGAGCGCCGCGGGCCATCCAAGCGAGCCGCGCGCCGCCGTCCGGATCGACTCGACGAGGAGGGCATCGGCGTCGTCGCGCCCGAGTCGGGCCAGCAGCGAGAGGGCGGCGCGGCGTTCGTCGAGCGATGGTGCCGTCATCGCCGCACGGAGCTCGGTCACCGCGCTCGGCGGATCGGTCTCCGCCAGAATCGCGCGCGCGGCCATGCGCAGCTCCGCGGCCTCGGAGCGCAGCGCCTCCTCCACCAGCGACGCGCTCTCCGGGTGGCGCTGCCGCGCCAGCTGCGCGAGACACTGGGCTCGTTCCTTCGGTGATGCCGCGTCCGATCGCAGCGTGGCCAGCGCCGCCGCCGGATCGAGGGCCACGCCCTGCTCGGCGGCGATCGTGCGGGCGAGTGCGCGGAGGGGCGCCGGTCCCTGCGACGCCAGTTCCGGAAGCCGCGTGGACAGGGCCCGCCGGAATCCCTCGATATCGCGGGAGGAGAAATCCACCGGCCGAAGATGGCCGTTGACGCGATCGCGCATGATCGGCGGATCGGTGCGCACCATGTCGCCTCCGGTCACCGACGGTCCGCGGGCGGCGGGGTCGGAGAAGAGCCGGAGGCACTCCAGGGCTTCGAGCCGCATCGACATCGGCACCTGCGGATTGGCGGCGATGCCCAGGAGCGCCGTCGCGCCGCGGGCGCTGCCTTCGCGCAGGCATTCGTCGATGGCGCGGCGAAGGAGCGGCACCGCGTCGAGGTTGGGCTGCGGGCGCCGACCGATCGGTTCCAGCAGTGATCCATCGGGAAGCATGACGCGCACCGAGCAGTGGCTGGCGCCGCCGCCCTGGGCGCTCCGCGCCTCCAGGTGCACGCGGTCGCCGGCCGCAAGTTCGATCGGCTCCGACTGCTGCCCCGGCTGGCTCGTGTAGTTGCCGGGCGGCGCGTAGCCCGCCACCTTCGCCACCGGCTTCGCCTCACCGTCTCCCACCCGCAGGAGCAGCACGCCCGCGTCGTCGCTGGCGATGGCGAAGCGGTACGAACCGGAGGCGGGGGCCACGAAGTCACCACGAAGCCGCTGGACGAAGTCGTTGCCGTCGGTGCGCGGCGCCTCGAACTCCTCCAGGTCCTGGGCGAGCGTCGGCGGCGTTGCGAAGAGCGGATCGGCGATCAGGTCCACGGACGAACTCCGAGGCACGGGCCTCCAGACCTCGCGCCGCACCGCGATCGGCGGCGCCGCGTCCTCGGCGGTCGGGGCGGTGCCGGCGGCCGCCCAGCGCTCGGCGAGCGTCACGAGCGCCGGCCGCGCGTCGGCGATCGGAAGATCGTGGACGGCGCGCGCCGCCTCGGTGGCGATGCGGCGCTGCGGATCGAAGATCGACCGGGCGAGCGCCGGGTCATGCAGCCTTCGCAGCGCCAGCACGGCGCCCATGCGGACCTGCGGGAACTGGTCGGCCACCAGCTCGAGCAGCTTCTCGCGGTCGCCGATGCGGGCGAGCGCCAGGCTCGCGGCGTGGCGCAGGTAGGGATTCGAATCCTCGTTCTCCCAGAGGATCGCCACCAGCGCCGGGATCGCCTCCTTCGAACCGAGCCGGCCGAGCGCCTGCGCCGCGAAGAAACGGACGCGCGGATCCTCGTCGGTGGCGAGTGCAATCAGCGGCTCGAGCGCCGGCATCCACTTCGCCTCGCCCAGCACCTTCGCGGCCTGGGCGCGGATCTCCGGCTCCTCCGATGCCAGGGCCTCGACGAGCACCGCGCCGAGCTTCGCGGCTCCCGGACCGCCGGGCTGCGTGCGCAGGACCTGGCCGAGGCCCCAGATGCCGTGGAGTCGGGCCATCTCGTCGCCGCCGTCGGCGACGGCGTCGGCCAGCGCCGACCAGCCGCTCGCTCCGCGCCGCGCGAGCTCCCACTGGGCCCGGAGCCGCACGCGCATGTCGGGGTGGGCCAGGAGGCGCGCCAGCGCCTCGTCGCCGAGTTCGCGCACGCCGCGGCGCATGATCTCCGTCACCTGGCGCACCGGCTCCGAATCGACGAATCGCGGGTTCCAGACGCGGTAGATCTGCCCGCGACCCTTGCTCTCCCAGCCCTCGTCCCAGTCGCTCAAGAGCATGCGCCCCGCGAAGTCGAAGTCGACATCGGTGGGCAGCACATCGGTGACGATCGGGCGAACCTCGTCCACGGCGTAGCCCGCGCCGTCGCGCCGCGCGCGGAACGAAAGGACGCGGCTGGAGGCGCGGTCGCCGAGGAAGTCGCAGAGGAGGAAGCGGTCCTGCCAGGAGTCATCGAATCCCACGCCGGGATAGGCCACGAGGCCGCTCGGTCCGCTCGAGACATGCGCCAGCGGCGGCAGCGCCCAGGCGGCGCGGAGCGGATCGACGGCGTCCTGCTCCCTCCAGAGCGTCCAGAATCGCTCCTGGTTCCATGGCCCGCGCTGGTTCGATCCCTCCAGCGTCTGGTAGTTCATGTCCCAGCCGGTCTCGCCGCCGTCCACGCACCAGACGATCCGCGCCTTGTCGCCGGCGTCGGAGTTGTTGTCGCCGGTGAAGAGATCTCCGAAGCGATTGAACGCGAGCTCCTGCGGATTCCGCAGTCCCGTGCAGAAGACTTCCAGCCCGGAGCCATCGGGTTCGCAGCGGAAGACGGCGCCGGACTTCGGATCCGCGATGACGCGCCCATCCGGCAGCTCGAGGTGGTACCCGCGATCACCGATGGACCAGTAGAGGCGGCCGTCCGGACCGAAGACGAGTCCGTGCATGTCGTGCCCGCGCAGCGCGATGCGCACGCCGAATCCCTCGAAGATCCGTTCGCGCACCTCGGCCACGCCGTCGCCGTCGGTGTCACGGAATCGCCAGAGGTTCGGGATGCAGGTCACCCACACCTCGCCGTCGCGCACCAGGACGCCGGCGTTGGTGCCGTCGAGCGGCTCGCGCAGGTCGCCGGAGAAGTTCACCGCGCGCGTGGGCTTGCCGTCCGCGCCGGGGTCGACGAGGACGCGCACGCGGTCGGCCCAGCGGGTGAAGTGCTCCATGCCGCCCTCGAATCGGCCCGCCCATTTCTCGTACATGCGGAGCCGATCGGCGACGGTCCGGTTCGAGAGGTCGTCGAGGAGCCACCAGGTGCAGTGCCGGTTGTCCTCCACGCCGCGCTCCTGCCGCTCGCTCTCGGCGACGAAGACGCGGCCCTGCTCGTCCACGGCGATGGCCACCGGATCCGAGACCAGCGGTTCGCGTGCGTAGAGGTCCCACGCGAATCCGGGAGGGACGCCCGGAGCATGCGACCGCGCTCCCGGGGGCGGGGCGGCGGGCGGCGCCTCGGCGCCGCCATGCTGTCCCAGCGCAAGGATTGCGATGAGGAGTGACGGGTGCATGCTCGACGCCGGCGCGATCGGCGGTGCAGAATAGTGGCGGAGGCCGATGATGACCCTCGAGGAACTCCAGCGCATCCGGGATCGCGTGCGGATGGTGGCGGAGCGGATCCAGCCCCTGCTCGAGCCGGTGGAGGGGCTCGCGCGACGCAATGCGCCGGCGCACCTCTGGCTCGGCGTGCGCGTGCTCTTCGGCGACGAGTGGCGCGTCCGCGCCCATCCGGAGAGCGTGCTCCGCTTCGTCGAGTGGGTGGGCGCGAATCCGAACGCGGACTATCATGCGTGGCCCGAAACTCCGGAACTTCGCGCCGACCGCTTCTCGGAGCGTCTCTTCTGAGACGCGCCACGGGCCGGCGCCGGAGTCGGGGACGCCGGCGCCCGGAGCGCTGCGGAGCGAGGCGCCGGGATCGATCGTCGGCTGGCGAGGGTGAAGAAAGCAGACGCAATGGCCGATCCGATCTCCGCGTTCCATCTCCTCGCCGGCTCGCGGCTCGCCCCGGCGGAAGCGAGAATCCCCCGGCGGCTCGGTCGCTGAGCGGAACCTCCCATGGAATCCTCGTCGCCAACCGATCGCCACGGCCGGGACGGTCGCGCCGGGAAGGACGGCGCCGATGCCTGACCCCGGGCTCCTGAAGCGCGTCCCGCCGCCGGGCGGCGGCTATTCGCATGCGGCGCGGACGGGGACCGGGTGGGCCACCACGCAGGTGCTGCTGAACAAGATCGCCACCACGCTGGCGATGGTGCTGGTGGCCCACGCCCTCGACCCGGCGGAGTACGGACTTGCGTCGCTCGTCAACACCGCCAGCGGGTTCGTGATGGTGCTGCCGGTGCTCGTGATGGGCGACGTGCTGATCAGCCATCAGCGACACCTGGCCAGCGTGGTCCTCCCCGCGTGGCGCGTGGCCGCCGGCGCGGGGGCGCTCCTGACCGCGCTCATGCTCGTCACGGCGCCGCTCATCGCGTGGTCCTACGACCAGTACGACTTCGTCCTCCTCTCCTCGCTGCTGGCCGTCTGCGCGCTGCGACCCATCGCCGAGACGCTCAGCTTCCTTCCGCTGACGCGGATGCGGCTGGCGCTGCGCTACCGGGAGATCGCGATCGCCAACGGAACGACGCGCCTGGGGGCCACCGTGCTCACGGTGTTCTGGGCGCTGGCGCTGCCGGGCGCGGCGGCGATCGTGGTGCCGCAGGTCCTGATGACCGTCTCGCGCGCGTTCTGGTACGCGCTGGTGGGCGGTCGTCCGGTGCCCATCCGGCATCATGTGCAGGACCTGGAGACGCGGCGACCGGCGCACGCCGGGCGGGCCCGCCGGCGCATGGCGCGCGACTTCAGCATCGCGTCGTTCGGGCAGTACGTGCACACCTTCGTCAGCGGACTGGCCTTCATCGTCTCGTCGCGGTTCCTCACGAAGCAGGAGATCGGCGAGTTCGGGCTGGCGGTGACGCTCGCGCCGCAGGCCATCAGCCTCTTCGCGATCCAGGTGGGTGTGGTGCTGCAGCCGATCTTCGGGCGGCTGCGGAGCGACCGCGCCCGGCAGGCCGCCGCGTACGTCCGAACCATGCGAGTGATGGCGGCCCTCACCGTTCCGCTGGCGCTCGTGCAGGCGGCGCTGGCGGAGCCGCTCTTCAAGCTGCTCTTCGCCGAGAAGTGGTTCGCGGCCGTCCCCATCTTCGTGGCCCTCACCTTCGGCCAGACCACCATCTTCGTGCTCGCCCCCACCATGGCCCTCCTCAAGGCGCAGGGGCGCTTCGCCACCTACCTGATCTGGCAGCTGGCGCATGCCGCGGTCTGCATCGCCGTCTTCCCATGGGTGGTGGAGTCCTACGGCGCCCCCGGCGCCGCCTGGACCGACGCCCTGCTCTGGTCGTGCAGCCTGCTGGTGGCGGTGGGGCTGGCGGTGCGCGGATCCCTGCCGTCGTTCCGCGGCGTGGTCACGGGACTGATCCTCCCCTGGTTGATCGCGGGGCCGCTGGCCCTGGGCGTGTGGTTCGCGTGGCGAATCATGCCGGGGCCGACGCCCGTGGCCGCGGTGATCTCCATCTTCGTCGTCGGACCGGTGGCGATGCTGCTGGCCATCCTCTCCACGCGGATCACGCAGCCCTCGGTGGCGGCGGAGCTGGCGCCGCTGCTGTGCCGCGTCCTGCGCCCGGTGCCGATCATCGGACCGCCGCTGGCGTCGTGGTTCGCCTCCGCGGCGCCGGCGAGCGCGAACGATCGGACCGATCGACCGTAGTCACCGTTCCATGACCGGCGCACGATCGTCGGCTCGACCTGCCCGCCCGGGGCGGCGCGGCGCCGTCTCTATACTTCGCGCAGTGACGCGCGCCCATCATCGTCCCCGGACCCCGGGCGCCGCCGCGGCGCGGGAGCGTGGAGGTTGAGCGGGACGACGGAGGCGTCGAGGCGGGCGCCGACCTCGGGAGGCTTCGCCCGGACCGCGAGCATCGGCACGCGCTGGACCACGGCGCAGGGGATCGTCAACAAGCTCGCCAGCATGGTGGGCATGATCATCGTGGCGCAGGCCCTCTC
Organism: uncultured Isosphaeraceae bacterium; assembly: GCA_964610365.1. Taxonomy (GTDB): domain Bacteria; phylum Planctomycetota; class Phycisphaerae; order Phycisphaerales; family SM1A02; genus VGXK01. The sequence goes on from CAZSVT010000012.1 coordinate 9,042, forward strand.
GCCCGGGGAGTTCGGCCTGGCGTCGCTCGTGCTGGTGGCGAGCGGCTTCGTGATGATCGTGCCGACCTCGATGATGGCGGATGTCCTCGTCACCCACCAGCGGCACGAGGCGATGGTCACGCGGTCGGCCGTGGTGGTGGTGATCTGGACCACGATCGGGGTCAGCGCGGTGATGGTGGCCTCGGCGCCGCTCATCGCCTGGTTCTATCCAGCCTATGACTTCGGGGAGCTGGCGATCCTGCTCGCCCTGAGCGGCACGCGACCGATCACCGATGCGCTGATGACCCGGCCGCTGGCCCGGCTGCGCATCGAGTTCCGCTACCGGGAAGTGGCCACGATCCACGGAACCACGCAGCTGGGCGCCACGGTGCTGACGGTGCTGTGGGCCCTGGCCTGGCCGAGCGCCGCGGCGATCGTGGTGCCGCAGATCCTGGCCGCCGTGGCCAAGACCATCTGGTTCGTGATCGCGGCGCGGGACGCGCGACCGCACGTGCATGGCCGCGTGGGCCGCGTGGAGCGGCGCCATCCGGCGCTGGCCCGAAGGGTGCGCCGCCAGGTGGGCGTGGAATTCCTGCTCGCGGCGCTCTCGCTCTATGTGCACACGGTGGTCTGCGGCCTGCCGCTGCTGGTGGTCTCGCGATTCCTCACCGATGCGGAGATGGGCCAGTTCAGCTTCGCGTACCAGCTGGCGGTCCAAGCCGCCGCGGTGCTCGTGTCGCAGCTCAGCCTGGTGCTGCAGCCGATCTTCGGCCGGCTGAAGAGCGACCCCATGCGCCAGGTGGCCGGCTTCCTGCGCGTGATCGCCCTCATCAGCGCCATCATGGTCCCGGTGGCGCTCCTGCAGGCGGCGCTGGCGCAACCGCTGATCCTCTTCCTCTTCGGGCGCAAGTGGCTGCCCTCCGAACCGATCCTGGTGGCGTGCAGCGTGGCGCAGGCCTTCAGCTTCACGCTGGGTCCGGTCATGGCCCTGCTCAAGGCGCAGGGACGCTTCGGCACGCTCTTCGTCTGGCAGGTGGTGCAGGGAACCATCGGTCTCGGCCTCTTCATCGCGGTGATGCTGGCGTGGGGCGAGGAGGCGGTGGCATGGACCGACACCGCACTCTGGGCCGTCACGATGCCGGTCGTGGCCTGGATCGCCTGCGCTGGGTGCGGGGTCCGGCTCCTGCAGGTGGTGCGGGCCTTCCTGGTGCCCTGGTTCACGGCGAGCCTGGTGGCCCTGGCGGCCTGGGGCGCCTGGCGGGCGCTGCCGGGCCCGCCGCGCCTGGCGGCGGCGGTGGCGGTGCTGGGCATCGGGCCGGTGTCGCTCTTCATCTCCGTGCTGGCGATCCGTCTCACGCAGCCGGCGGTGGCTGCGGAAGTGGCGCCGTTCATGCGCCGCGTGCTGGTCCGGGTCCCGGTGGTGGGGACGCGCATGGCGGAGTGGTACGCGTCGCACCGGGCGGCGTGACCGGTGGCCGAGGCCGACGGAGCGCCGCATCCTCCGCCATTTCACCGGTCGCATCAAAGTGGCAGTATGCTCGGACCGATTCATTGGATCGTCGAGCGCGCGCGTCGACGACGATCCGAACCACCTGCAACTCGACACCCATGTGCGGCATCTGCGGCGTGGTGGACAAGCGCGGTGAGACGATCTCGGAGCAGCGGCTCCGGACGATGAACAACCTGGCCGCGCACCGGGGACCCGACGGCGAGGGCTACCGCATCCGTCCCGGACTCGGGCTGGGTCACCGCCGCCTCTCCATCCTCGACCTGAGCCCGCGCGGCGCGCAGCCGATGTCGTGGGACGACCGCTACTGGATCGTCTTCAACGGCGAGATCTACAACTACCGCGAGGTCCGCGCCGACCTGGAGCGGCTCGGTCGCCGCTTCCACACCGGCACCGACACCGAGGTCATCCTGGCCGCCTACGCGGAGTGGGGCACCGAGTGCTTCAGCCGCTTCAACGGCATGTGGGCGCTGGCCATCCACGACGAGCGGGAGGAGACGCTGCTCCTGTCGCGCGATCGATTCGGCGTCAAGCCGCTCTACCTGGTGGACACGGAGCACGAGTTCGCCTTCGCCTCCGAGATCAAGCAGTTGATCTCCTTCCTTCCCCGCGTCGCGGTCGACCGGACCGTGCTGCTGAAGTGGGTGGTCACCGGGTACGAGGGTCATCGGCCCGGCACCTTCTTCGACGGCGTGACGCGACTCCTTCCGGGACACTGGCTGCGGATCTCGCTCCGCGACGGACGGCGGACGCTGCAGCGCTGGTACGACCTCCGGCCGGACCCGAGCCTGCTCGACGCGTCGATCGACGACGCGGCGACGCGCCTGCGAGACCTCCTGACCGACGCCATCGGCCTGCGCCTGCGCTCCGACGTGCAGGTGGGAACCTCGCTCAGCGGCGGCCTGGACAGCTCGGCCACGAGCGCCATCGCCAGCGCCCTCTACCACCGGCAGACCGGGCAGCGCTTCCTCGGCATCCACGCCCGCGCCACCGAGGCGGCGATCGACGAGAGCGCCTTCGCCCAGGCGGTGGCCCGTCACGCGGACATCGAGCTCTCCACGGTGACGCCCAGCGTGGACGACTTCGCCGGCTCGGTGGACGAGGTGATCCACGCGCAGGAGGAGCCCTTCGGCAGCCCATCGGTCTTCATGGGCTGGAGCGTCTGCCGCGAGGCACGGGCGCGGAACTGCCCGGTGATGCTCAACGGTCAGGGCGGCGACGAAGTGCTGCTGGGGTACGAGCGGTACTTCGTGGCCGTCTCGCGCAGTCTCTCGTGGTGGTCGTCGATGGTGGAAGCGGTCCGTCAGTCGAGGAACTCGCGCCTCTCCCTGATGTCGGTGCTGCTGCAGCGGATCTACTTCCCGCGGCCGGCGGTGCGGATCAAGCGCCTCATCGATCGCACCTTCGTCAAGCCTTCGTATGCGGCGGAGGCGGACATGAGCACGGTGGTGGAGGCGGCGGAGGCGTTCCGCTCGCCGCTGGACCTCCAGCGCTTCGAGATCCTGCAGCAGCTTCCGCACCTGCTCCGGTACGAGGATCGCAACTCGATGCAGCACTCGATCGAGACGCGCCTCCCGTTCCTGGACTACCGGCTGGTGGAGGCGGCCATCGCCATGCCGCTCGCATGCAAGATCCACCACGGCTGGACCAAGTTCGTGCTTCGACGCGCCCTGCACGGCATCCTGCCCGACGAGGTGTTGTGGCGCAAGACCAAGATCGGCTTCGAAGCCCCGACCGCCACATGGCTCCGCGCCATCCAGCCGCGGATCCTCGAGGAGGTCGCCGGCTCCCGCATCATCGCCGAGGTGACCGACCGGAAGCGGCTCCTCGACGCGCTGCCCCGGGCTCCGCTGGTGCAGCAGTGGCTCTATTTCAACCTCGCGGTGTGGGAGCGCCGCTACGGGGTGGAATGGGCGTAGGCGCGGCGGAGCTCGTCGCGGGCTCGACGGCGGCGAGGCGCTGCTATCATCCGCCCCCCTCCGGACGCCCGCGAGGCACTCGGGACGATCGCCGATGATCGACGACACCGTCACCAGACCGCTGCCGCTGCCGGGGAGCGACGGCCACCGCATCTGCACCCGCACCGTGATGGACGACACGGCGCCGGGCATCACCTTCGACGCGGAGGGCGTCTGCAACTTCGCGCGGCGCGCGGAGTGGCGCCTCCAGCACGAGGTCTTCAAGGGCGAGGAACGCGAGGCGCGGCTGCAGACCTGGCTGGCGCGGATGAAGAAGTCCGGCAAGCGCCGCGACTACGACTGCGTCATCGGCGTCAGCGGCGGCGTCGACAGCAGCTTCGTGGCGATGAAGGTGGTGGAGCTGGGGCTCCGACCGCTGGCCATCCATCTCGACAACGGCTGGAACAGCGAAGTGGCCGTCGGCAACATCGAGCGGATGATGCGCGGGCTGGGGATCGATCTCTACACCCACGTGATCGACTGGGCGGAGTTCAAGGATCTCCAGCGCAGCTACTTCCTCGCCTCGGTGATGGACCTGGAGTGCGTGAGCGATCACGCCATCAGCGCCATCCTCTTCCGACTGGCGAATCGCCGCGGGATCAAGCACCTGGTCATCGGCACGAACGTGGCCAGCGAATCCATCCTGCCGCCCGGCTGGGGCTACGACAAGCGCGACGGCCGCAACCTGCGCTGCATCCACCGGCGCTTCGGCACCGTGAAGCTGAAGACCTATCCGTCGATGTCCCCGGCGACGCTCTTCTATCACCTGTTCCTGCGCCGGCTGATGATCGTGCCCATCCTCAACTACCTCGACTACAACAAGACCGAGGCGGTGAAGACGCTCACCACGACGCTCGGATGGCGCCCGTACGCCCGCAAGCACGGGGAGAACCGCTTCACGCGCTTCTTCCAGGAGTACTACCTCCCCACGAAGTTCGGCATCGACAAGCGCCGCGCCCACTTCTCCAGCCTCATCATCGCCGGCGAGATGACCCGGGAGGAGGCGCTGGAGAAGCTGAAGCAGCCGCTCTACACGCGGGAGGAGCTGGACGAGGAGTTCGACTACGTGGCGAAGAAGCTCGACTGGACCTCGGACGAGCTGGCCGCCGTCATCGCGGCGCCGCCCAGGAAGCACACCGACTACGGCAACGCGGCGTGGATGTTCGACCACAACTCGCGCCTGGTGCAGCTGGCGCGCTACGTGGCCAAGGGCGAGTTCTCGCTCTCGCGCATCAAGGCGGTGTGGAGCGCGCCGCTGGAGAGCGCCCACTGAGCCGGCGCCGCCACCTGCACCTGTTCTTCTCGCCGTGGCAGCATGAGTCTCGCGCCATGCGTGCCGGCGCCTCGGCGCTGGAGGCCGGCCTGGCCGATCGCGTGGACTTCGTTGGCTACCGCGTGGACGGTCTTCCCGACGAGGAGGTGATCGACCCCCGGCGCACCATTCGGCGCATCGGGGCGCGCCCCGCGAAGCCCGGACGCCCGAGGCTCCTGCGGGCCCTGAGCCTTCCGAAGTGGTGGTGGGCGGCCCGGCGCGGCGAGTCCTCGCCCGAGATCTCCATCGTCACGGCGCACAGCATCGCCGCCCTGCCGGCGGGGTACTTCGTGGCCCGGCGCTGCGGCGCGGGCCTGCTCTACGACGCCCACGAGCTGGAGACGGAGCGCGAAGGCTGGAGCCCCCTCATCCGCTGGCTCGCCCGTCGATTCGAGCGGTTCTTCATCCGTCGCTGCGACCACACCATCGTGGTCAACGACACCATCCGCGACTGGTACCTCCGCGCCTACCCCGGCGCCAGCGTCAGCACGGTGCGCAATGTCCCGGTCATTCCGAAGGCGGTGGGCGAGAGCCACCTTCGCCGGAACCTGGGCCTCGGGCCGGAGCCGCTGCTCTACGCCTATTGCGGCCTGCTGGGCGAGGGCCGGGGACTCCGCGAGATGGAGGAGGCCTTCGCGGGCCTGGGAGACGGGCATCACTTCGTCATGGTCGGGTTCGGTCCGTTGGAGGAATCGCTCCGCGCGGAAGTGGACCGCCATCCCAACATCCACCTCCATCCCGCGGTGCCGCAGTCGGAACTCATCGCCCTGCTGCGCGGCGCCGACGTGGGCGCGTTCCTTCCCACGGGGACCTCCATCAGCTACCACCACTCGCTGCCGAACAAGGTCTTCGAGTACGCCGCCGCCGGCCTGGCCATCCTGGTCTCCGACGCGCCGGAACTGGCGCGGTTCTCGCAGGAGTACCCGCTGGCCCGCTCCGTCCCGGCGTCAGTCGAGCGCATCCGGCGCGCCGTGCTGGAGTGGCCGGCCCGCGAGATCCGCGAGGGCCGCGCCTCGATGCGCTTCCAGCCGCCCAGCTGGGCCGAGGAGGTCCATCGCCTCCTCGAGGCCTACGCCATCGTCGAGCGGCGCGCCACCTCGAAGCGCGGCCACTCCCGAGCCTGACGCATCGCTTCGGCGGTGGAAGTGGGAAAGGTCTCCATGAGCCGGACGAACTTGCGCTCGAATCCGGCGCGCCCCAGCCCCTGGTGCAGGCGCACCTTGAGCGGCAGCTTCAGCGGCAGATGGCGGAACTCGTCGGGGTCGAATTCATACGGATGGCAGTAGAGCGTGAAGACTTCGTTGGCCCGGAGCGAGCGCCGCACCGCCCATCGGATCATCGTCCACGGGAGCAGGCGGTGGTAGCCGCCGCCGGCCACCGGAAGCACGCGACCGAGGAAGCGCATCGTGGCCGCGGGAAACTCCACCAGCGAGCGCCCCGACGGCAGGATCGCGCGCACCGGGTGCGCGGGCCAGTCGCCGCGACCGAAGCGGTAGGTGGGCGACGGGAAGATGCTCGAGTCGTAGAGGAATCCCTCGTCGGCCAGGATCTCCAGGGCCCAGTCGCCGGCGCGCCCCAGCGAGAAGCACGGCGCGCGGTAGCCGGTGACGGCGCGGCCGGTGAGATCCTCGAGCTGGGCCTTGGAGCGGCGCACATCCTGGCGGAACTCCTCGGGCGTCTGCCGATCCACGTTGACATGGCCGTAGCCGTGGGAGGCCACCTCGTGTCCCTCGCGCACCATGCGGCGGACCGTCTCCGGGAACTTCTCGGCGAAGAGGCCCAGCACGAAACAGGTGAGCGTGCGGCCCTGCGCCGCCACCAGGTCCAGCAGGTGCTCGGTGTTGCTCGCGGCGCGCGGGTAGAGCGGGAGCGAGGGATCGATGGTGGACTGCGCCCAGTCCTCCACATCCACGGAGAGGATCACCGTCATCGCTTCGCGCCCTCGCCGTGCAGGTGCAGGCGCGTCTCGCCCGGGGCCAGGTCCACCACGCGCGTGAGGCGCGATCCGTCGCGGAGCGCGAGGTCGATCGGGACGCCGTGGATGGTGCGATCGGTGCGGTTGGTGGCCACCACCGCGTCGCCGGCCACCGCCACCTCCACGCGGCGCGTCTCCGGGCTGAGGACATCCAGCCAGTAGCGGCCGATGCCGTAGACGGTGTCGATGGCCAGGTCGCCGTGGAAACCGTTCACCGCGAGATCCAGCAGGTGCTCCGTGAGCGCCCAGCAGATGAGGCCGTCCCACTGCCGGATGTGCTGGTGCACCAGCACCACCACGGGAATGCCCAGGCGATGGGCCCGGTGGATCCAGAACTCGAGCATCGCCAGGTGCTGCACATGCTGCGGATCGGAGGGATACCGCGCCGTGAGCTCGCAGACCTTCGTGCCCGTGGGGTGGTGGGGGGGCGGCTGGCGCAGGACATTGTCGCGGGCCCGGATGTCCGATCCGGTGACGACCTCGCAGCCGGCGGCCTCCATGGCCCGCGCGGAGAAGGCGTCGTTGCCGCGGCCGGGTTTGGCCCACGAGCGCGGCGTGAAGCCGAAGAGCGTCTCGCACCAGCGCGCCGCCTCGCGCGCGTTGTCGCGCTGGTCGCCGAAGCTCGAGTGATCGTCCCCCTGCCACGGGTAGCGTCCGCGACCGGCGCGGGTGCCGGCGGTCCAGTCGTTCCCCGGATCGCCGGCGGTGTCGGTGGCGTAGTGCAGGTGGCCGTGATTCCCCAGCTCGATCACGAACGGTCGATCCGACCGCGCCGGGTACGGCGCGGCGTGCCGCAGCTCCACGCGCTCGCGCATCCAGCGGATGAAGGCGGGAATCTCGTCCGCGCCCCGCTCCACGCCGTAGTGGGCGGCCCACGCCGCCGCCGCCTCGCGATCCAGGCTGAGGCGCGTGGAGAGATACATCGTCTGGGCGATGCCGTAGCGGGCCCCGAGTCCGAACGCATCCTCCAGACCCTCGATGGTCTGGAAGGTGGCGGTGTCGTAGAGATCCATGTCGCCGCGCCACGAGAACGCGGAGCGGCGCGCCCCGGGATAGCGGGTGACGGCGGCGGAGGCGATCTCGCCGGACCCGATGCGGCGGGCGCCCGAGGCGCGGATCTCCACCATGCGCTCGAAACGACTGGCCGAGACGCGCAGCCGCAGCGTGCACGCGCCGGCGGAGGCGGCAGGCACCAGGCGCCAGTGCAGCCGTTCCACGCCGCCGGATCGGATGGGCGGCAGCTCGCGCTGCGGAGCGCCTTCCAGGCGCCACCCGGGCGGCGCCTCCAGCGAGACGCGCACGGGAGTCTGGCAGGGCACGCGCGAGTGGTTTCCCACCAGCACCTCCAGGTCGAACGGCGCGTCGGCCGCCAGCAGTCCCAGGTGGTACTCAGGGACGCGCGCCACGAACGGTCCCTCGAGATTCACGCTGAGCTTCGGGTGAAGGCCCGGTGAGGGAAAGCCGGGCTCCGCGCGCGTGGTGCGCTGGAGCCCCACCGTCTCCTGCGCCGCGCGCACTTCGCGGAGGACGGCTCGTTCGCGGAGCAGGTTCTGCAGCACCAGCAGCAGGTACGCCGCCGCAATGGCCAGCGCCACCGCCGCACTGGCGAAGGTGAAACCGAGGAGGCCGCAGGCGATCAGCAGGAGCGCCGCCTCCGGCAGCGCCCGGCCGTGGCGCGAGCGCTTCTCAAAGGTCTCCATGACCACGTTCGCCAGGTACATGAGCCATCCCAGCGGCGACGGCGCCAGGAAGAGGAGGCGGCTGGCCACCAGGAGGAGGAGGATGGCGACGCCGGCGACGCCGGCGACGACGAGCACGATGGTCATCGGAGCTCCAAGGGATCCCAGGCGGGTCGTCGGGCCACGGTCCCGGCCGCCAGCGCCTCGAGGGTTTCGGCATAGTGGCGCAGCACCGTCTTCTGCGTGAGGCTGGTGGTGATGAAGCGACGACCGGCGGCGCCCATGGCCGCGCGATTCGGATCGTCCGCCGTCTCGCGGACGATGCGCGCAAGGCCCGCGTGATCGAAGCTGCCCACCACGCGGCCGGCGCCCTCGCGTTCGACGAGCTTCGGCTGCAGGCCGTCCATGGCGGCCAGCACCGGGAGGCCGGCGGCGAAGTAGTCGATGAGCTTGTTCTCGAAGTAGATGTGGATGAGCGGGCTCCGGAAGAGCGTCATGATCCCGGCGTCGGCGCCGGCCAGGAGCGCCGGCACGCGCGTCTTCGGTACCGGGTCATGGAAGTGGATGTTCGCCAGTCCCAGCTCCCGCGCCAGTTCGACGGCCGCCGGCTTCGACTGTCCGTAACCGAAGAGATCGAAGCGAATGTCGGGCCGGTCGCGCAGCTCGGCGGCGGCGCGGACGATGCACTCCACCGCCGTGACCGGCGTATGGACCCCCGCGTAGATGGCCACGAAGCGGCCGTCCCATCCGAACTCGCGGCGCACGCGCTCGCGCGTGCCGGGAGGGAGATCGAAGAGCTGCTGGTCGTAGGCGTTGGGGAAGAGGTCCACCCGTTCGGCGGGCACGCCCTTGCGGAGGATCTCCGTCTTGAGCCCGGGCGTGAGGCAGACCACGCGGTCCGCGCGGAGGTAGTTCCGCCGGGCCATGCGTTCCAGCGGCCACGCCTGCCACGGGCGGATGGCGCCGCGCACCAGCAGGGCGTCGGGCCAGAGGTCGCGGACCTCCAGGAGGAACGGGCGCCGCCATCGCTTCGCCAGCCGACGCGCCACGGCGCCGCTGAAGAGCGGCTGCACGCTTCCGATCACCGCGTCGGGACGCGGCAGGCGCCGCGCAGCGCGCCCGGCGGCCAGCGCAAAGCGACCGTAGGTGGCCAGTCGGCGCAGGAGGCTGGCGCGGAGGTTCCCCGGTACCGGCAGTCGATGGATCCGACCACGGCCTCCGCCGGCGCCCTGGAATTCCTCGTCGGGCTCCCGCTGCTCGTTGTAGGGATTCAGATCGCACGCGATCACGTCCACATGGTGGCCGCGGTCGACCATTTCCTGGAGGAGGCGGCGCGGCTGCATCGGTCCCGGCGCGTTCGGGCCGGGGAAGAACTGGTGGATGAGCAGGAACTTCATCGCCGTCTCTCTGGATCGGTCATCGGCACGACGGCCATGATCGGGGTTCGGAACCTATTCGGGTCGTCGGCGACGGCCGTCGAAGGCCCTGACCTGCGCGGCGCCGCGGAGCATAGGAGCGTTCGATGCCGCGGGCCGCTCGCGCCGCGGGTGCCCGTCGGACGCGCGCCGAGCGGGGAAAGGAGTCCTCTTCGCTGCTGTCCACGGGAAGTCGAGCCGATAGACTCGGACGCCGCGAACGGGTGGCCGTGGGCGCCGATCGGGAGGTGCGATCGACGCGGTTCCGCCCCATCGGCGCGGACAACGGTCCTGACCGCATGAGATTCATCGCGCCGACCCTCTTCGCCATGCTCTGCATCATGGGGCTCCTGCGCCCCATCTGGGCCCTGGTGCTGATGCTGGTGATGTTCGCCCTGAAGGTGGTGCTCCAGGCCAACCTGGAGATCTTCGTCGCCCAGTCGCTGCTCACCAACTTCGTGGTCGCCGGCGTGGTGTTCTTCGCGACGCTCGTCACCATCATGCGGACACCCCGACCGCTGCTGGGGCACCTGACCAGTTCGCTGGCGCTGCTCCTCATCATCCTGGCGTGGTCGGTGGTTTCGCTCCTCTGGTCGCCGACGGCGTCGACGCCGCCGAACGAGGGCATCTACATCATCATCGAGGGCTACCCGTACCTCATCATCACCGTCCTGCTGGGCCCGATCCTGGTTACCTCGATGGCCGCGTGGCGCGAGGCCACCACGCTCATGCTCTTCGTCGGCACGCTGGTGGCGATCGCCATCCTGACGAGTCCTGAGATCACGGTGAAGATGGGGCGCATCGGCTTCACCATCGACGCCCTTCGCCGGACCAGCCCGCTGGCGCTGGGCCAGATGGGCGGCATGCTGGCCATCTTCGCGGCGCTCTCCGCCGGCGGTCGGGCGTCCGCGCTCCAGGCCCTGGTGCGGCTGGCGGCGTTCATCTGCGGCGCGCTGCTCTGCCTCTTCTCCGGCAGTCGCGGCCAGGCGGTGTTCATGCTCGTGGCCATCGCCGCCTTCCTTCCCATGGCTCGACCGCTGCGCAGCATGGGGGCGTACCTGGCCACGGTGGCCGTGGGATTCGCGGTCGCGATCGGCTCCTACGCCGCCTTCACCTTCGTGAGCGGCCAGACCGACATCGACCGTTGGACGAGCAGCGCCATCGTCGGCGCCACGGCGCTGCGGCAGTGGAGCGTGATCCAGCTCCTGAGCGCGTTCCTCCAGTCGCCGCAGAGCTGGCTGATCGGCCTGGGATACAACGCCTTCAGCTCCCTGGAGGGCGTGGGCGATCTCGGCTATGTCCACAACCTCTTCGTGGAGGTGTTGTGCGAGCTGGGAGTCCCGGCCTTCGTGCTGCTGATCCTCTTCATCCGCCGCTCCGTGCGGGCGACGGTCGCCCTCTTCCGGATGTACCGCCATCATCCCGCGGAGCGATCGGCGCTGGCCATCCTCGCGGCCATGACCTGCTTCCAGGGGCTCATCGGACTCAAGGAGAGCAATCTCTGGGCCTCGTGGAGCTTCTTCGCCTTCGCCCTGATCCTCGTGCGCCTCCAGGTGCGCGAGACCGAGCTCGGCGGCGCGTGGCTGGACGACGAGCAGGAGTCACTGCCGGCGGAGCTCGACGAGGAGGAGTCGCTGGATCCCGAGGGCGAATCGCCGGGCCTCGGCCAGCCGGTGACGGCGAACGCACCACGATCGCCGACCGTACTCCCCGGATGACCGAGGAACAGCGGGCAACGCGGCAGGCCGTGGAGGTGATCGATCTCGACACCGGGAACATCGGCTCGGTGCTGAACATGCTCGCGCGCATCGGGTGCCTTCCGCGCGTGGTCCGCGCGCCCTCGGAACTGCAGGGCTGCCATCCGGTGCTGCTTCCGGGCGTGGGTCATTTCAGTCGCGCGGCGACCGGACTGGAGTCCTCCGGGCTGCGCCCGAGTCTCGATGCCCTGCGCGCCCGCGACTGGCCGGTGCTGGGCATCTGTCTCGGCGCCCAGCTCATGTGCCGATCGAGCGAGGAAGGGCCCGGCGAAGGGCTCGGCTGGCTGCCCACCGCGGTGCGCCGATTCCCCGCCGCAGGCACCGACGGCCGTCCGCTCAGGGTTCCGCACATGGAGTGGCAGCCGTTCGCGCCGCCGGACGGATGCCTCCCCTTCCAGGTGCCGCCCGGGCGCGTCTACTTCGCGCACTCCTACTACATCGATCCCGATCCGCTCGGCGACGCCTCCGCGTGCGAGTCGGAGTTCGGAGGGATCCGCTTCACCTCGGTGGCGCGCCGAGGCCGCGCCATCGGCGCGCAGTTCCATCCCGAGAAGAGCCATCGCCACGGGATGGCGTTCCTCTCCAACTGGCTGCGCTGGGCGCAGGCGGAGATCACCCGGTCGTGAGCGCCCGGTACTTCCAGCAGATCTCCGGCCCGATGCCGCGCGTGATCGTCGCCTTGACGATGCAGGACGGTCGCCTGGTGCGCACGCGCCGCTTCAAGAAGCCTTCCTACGTGGGAGACCCCATCAATGCCGTGAAGGTCTTCAACGAGAAGGGCGTGGACGAGCTGGTGCTGCTGGAGATCGGGGATCGCCCCTTCGACGCGGCGCGCGTGAAGCTGATCCGCTCCATCGCCAGCGAGGCCTTCATGCCCATCGCCTACGGCGGCGGGGTGCGCACCATCGAGCAGGTGCGCGAGGTGATCCGCTGCGGCTTCGAGAAGGTGGTGATGAACACCGCCCTGCACGCCACGCCGCAGGTGGCCACGGAGGCGTCGCGCGAGTTCGGCTCGCAGGCGGTGATCGCCTCCATGGAGGTCGGATCGAGCATGCTGGGCCGGGTGCGGGTGATGACCCAGTGCGGGCGCCGGGCCACCGAGTGGAAACCCGTCGACTGGGCGCGGCGCTGCGAGGAGATCGGCTGCGGCGAGCTGTTGCTGACCTCCATCGACCGCGACGGAAGCCTGGAAGGCTACGACCTGGAGACGCTCCGGTCGGTGGCCGCGGCGGTCACCATTCCCGTCATCGCCCTCGGCGGCGCGGGAACGGTGGAGCACCTCCGGGCGGGCATCGGCGCCGGCGCCGCCGCGGTGGCGGCGGGAAGCATGTTCGTCTATTACGGCCCGCATCGAGCCGTGCTCATCAGCTACCCGGACATCGGCTCGATCCACGCCTGATGCCGTCGGGGCGCCGTGACGCGGCGCCTCCCAGGAGCGCCCCCATGACGCCACTCGCCGCCCGCGCTGCCGAACGCCCGCGCACCTCGCTGCTCGTCCGCCTGGCTCCGAAGCTGGCGCTTCTCGCCGTGATGGCGAGCCTCGTGGTCGGCGCCGAGGCCGGCGCTGCAACCGCCGCGCAGGGCGCGCCTCCCGGCGCCACCGGCGCCCAGGACGCGCCGCCCGGCGCCCAGGACGCGCCTCCCCGCGCCGCGGGCCGCGGCGACGGCCTGGCCCAGGCGCGCGAACGGGCGCGGGGCGAGCAGTCGCTGGAGCGGCTGCGGTCGATGAGCGACGCCGACCTCCGCGGTCTCTACGACTCCACTCGTTCGGAGGCGCGACTGGCCTATCGGCGCTTCGACTCCGAGCTCTCCCGCGCATTCCGTCGGGCCATGGTGCAGGGAAGCGACGACCAGCGGCGCACCGTGGAGCGGGCCCTCCGCGCGGCGCTGGGCGACCTGGCCACCACGCCCGGCCGCGAGCTGGCGGGGCGCATCACCGAGCGCGGGGCCATGGATCCCGTGAACATCGAGATGCGCGACGCCGCGCTCCACCTGGCCATGCTGGCGCGGATCACCGGCGATCGGGGCTACGCCGACCGCTCGGCGGCGCTCCTGGCGCGCTTCGCGGAGGTGATCCCGCGCTGGCCGATCTGGAATCCGTACCACGAGGCGCCGGCGAAGCGAACCGCGATGTCGCGCGACGATCCCGCCACCTTCAAGAGCGAGACCGCGGCGGGACTCTGGGGCATGTGGATCTACTTCGATCTCATGATGGGAACGCCGCTGGTGGAGGCGTTCACGCTGCTGGAGCCCACCGGGGCCATCGAGCGCTGCGGCGCCCGGGAGTCGATCCGGCATCTCTTCGAGCTGCACCTGGAGGTGCAGCGCCGATTCGGGGCCGCGCCCGACTACACCAACATGGACGCCTTCCAGATCCGCGGGCTCATGGACTTCGGGCGGCTGCTCCCGGATCCGGAACTGGTGCACGAGGGAGTGCGCCGGCTGCGGGATCTCTACCGCACCGGCTTCTATCCCGACGGCTGGTGGCACGAGGGCGCCCTGGGCTATCACGCGGATCTCCAGAACGGGCTCCGCGCCATCACCGAGGAGATGCTCCAGGGGTACAGCGATCCTCCCGGCTTCAAGAGCGCGGTCGACGGCTCCCGCTTCGACGATCTCGACCTGGCGGCGCTCGTCAAGGCGCCGATGGGGCGTGCGGAGCGCGTGATCCGGACGATGGTCCTTCCCGACGGGAATTCGATCGGCGTCCACGACACGCCCTGGCCCACCGCCGCGCCGCGCGGCAGCGGCGCCCCCACGGAGTCGATCCTCTTCGGGGCGATGGGGCGCGGCCTGCTCGTCTCCGGCGCCGGCGACGGCTATGCGCTGGCGATGCTGGAGTGGGGCCCGACCGGAACGCACGCCCACGCGGACGCGCTCAACCTCCTCCTCTGGGCGAAGGGAACGGAGGTGATCAGTGAAACGCAGTACCGGCCGCTCCAGGGCTCCGACTCCACGCGCGAGTGGCACACCTCCACCGCCGCGCACGCCACGGTGGTGGTCGACGGCGTCAACCAGTCGGCGAAGGGAGCGCGGGGATCCCGCGTGCGCACGCGTCACCCGGAGGACGCGATCGACGGCCTGGCCGACTGGCGATTCCGCTGGGGTCTGCAGAGCGCCCAGGACGGCGGCGATCTCCGGCTCTTCTCCACCACCGTGCCGGAGGTCCAGGTGATGGAGGCCGACGCCGTCCGCGCCTACGACAGCGTGGCGCCGGTCACGGTCTACCGGCGCACCGTGGCGCTGGTGCGCATCGACGACCAGGATTCGTATGTCGCCGACATCTTCCGCGTGCGGGGAGGCTCGAGCGCGGACTTCATGCTCCACGGGGCCCTGCAGCTCAACCAGACGCTGCGGCTCTCCGTGCCGCTCCAGCCGATGGCGGGAACCGCGCACGGGATGCTCAAGGACCTGCGCGCCGGGACGACGGACGGCGCGTGGCTCGCCGCGTTCGAGATGGAGAACGGCGTGACGCTGATCACCTTCATGGCCGCGGCGCCCGGGACGACCGTGATCCAGGCGGCGGGCCCGGCGATGCGGCGACTGGGCGAGGCGCCGTTCGTGATCGCCCGGCGCCAGGGCCCCGAGACCGTCTTCGTGGCCGTGCACCACGCCATGCGCGGCGCCTCGCCGCGCGTCCAGGGCGTGGAGATGATTCCCGCGCCGTGCCCGGATTGCGTGGCGTTCCGCGTCCGGGTCGGTGATCGCACGGACACGATCGTCTCCTGCGGGGATCGGTCGAAGTCCTGCGTGCTGCCGGGAGGCATCGAGGTGCGCGGCCGCTTCGCCCATGTCGCGGAGGGTCCGACCGCCGCGCAGCAGTGGGCGCTCCTGGTGGACGGGGATCTCCTGCGCACGCCCGCGGCGCTGGTGGAGGGAGAGACCTCGCGCGAGGGGACGCTCGTGGCGACGCGCCGCCAGGAGGCGGGTGATCCGATCAACGGGTTCGTGGTGAAGGAGGCGATGCCCGCCGGCGACGATCTCGCCGGCTCGACGATCATCGTGGACCAGGCGGGAGAGATGACCTGGGCCTACGGCGTCCGGCGCGTGGAGGCGCAGGAGGGCGCCTCCGTGATCGTGACGCCCGACGAACCAGGATTGCGGATCGAAGGGGATCTCATCAAGCAGACCTTCTTCCCGCTCTGGGGTTTCCGCGGACCGGCCCGCTACCGAGTGCCCGGCGCCGCGATCGCGCGGCCGCCGGGTGCCGGCGCCGAGGGTCCACCTCCCACGGCGGAGGCCCGCGTCTCCTGGAAGGGCGCCTGAGGCGCTCGCGGCCCGTCAGCCGCGCGACGACTGGAACCACTCCACGGTGCGCCGAAGCCCCTCCGCCAGCGGCACGGCGGCGCGCCATCCCAGCCGCTCGCGCGCCCGGGAGACATCGAGGCAGCGCCGCGGCTGCCCATCAGGGCGGCTCGGGTCCCAGCGGATCTCGCCCCGGAAGCCCACCACCTCCGCCACGAGCGACGCGAGCGCCCGGATGGAGATCTCCTCGCCGGTGCCGAGATTGATCGGCTCGGGCTCCTCCAGGCGCTCGGCGGCGCGGACGATGGCCTCCGCGGCGTCGTCCACGAAGAGGAATTCGCGCGTGGCGGCGCCGGTGCCCCAGCAGACGACGGGCTCGTGACCCGCGTCGCGCGCCGTCGCGAACTTGCGGATGAGCGCCGGGATCACATGCGAGCTCTCCAGGTCGAAGTTGTCATGCGGACCGTAGAGATTCACCGGCAGCAGGTACGCGGAGCGCAGACCGTACTGGTCGCGGTAGGCCTGGAGCATGGTCAGCGCGGCGCGCTTGGCGATGCCGTAGGGGGCGTTGGTCTCCTCGGGGAAGCCGTTCCAGAGTTCGGCCTCGCGGAAGGGAACGGAGGTGAACTTCGGATACGCGCAGATGGTCCCCACCTGCACGAACTTCTCCACGCCGGCCACGCGCGCCGCCTCGACCAGGTGAAGGGCCATCGCCATGTTGGCGTAGAAGTAGCGCCCCGGATGACGGCGGTTGGCCAGGATGCCGCCCACCTCCGCGGCCAGGTGGAGGATCACCTGCGGGCGAACGGTCCGAAGCAGGCGCTCCGCATCGGGAGCGAGGGTGAGGTCGTACTCGGCGCGGCGGGGGACGAAGACCTCGCCCACGCCGCGGGACCGCAGCGCCGCCACCACCGCCCGGCCGAGGAATCCGGCACCTCCGGTGACGAGCACGCGTCGCGTGGAGAGGTCGATGGCATCCATGGCGCTGAGGCGATGCGAGGCGGGGGACGGGGCGCGCCGGGCGCGAGCCGCTAGGCTAGTCGTCCGCCCGGCGGGCCGCATGGCGCGGTTCACGCCGTGCGGCGCTCCCGGCTCCGGAAGTCCACCCACGCATCGCCATGAAGAAGGCGCTCATCACCGGCATCACCGGCCAGGACGGCAGCTACCTGG
>CAZSVT010000013.1:0-8666 GCA_964610365.1 uncultured Isosphaeraceae bacterium
GGAGACGCTCGACCAGCTCCGCGAGGGGAGCGGTTGAGCGACGCAGCGCGACCGGATCGCTAGTTCGGCGGCGGGACGGGCGCGCCCGACCCGCTGCCTGATGTCGATCCAGAGGAGCCGCCCCGCGTGGTGCCGGAGGGCGCCGCCTGGCCGCCGGTGTTGTTCGAACCGCCTCGAACGACGCGAACGGCGGGCGTGCCCGCGGTTCCCACCCGAACGCGGCTGCCGGGAGCGCCCGCCTGCCCGGGCGCGCCGGGCGTGTTCGGGGTCTTGGGCGGCGCGGGCAGGGTGACCTTCGAGAACTCGTCGAGCTTGGCGCGGAGGCGCGGATCGAGCTTCTGGAGCGCCGCGCCGGTGGGCATCTCACCGCGATAGACATCACGCCCCTGGTCGCGGATGGCCACCTCGGTCCGTCCGTCGCGGACCGTGCGCTCGATGCGCGTCTCGCCGTCGTCCCAGACCATCTGTTCGGCGCCCATCCGGGAGTTCTGCGAGTCGTTCGAGCGCTGGGAGTCGCCCGCGCGCTTCGAGTCGCTGGAGGACTTGGAATCGCTCGAGGACTTGGAGTCACTCGAGCGCTGCGAATCGCTCGCGGACTTGGAGTCACTCGCGCGCTGTGAGTCGCTCGCGGACTTGGAGTCGCTCGCGCGCTGGGAGTCGCTCGCGGACTTCGAGTCGCTTGCGCGCTGCGAGTCGACGTCGCGCTTCTGATCGCGGGCTCGCCGCTCCTCCGCCGCGCGAAGCGCATCTTCCATGGCCTTCTGCACGGCACGCTGGGCATCGAGCTCGGCGTCTCGCGCCACCGCCATGGCCTCATCCCGGGCATCGCCGGACCGAAGTTCCATCTGGCGGCGCGCCTCGTCCAGCGCCCGGCGCATGGCGTCCATGTCCACGGCCTTCCGTTCGGCCTCCGCCTGCTGCATGAGCCAGACGGCATTGCCCGGATCGCCCGAGCGCTGGGCGAAGAATCGCGCCGGCCGGCCCATGTCGAATCCGAGGTCGGCGCGCCGGCCACCGGGACCGAGCACCGGCAGCGTGCGGCTGGAGAGCGTGGCGTCCAGGCTCAGTTCCTTGCCGCCGCGGAAGACGGTGAGCTTCACGCGGTCGCCGGCCTTGCTGCCCCGGATCAGCGCCGCCAGCTGCTCCGTGTTCACCAGCACCTGGTCGTCGAGCCTGGCCAGCACGTCGTAGCGCTGGAGTCCGGCTTCGGCGGCGGGGCTGCCGTCGGTGACGCCCACCACGGTGAGTCCCGTTCCGCGTCGGATGGGGAGCTGCGCGGCGGTCTGCGGATGGAGCGGCTCCGTGGACACGCCGAGGAACGCCGCCTCCTCCTGGACGGGAGCGCCCTCGGCATCGAAGACGCCCTCCATCATCACCGCCAGATCGTCGTTGCCGTACTGGAGGATCGGCATCATCTCGAAGATCGAGTCCTCGAGCGGCATGCCCTCCACCTCGATCTCGATCGGCTCGAGGACCAGGTCGGACGGCGCGTCGGGGGCCGCCGGCGCCGCGGGCGCGGCCGGAGCCGCGGGGGCCGAGGGAGCGGCGGGCGCTGCCGGCGCTGCGGGAGCCGCCGGCGGGGCGGGCGCGGCGCGCGGCGCAGGCGCCGGAGCGCCCTGCGCCTCGATGACGATGGTGGCCGGCTCCACGGCGCGGAATCGCCTGACGGCCGGCGTCTCCTGCGGATGGAGCCAGAGGGTCAGGGTGGAGCCGAGAAGGATGAGGAGCTTCGGGATCATGTCGTTCCCTTTCGTGTGGGCGGGACGGCGTGTCTTCGGGTGATTCAGTTGGTGGACGGGGTTCCCACGAGCGTCCAGGTCTCGGGATAGCTGCGCTCGATCGTCACGCCGCGCGTGGGATCGCGGAATCGATCGGTGCGGATCCAGACCGACGGCGCGGTCTGCACGGATCCGCCGTCGCCCAGGTCCATCGTGCGCGGCGCGGCGAACGCCGCGGGACGGGCCGAGCTCTCCTGGTGGACCAGGTTCAGCCCCGACGAGGCGTGACCCGGGACGCCGTCGTCCGAGCCGGGGCGGCCGAGGCGGAGCTGCGAGCTCCAGGTTCCGGCGATGAAGCCGACGGCCAGCGCGAATCCCGCGGCGGCGGCGATCGGCGCGACGCGCCGCCACCACGGGATCTCCGGACGCGCGAAGAGCGCTTCGACGCGGGCGTCGAGCGCCGGGCTCGGCCGGCGCAGCGGCATCGCCGCGATCAGTCGCTCGAGCGCGGCATCGACGGCCGGCAGAACATCGCGGCCGTGCCCCTCCGGTCCTCGCGGATCGAGATCGTTCATCGCACCACCTCCTGCAACTGCTGTCGCAGCGCTTCCACGCCGCGCGAATACCGCGACGCCACCGTTCCCAGCGGCGCGCCGATGGCGGCGGCGATCTGTTCGAAACCGAGTCGGCCGACGGCCCGCATCAGGAGCACTTCCTGCTGCTCCGGCGGCAGCGCCTCCACCGCGGCGCCGAGCGTGCGGCGGAGATCGTCCGATTCGCATCCCTCGCCCACGCCGCCCGCGCCCGAGTCGAGCAGTCCGTCCTGGATCGTCTCGGCGCGACGGACGCTGCGGCGTCGCACGAGGTCGCGGGCCGCGTTGCGAACGGAGGCGTAGAGATACGCCACCGGATCGCCTTCGATGCCGTGGTGGTCGAGGAGTCGGCTCACCGCGTCGTGCACGGCGTCTTCGGCGAGGGCTGCATCGTGGAGAACGGTCATGGCAATGCTGAAGAGACCCTGGGCGTGCTGCCGGTAGAGGTCGGCAATCAGAGGCGCGCCGGGCATCGTCCGGGAGAGACGCATGAGCGCCCGGTTCTTATCCCGCACCGATGCCCGAACCCGGTGCGGCGCCGTGCCCGGAGCCGGATCCAGGGCCGGGATCGGGCCGGATCGCCTCCCCGGCGGCTGATGAGGAAGGACGAGGGTCCGGAGAAGTCCGGGGCCCGTCGAGGCGTCGGCGGGCCCGGATCCGCTCGTTTCCGAGCTGGCCGCACGCCGCCATCGCCGCCCGTCCCTTCGTCTGGCGGCGCTTGCAGAACTGGCCGTTGGCGACGGCGCGCTCCACGAACGCGGCGATCTCCGCTTCCGTCGGCGCCCTCCACGGGCTGTCGCGGCGCGGGTTGTACGGGATCACGTTCAGCGAGCAGCGCAGCGGCCGCAGGTACGCGCACACTTCGTCGCAGTGTTCCGGCGCATCGTTCACGCCCGGAATGAGCACGTACTCCACGCAGATGGCGGAGGTCGGGCGGCGCGGGAAGTCGAGCAATGCCTCCATGAGCCGGGCCATCGGTTCGGCGCGGTTGATGGGCATGATTCGGGAGCGGATCTCGTCGTTGGGCGCGTTGACGCTCACCGCGAGATTGACGCGGTGGAATCCCGGTCGACGGATGAAGGCCCCGAGCCTCCGGATGCCGTCGGTGCGCCCCACGGTGGAAACGGAGATGCGGCTCGCCGCCACGCCCGGACCGTTGCGGTCGGCGAGGATCTCGATCGCCTCGAGCACCGCGTCGAGGTTGTCCATCGGTTCGCCCATGCCCATGAAGACGATGTTCCTGATCTCGAAGCCGGGGGGTCCGAACGGGTGCTCCACCAGGTGCCGGGCGGCGAACCACTGGGCCACGATGTCGCGCGCGGAGAGGCTGCGCATCAGCCCCATCTGCGCCGTCTCGCAGAAGGTGCAGCCCATGGCGCAGCCCACCTGGCTGCTCACGCAGAGCGTGCGGGAGAAGCCGCCGCCGGTGTGCGGCATGGGAATGACCACCGACTCCGTCTCCAGCCCGCCGCCGGCGTCGAGCGTGAACTTCACCGTCGATCCGTCGACGAGCGTGCGCCCGATGCGCGGCGCGGCGATCTCCATGGCCTCGGTGATGGCGGGGTCCTGAGTCGGCGCGCCCGCGCGATGGAACGACCGGTACGCGGCCAGGGCGCGCTCCCACGGGAGGCCCAGTTCGCGTGCCCGTTCGCTGAAGCGGGCGCTCGTCGACGCCAGCGGATCCAGCGGGCGCCGCATCGGCGGCGTCGGCGCGGAGGCGATCGGCAGGGCGCCGGCGCTCACGGCTGATCGGACCCTTCGGCGTCCACCTCGGCCCGGAGCTGCTCCCGCCGCGAGCGGGCGATGAGCATCAGGTTGCGCACATAGATGAAGATCGCGAACTGCCCGATGACGCCCACCGCGTCGCGACGCCAGCAGAAGTAGACGATGAGCATCGCCGAGCCCACCAGGCTCATCCACCAGAAGATGGGGTTGACCACGCTCTCCCGGCGACGCTCCGACTGGATCCACTGGACCAGCATCCGTCCGGCGAAGATCGCCTCGCCCAGCAGCCCCACGGCCACCCAGGCGAATTCCTCGGGTCTTTCCACATTGAAGAGCCGGTAGAGCATCGGGGGCCAGCCTAGGCGATGCCCCCCTCCATCGCCTACGATCTTGAACATCAGTCTCAACGAGCACCATTGCCGGAGCCTTCCTCCGCCATGCACCTGAAGCGAAACGACGACCATCAGCACGGGCCACCGATCGTCCCGGTGAAGTTCATCCTGGAGGATCCGGAGGGGCTGACGAACTCCGATCGCAAGGAGTGGACGCTCATGGGCGGCGAGGGCGAATCGCTCCTCGAGCTCGCCCTCGATCACGGGATCAACATCGAGCACGCCTGCGGCGGAGTCTGCGCCTGCTCCACCTGCCATGTGTATGTGGAGGAGGGCATGAAGGACCTCACCGAGAGCACGGAGGCGGAGGAGGACCGCGTGGAGGAGGCGCCGGCGATCCAGCGCAACAGCCGGCTGGCGTGCCAGTGCGAACTCCGCGGCAAGGGACCGATCGTGGTCCGCGTGCCCGCCTGGAACCGCAACGCCATCAAGGAAGTCCCGCACTAGCGCGTTCCCCGGCTCCATGCCCCGCGACGAAACCTTCCACTGGCTCGATGTGGAGCGCATCGGCGAGGCGCTGGCCGAGCGCCACCCGTCGATCGATCCCGTCACCGTCGCGTTCCCGCGCCTGAAGGCGATGGTGGCGGAGCTGCCGAGCTTCCGCGAGCAGCCCGGACATCCCTGCAACGAGCGCATCCTCGAAGCGATCCAGCAGGCGTGGCTCGACGAGCGCGGATAGCCTTCGCGCGGCTCGATGCGCTACCACGCCGCCGCCATCCAGACCGCGTTCGAGTGTCCGCGGGAGCGCTCGGAGATCGCCTCCCGCGTGACGCGGATGCTGGAGATGGCCGAGCAGACCATCGTGGGCTACGAGCCGTTCTTCGATGTGCGCCTGCTGGCGTTCCCGGAGTTCTCCCACGCGGCGCCGATCTACGCCACGGCGCAGGAGCTGCGGACGAAGCTGGCGGTGGAGCTGCCGAACGAACACATCGACCGCTACGCCCGCTTCTGCCGCGAGCGCGGCTGCTTCATCCAGACGGGTTCCTTCATCGAGATGGATCCGAAATGGCCGGGCGCGCTCTTCAACACCACGATGCTGGTCGGACCCGGCGGCGTGCTCTCGCGCTACCGCAAGGTGAACCCGTGGATCCCGTGGGAGGTGCATGCCAGTCCGCATGATCTTCCGGGCTACGACGAGCCGTTCTTCCCCGTGGCCGACACGGAGATCGGCAAGCTCGGCTGCGCCATCTGCTACGACTGGCTCTTCCCGGAGTCGATCCGCGAACTCGCCTTCAACGGCTGCGAGGTGGCCATCCGCGTGAGCGCCTACATGGATCCGTGGGGGGCCACGCCGCCCATGGACTGGTGGACGCTCTTCAATCGCGCCCGTGCCGCGGAGAACACGCTCTTCGTGGTGGCCGCCAACCAGGGGGCGTCGATGACTGGCTACCCGCCATTCTCCTGGCCGGGCGGGAGCATGGTGGTGGACTTCGACGGGCGCGTGCTGGCCCAGGCCGATCCCGGGCCGGGCGAGAAGGTGGTCGTCGCGCCGATCGACATCGAGCAGCTCCGCGCGGAGCGGGCACGGCGCCGAGGGCATGACATGCGGGCGCATCTCCGCAGCGAAGCCCACTCGTACCTGTCGCGCCCGCACCTGGCGCGCGGCATGGAGCGGCGGGGTGGCGCGGGTGCCGGCGCGCCGCAGAGCGATCCCCGCGCCGGCACGAGCGCGCCGATCGACATGGCCTCCATCGAGGCGCGGATTCGCGATTCCAAGGAGCGCCGATGAGCGACGCCCGGCCGTCGCAGCCTCCCAGGGAGCCCGTCGGCGGCGAGGGGCAGGCGCTCCTGATCGCGGGACTGTTCCTGGTGGCGCTCGTGCTGCTGGGCGGCGGCGCCATGTTCGCCTCCTTCATGCAGGCCCGCGCCCGCGCGGCCCGCGCCATGGCGGCGTATCAGGCGCAGTTGGCGATCTCGGAGGCGCAGAACCGCGCCTCCATCGCGGCCGCATCGATCGAGCGCGGCGTCGCCCTGATGTCGCAGTTCGAACCCGTGCAGGCGGAGGCCGTGTTCGAGGAGGCGTGCCGGAAGGATCCCACTTTCGTGGCTCGCCTCGATCGGGCGATCGCCCAGTTGAACCAGAGCGTGCCCGGGGCGCAGGAGAAGGCGATCGAGGCGCTCCGCCGTCTCATCGCCGACCACCCGGCGCACGACGAGGTGGCGCGGGCGCACTACTGCATGGGTCTGGGGCTGGCCTATCTCGGTCGGCCCGATGAAGCGCTGCCCGCCTTCGAGGAGGCGGCGCGCCGGCGTCCCGACGACGGCGCCGTCCAGTACCAGCTGGGCCAGATGCTGGAGCAGCTCGGCCGGCTGGACGACGCGCTGCCGCGGTACGAGCGGGCACTGACGCTCGATCCGCACCTGCGCTCCGCGCTCCTGGGCATCCAGCGCGTGCATGCCCGCGCCGGTCGCGACGCCGAGGCGGCGAAGGCGCTCGAGCGATTCATGGCCCTGGAGGACGATCCTCGCTCGCGACTCACCGAGTTCAAGTACACGCGCATGGGCCCGCTGAGCGAGGCGATTCCAGTGGACGGTCCGCGCGCGGCGCGCCCCGTCTTCGGCGCACCGAACGCCCCGGGCGCGCCCGGCGCTCCGGCCGCGCCCGCTGCTCCAGGCACCGCCGTCGCGCCGGCCCTCGCGATCCCGGGCGATCCCGGGGCGGCCGTGGCCGTCATCCCCATGGGCACTTCCACCATGCCGCTCGCTGCCCCCGACATCGACATGGCGAGCCCGCTCTTCAAGGCGAGCGAGCTGAGCCCGGACTTCGGCGAGGGAGTGCCGATCGCCGTCGACCTCGACTCCGATCAGCGCGCCGATCTCTTCGTGGCCGGCGCCGCCGACGCCGAGGGGCGCAGCATCTTCCTCCGGCAGGATCAGAACGCGTTCTCGCGGCAGGAGAATGACCTCACGGCCGTGGCCGGCGTTCGCTTCGCCTCCTTCGCCGATGTGGATGGAGACGGTCTTGCCGACGCCCTGCTGGTGACCTCGAAGCCGTCCGCGTCGAGACTCATGCGGCAGTCGGAGCCGGGACGCTTCGTGGAAACCGCTCGGTGGGAGGAGAGCGACGACGCCCTCTGGGTGGATCTCGATCACGACGGAGACCTGGACCTGGCCATGGCGGTCGGCGGCGCCCCGCGCCTGCTGATGAACCGCGGCGCCGAGGGCTTCGAATCGCTCGACGCCGCCGCATCGCTTCCCGGCGCAGCCGGCGCCTGCACGCGCATCGCCGCCGGCGACCTGGACGGCGACGGTCGAATGGACCTGGCCCTGCTGGGTGACTCCGGCGCCCAGTTCTGGATCAACGACGGCTTCTGGCGCTGGCGCCGCGACGCGACGAACGCGGCGCTGGAGCGAACG
This sequence comes from uncultured Isosphaeraceae bacterium, assembly GCA_964610365.1. Taxonomy (GTDB): domain Bacteria; phylum Planctomycetota; class Phycisphaerae; order Phycisphaerales; family SM1A02; genus VGXK01. Next base: position 7,786 of record CAZSVT010000013.1, read on the forward strand.
GCGCGGCGCCGCATGGTGATCTCGGAGATGCCCGAGACCGGCGAGCCGCTGGTGGTGGCGCTCGCCGACGGCGCCGCGATCGCGCCGGGCGCTACCGCCGCACCGGCCGCCCCGCCGCGCGCGGCGCCGACGGGCGCGGCGGAGACTCCGCCGCCGACATCGCCCGGCACGGACATCGTCGGCGCGTGGGTGCTGCAGGGTCCGCGCGGCCATCGGAACTGGGCGCTCCTGGGCTTCACCGCCGTCGAGCCGAAGGCCGAGTTCCTGGTGATGGATCTCGTCGGCAACGGAACGCTTCAGATCCTCATCTCGCAACCCGGCGGGGCCACCGCCCGGCGCCTCGACGGATCGCAGGCCTTCGCCGTGGACTCTCTTCGCGACGCCGCGCGCACGGTGGTGGTGGCCGGGTCGCCGCCGCGGCCGTGGATCGTCGAATGGACGCCCGCGCAGCCGCGGCTCCTTCGCACCGGCGCCACCACGCCACCGAGATTCGTGGCGGTGGAGTTCCGGGGGCGCATCGACGCGTCGCAGAGCATGCGCAGCAACGCCGATGGCATCGGCGTGCGCTGGGCCTCGCGGCTCGATGGACGATGGAACGGCGGATGGGTGCTGAGGAATTCGAGCGGACCGGGGCAGGGGCGTCAGCCGACGCTCATCGGCATCGGGTACCAGGATCTGCTCGGAGCGCTCTTCGTGGACTGGCCCGACGGCGTCATCCAGTCCGAGTTCGATCTCCGCCGCGATGCGGTGCAGCGCGTCAAGGAGACGCAGCGGCAGATCAGCAGTTGCCCGGTCATCTTCGCGTGGGACGGAGCCGGCTTCCGCTTCGAGACCGACTGCCTCGCCGAGCAGGGACGCGAGGCGTCCTACGCGGTAGCAGT
>CAZSVT010000013.1:8676-24309 GCA_964610365.1 uncultured Isosphaeraceae bacterium
CTGGGCTACCTGGCGGGGGTGGAACGGCGCGACGACGGAGGCCTGCGGCCGATCCACGCGCCGCCGCGCCCGCGCGAGAGCGTGCGACTGCGAAGCGCACTCGAGCCGCGTGACGGCTCCTTCGAGATCCGTCTGACCGAGCCCATGGAGGAGGCGTGCTACCTGGATGCGGCGCGCCTGGTGGAGTGGCGCCTTCCTCCCGGCTGGGAGGGAGCGCTCGACGAGCGCATGGCCATCCACGGCCCGGAACCGAGCGGCGAAGCTCGCTTCTTCCGGCGTTCGCAGGAGCCTCGGGAGGCGCGCGTGCGATTCGGTGCCTCGGAGTCGGTGTCGCCGGACGCGCTCGACGCCCTGGCCCGCATCGACGGCCGCGCGGTCGAGTTCGGAGCGCCGGATCCGCGATTCATCGGCCGCCTCGGCGCGTCGGGCTCGCTGGAGCTTCGCTTCGACGAACCGATCGACCGCGCGGACGGGCGCCCGGCGCTCCTCGTGGAAGGCTGGGTGGAGTACCCGTACAGCCAGACCACCTTCGCGATGTGGCAGGAGGCGGCGCTCCCGAAGGCTCCGTCGATCGACGCCTTCGATCCCGCGACCGGCGCGTGGGTGACGCTGGTGGAAGAGATCGGCTACCCCGCGGGCATGACGCGCGAGTCGCTCCTGCCGCTCTCGGGGGAGGGGATCGCCTCGATCCCGGCGGGCTGCACGCGGCTGCGGATCCGCACCGCCATGGAGCTCTACCTGGATCGCCTGCGCCTGGTGCACCTGGAGGAGTGCCCGCAGGCGCAACGCGTGGAACACGCGCTCCGCGGCGCCGAGGTGGCGGAGTGCGGCTATCCCGAGCGGATCCCGCGTCCGCAGAAGCGCGCGGACTTCGACTACGGCCGCCGCGCGCCGCTCTGGGACTGCCGCACGCAGCCGGGCTTCTACACGCGGTTCGGCGACTGCACCGATCTCGTCCGCGCCGGCGACGGGGCCATGGCCATCTTCGGCCCGGGCGAAGAGGTGCGCCTGCGGTTCGACGCCGCGCCGGTCGCCGCCCGCACCTCCGCCCCCGCGCTGTCAGGCGCCGCCGCACTCGCGCCGTCCGGCGCCGCCGCCCCCGCGCCGTCCGGCGAAGCCGCCCTGGCCCTTGCGTCGCGCGGAGAACGATTCATGGTTCTTCAGTTGGAGGGCTGGTGCAAGGACATGGATCCCTACACGGGCGACGGCGCTACGCTCGAGCCGCTGCCGGATCGCGCGGACCTCTCCGCCGTGCAGCGCGCCGAACGAGACCGCCTGCACCGAGCCTTCAACACGCGCCTCAACGGCGGACGCTGAGCACCCCCTTCGGTGCGCGCGTCCGCGGGGCGGCTCGCGCCGCGGGACCTCGCGCGCCGCGGGACCTCGCGCGCCGCGGGACCTCGCGCACCGCGTGACATTGCGCACCGCCGGACCTCGCGTGCCGGATCGTGACCGGTTCGCGCCGCGCGACGCGGCGTCCGAGCCCGGGTGGCCGCTATGCTTTCGCCATGGCCTCGAAGCGCTATGTCCCGGCCGTCGGACCGAAGCTGGCGTGGGTGCTGCGCATCGTCCTGGGGCTCTTCGCGCTCCTCTGCGTCAACAGCGTCTACCTGGGGGCGGTGACGCTCCTGGGATGGCTGGCCGGGCAGGGGGCCTACGGCGGCCGCGACTTCGAGAACCGCTTCTACCTGTGGATGTTCCTGATCCACCTGGTGCTGGGACTGGCCATCGTGGTGCCGGTGGTGGTCTTCGGTCTGGTCCACATCTCCAACTCGCGCAACCGACCGAACAAGCGGGCCATCCGCGCCGGGTACGCCACCTTCGCCGCCGCCCTGGGCGTCCTCGTCACGGGGATCGCCCTCACGCGCGTGGACCTGGCCGGGCTCACCATCGACCTCAAGAACCCGACCACCCGCAGCGTCATGTACTGGCTGCATGTGATCCTGCCGGTGGCGGCGGCGTGGCTCTTCATCCTCCACCGCCTGGCGGGGCGGCGCATCAAGTGGAAGACCGGCCTGGGGTGGGCGGCGGTGGCCGCCCTCTTCGCCGGAGGCATGGTGCTCTTCCACGCCTGGAATCCGCGCGAGCATCGTCCAGGACCGGTGCAGGGCGCCGAGTACTTCGAGCCGTCGCTGGCGCGGACCGCCAGCGGCAACTTCATTCCGGCGGAGGTGCTCAACAACAGCGACGACTGCCTCGCCTGCCACGCCGACATCCACCACCAGTGGTCGCACAGCGTCCACGCCTTCTCCAGCTTCAACAACCCGCTCTACACCTTCAGCGTGCGCAAGACGCGCGAGCACGCCTTCGCGCAGGACGGTCATGTGCAGGACGCGCGCTTCTGCGCCGCGTGCCATGATCCGGTGCCCTTCTTCTCCGGGGCCTTCGAGCTGGCCAAGTGGGACGACCCGAACTACGACGTGGCCAACGATCCGCTCGGCAAGGCGAGCATCACCTGCACCGTCTGCCACTCCATCACCGCCATCAACGGCGTGCGCGGCAACGGCGACTACACCATCTCGGAGCCGGAGCGATATCCCTTCGAGGGAAGCGGCAATCCCTTCCTGAAATGGGTCAGCCAGCAGCTCATCAAGGCCAAGCCGGCCTTCCACAAGCGCACCTTCCTGAAGCCCGAGGTGCACCTGAGCGCGGAGTTCTGCTCCACCTGCCACAAGGTCTTCCTGCCGGAGGAACTCAACGACTACAAGTGGCTGCGCGGGCAGAACCACTACGACAGCTGGCGCCTCTCCGGCGTGAGCGGCCGCGGCATTCCCGCCTGGTACTACCCGCCCGCGCCGCAGACCTCCTGCAACGCCTGCCACATGCCCACCGTGGCCAGCAATGACTTCGGCGCCAAGGTGCGCGATCCGAGCGGAACGCTCACCGTGCGCAACCACATGTTCCCCAGCGCCAACACGGCCATTCCGGTGCTCGTGAACATGCCCGACGCCGCCGCGGTGCTCAAGGCCCACGAGGAGTTCAACAAGGGCGTCATGCGGCTGGACCTGGTGGCCCTGCGCGAGGGCGGAACACTCGAGGGGACGCTCCATGCGCCGCTCCGCCCCCGGGTGCCGGCGCTGGTGCCCGGGCAGTCCTACATGCTGGACGCGGTGGTGCGCACGCTCAAGGTGGGCCACGAGTTCACGCAGGGAACCGCCGACAGCAACGAGGTCTGGCTGGATGTGAGGGTCCTGGTGGGCGACCGCGTGGTGGGCCGCCTGGGCGGCATGGACGAGCACGGCGGGCTCGATCCGTGGAGCCGCTTCTACAACATCTTCATGCTCGACCGGGAAGGCCACCGCATCGATCGGCGCAACCCCGAGCACATCTTCGTGGCCCTCTACAACAACCAGGTTCCTCCCGGCGCCGGAGATGTCACCCACCTCTCGTTCCGCGTGCCGGAGGACGCCGCGGGCGAACTCACGGTGAAGGCGGCGCTGCGGTATCGCAAGTTCGATCTCACCTACCTGCGCCATGTCTACGGACCCGAGACGCGCAACGATCTCCCGGTGATGACGCTGGCCAGCGACGAGATCACCTTCCCCATCTCGTCGTCCGGCGCGGCGGGCGGCACGGCGCCGGCGCCCGCATGGCCCGAGTGGGAGCGCTGGTACGACTACGGCATCGGCCTGATCCGCACCTCCGAGAAGCCCGGCGGAAAGGGGGAGTTCCGGCAGGCGGAGCACGCTTTCGCGCAGGTGGAACGGCTCGGTCGGCCCGAGGGCCCGCTGGGCATCGCCCGCGTCTGCCTCGCCGAGGGCCGGGTGAACGACGCGGTGGCGGCGCTCGACCGAGCCGCCGCCCACGATCCGCCCGCCTACCCGTGGAGCGTCACCTGGTTCAGCGGCCTGGCGAACCGCCAGAACGGCGAGCTGGACGCGGCCGTGGCCAGCTTCGAGCGCCTGCTCGCCAATGACTTCGCCCTGGCGCGCGAGCGCGGCTTCGACTTCTCGCTGGACGACCGCATCCTCACCGAGCTCGCCGACACGCTGGCGGAGCGAGCCCGTCGACGACAGACCCTGGGCGACGCCGCCGGCGCCGCGGAGGATCTCGCCCGCGCCCGGCAGCTCTGCACCCGCGCGCTGGAGATGGATCCGGAGCGTTCGGCCACCTGGTATGTCCTGGCGCGCGTGGAGGAGGCGCAGGGCGACGACGCGGCCAAGATCCGGGCGCTCGAGAAGCACGCCCGCTACAAGGTGGACGACAGCGCCCGCGACCACGCGGTGACCGCCGCGCGGATGCGATACCCGGCCGCCAACCATGCGGCGGAAGCGGTGGTGATCTACGACCTCCAGCGCCCCGGCGCCTTCGAACTGCCGCCCTCGCCGCGCGTGGTGGCGGAGGATGCATCGCGATGAGGAGCGACGCGGAGGAGGGCGCCGCCCCGAGCCCGGACGAGCTGGTCCACGAGGACGACTCGGTCATCGGTCGGGCCTTCTGGCTGAGCCTGGCGGTGGTCGCGGTGGCCGGAGGGCTGGTCACGCTGGCGTGGTTCGTCACCCGGCCATCGGCGCCGGAGCGCGGCGGCTCCGCGCTGCCGGCCGCCCCGCCGCGACATCCGCCGGCCACCGTGGATCCCAGCCGCGTGCCGCCGATTCCGATGGCCCGCATCGATTCCGCCGCCGGCATCGACTTCGAGCGCGTCAACGGCGCCGACGGGCGCAAGCTGCTGCCGGAGACGCTGGGCGGCGGCGCCGGGTTCGTGGATGTGGACGGAGACGGCGACGCCGACCTGGTCCTCGTGGACGGGGACCGCTGGCCCGACGGCGCCGCCGACGCGCCGCGGGGCAAGGGCGTGGTGGTCTTCCTCAACGACGGCACGGGCCGCTTCGAGCGGGCCGCGGAGACGGGGCTGGAACGGCCCACGCAGGGCATGGGACTCGCCGCCGGCGACATCGACGGCGACGGCCGCACCGACCTGGCGATCACCTCCGTGGACGGCGTGCACCTCTACCGCAACCTGACGGAGGGCGGCCGCGTCCGCTTCGAGGACATCACGGAGCGGGCGGGAATCGCCGATCCCGGCTGGAGCACCGCCGCCCTCTTCTTCGACGCCGACGGCGACGGCGACCTGGACCTCCTGGTGGGCCACTATGTGCAGTGGTCACCGGAGATCGATCTCGCGGTGGACTACCGGCTCACCGGCATCGGCCGCGCCTACGGGCCGCCGCTGGGTTTCGAGGGGACGCAGCTCTCGCTGTGGCGCAATGAAGGGAACGGCCGCTTCACGGAGACCGCCGAGGAGGCGGGGCTCCATGTGCGCAACGCCGCCACCGGCGTGCCCGTGGCCAAGACCCTGGGGCTCCTGCTGGAGGATGTGAACGGCGACGACCGGCTGGATCTCTTCGTGGCCAACGACAAGACCGCGAACTTCCTCTTCGTCAACGAAGGCGAGGGGCGCTTCCGCGAGGTGGGGGTCTCCGCGGGCGTGGCCTACGACCGCGCGGGCTCCGCCACCGGCGCCATGGGCGTGGACTCGGCGCGGCTTCGCGCCCCGGACGAGGTGGCCATCGCGGTGGGCAACTTCGCCAACGAACCCACCTCGCTCTACATCGACCGCGGCGGCAAGCTGCACTTCTCCGACGATGCCCTCGTGGAGGGCGTGGGCGCCCCGTCGCGATCGTTCCTCAAGTTCGGCACGCTCTTCGCGGATCTCGACCTCGACGGCCGCGCCGATCTCCTCAGCGCCAACGGCCACCTGGAGGAGCAGATCTCGGTGGTGCAGTCCAGCCAGCAGTACCGCCAGCCGGCGCAGGCCTTCTGGCAGACGCCGCCGGGCTCGCCGCGGTCGTTCATCGAGATCCCGGCGCGGGACCTGGGCGATCTCCCCACGCCGCTCGTCGGCCGCGCCCTGGCCAGCGCCGACATCGACGGCGACGGCGATCTGGACTTCGTCATCACCCAGCCCGCCGGTCGCGTGGCCCTCTTCCGCAACGACCAGCGGCAGGGCCATCACTTCCTGCGGCTGCGGCTCCGCGGCGCCGCTCCCAACCCCGAGGCTCTCGGCGCCCGCGTGGAGTGCGAGGCGGGCGGCCGCACGCAGGTGGCGTGGGTGAATCCGTCGCGGAGCTATCTCTCGTCCACCGAGCTGCCGCTCACCTTCGGGCTGGGAGACGCCCGCAGCGCCAAGGTCCGGATCCGCTGGCCCGACGGCACGAAGCAGGAACTCACCGTGGACGCGGATCAGCTCGTCGAGGTGAAGCAGCCCGGCCGGTCCTGACCGGGCCGGCTCGGCGGAACGGCGGCGGCAGCGACGACGACGCAACGAAAAAGGGCCCCGGTCCGAAGACCGGGGCCCTCTGCATTCGAACGGTTCGTGCGATCGACGATCAGCGGGGGCACGGGCCCCAGGCGCCCAGGAGGGTGCCGAGGTCGTTGCCGTCCACCTGGCCGCTCAGGTCGAAGTCGGCCTCGCAATCCACGCACGCGCCCCAGGATCCCAGCAGGGTGCCGAGGTCGTCACCGTTGACGACGCCGTCATCGTTGAAGTCCGCCGGGCACGGATCCACGCTGATGCACTCCACGCCGGTCACCTTCACCAGGTCGATCGCCGCCTCGGTGAGCGAGTTCTCGGGGTTGTCCGAGACCGTGAAGCGGAGCTGCATGGTGGCGGTGGGGGTGACGATGTCCTCGATGCTGAAGGAGCGGCTGACCCAGCTGTTGGCCATCCAGTTGACGCTCTCCACCACCGACCAGTTGGCGCCGCCGTCGTTGGAGATCTCCACGAGCAGCGTGTCCGCCTGGAGGGCGTTGAGGTTGTCGTCGCAGTAGAACCAGCGGCTGTAGCTCAGCGTGGGCGACTTCACATCGGTGAGGTCGAAGATCGGCGAGAGGAGCCGCGTCGGACCGCCGTCGAGGTCGGTGTTCGACGCCGTGCCGGTGCCCACCCAGGTGACGAACGCCTTGGAGCCGCCGGCGGCGGATCCCGGAGCGACCGTCTTGGTCTGGAAGGTGGTGGACGTGGGCGTGGCCTGCTCCCAGCCCTTGGCGTTGGCGCCGATCAGGTTCTCGTTGACCACGGTCCAGCCTTCGACACCCGTCTCGAAGCTGTTGTCGAGCAGGGTGAGCGACTGTGTGCCCACCGGGGTGACCTGCGTCACGCCGGGGCTGGCGGCCGGGCTGCGGTACGGTCCGCCGTTGGTCAGGTCGACCTCGATGTACCACTCCAGCTCGCTGCCGCAGGCCACCGCGGGCAGCGGGATGGTGTAGGAGTTGCCGCCGTTGGCGATGAGGTCCGTCTGGGCCCACTCGCCGTTGGCCAGCACCGAGCGGTAGTTGAGCTTGGCGCTGCCCGGCACCACGGTGCCGCCGCCGATGATGGAGAGGGTGACATCCACGTTCGCCGAGGCATCCGGGGCGATGTACGCCGGGAGGCCGTTGGGGTAGGTGAAGTCCACGCCCACATTGCGGTTCATGTAGACGGTGATGCCGTCGCACTTGCCGACCACCAGGTCGAGCCAGCCGTCGTTGTCGAGGTCCATGGGGGCGACATCGAACCACGACTTGCGCTCCGCCGCAGGCAGCGCCGCGTCACCCTGGCTGATGCTCAGCAGGTTGTTCTGGTTGCTGCCGTTGAAGACGTTGCGGTACATGTGGGCGTTGCGGTTCGTCGGGCAGAAGGAGCCGAGGTCCGCGTCCACATCGGTGATCATCACATCCTTGAGGCCGTCATTGTCCATGTCGGCGATGCGGATGGTGTGATCGAACTGGCTCGGAACGCCGCTGATGGCGTAGGTGACGAACTGCGGCAGGCCGGCGCCGTTGTTGCCGGTGTTGATCAGGTACCGGTCCTGGGAGTCGTCGGCCACCACCAGGTCCAGCTTGCCGTCGTTGTTGAGGTCGCCGGCCTCCACGAAGTACGGGGCGTTCGTGTAGGGCGTGCTCGTGGTGAAGGCCGCGCCCGTCGCGTTCTTGCTGAAGATGCTGACGTTCTGACCGCCCGTGAGCGTGTTGATGCGCACGATGTCCTGCTTGCCGTCGCCGTTCATGTCGGCGCTGACGGCGGTGTTGCCGAAGGCGCTGCCGAGCTGCGTGGTGGTCAGGATCGAGCTGAGCGAGTCGTAGAAGTAGCCGGGGCCGGGGCCGCCGGAGTTGCCCCAGTTCACCATGAGCTTGTTGTTGAAGTCGATGTAGACGCCGGAGCCCGTCTCGCTGGGGCTGGTCTGGCACTCGCCGGGGTCGCTGCTGTCGCCGTCGTTGTTCAGGTCGTAGCAGGTGGTCTGGCCCGCCGTCTCCGCCGTGTCGTAGTCCACGAAGAAGATGTCGGGGAAGCCGTCGCCGGTGAAGTCGCCCACGGCGGCGTCACAGAAGCGCGGATTGGGAACGGCGTTGGCCGGCTGCGACGGCGGGTAGATGTGCGGCATCCGCTCGCGGACATGCTGGAAGCCCAGCCAGTTTCCCGACTCGTCGTTGCCGAGGTTCATGTAGACGCGCGGCTGACCGAGGATGTCGACCACGCCGTCGCTCATGGTGGTGGAGGTGACGAAGTCGTCCCAGCCGTCGCCGTCGAAGTCGGCGATCTTCACATCGCGGTCGTTCGTCAGGTCGAAGAAGCCGTTGTAGCCGCCGATGTTGGACGACGAGGCGTACTCCGCCGTGCGATCCACGAGGATGCCGCCCTCGTTCATGAGCAGGAGGTTCGTGTAGCCGCCGGTCTGGCTGCCGGGGAACTTCCGCATCACGATGAGGTCGACCCAGCCGTCCTTGTCGAAGTCACCGATCCCGAAGTCCTTCTCCAGGTTGTCGGTGGTGTAGTAGGCCGGGTTGGCGAAGAGGCGCGTTGAAGTCTGATTGTTCAGCTTCAACCACTGCGCCGACGCAGTGCCCCCCATGAGCAGGGCCGTGCCTGCACCGATGAGGGCGAGGGTTCCGACACGAGTCATTCAGGTCTCCTTGCGGGGGTAGGGAGCCGAGAGAGATCGGTCCGAGCAGGTCGGACCTTGGGAGAGGATCCGCGCCTTGGCGCGGTTTCAGCGACCGGGGCAGGGACCCCAGTTGCCGAGAAGCGTACCGAGATCGTCGCCGTTGACGATGCCATCCCAGTTGAAGTCCGCCACGGTGTGGCCGCCGCCGAAGCCCCAGAGCCCCAGCAGGGATCCGAGGTCGTCGCCGTCCACGGCGCCCGACAGGTTGAGGTCCGCCTGGCAGGTGCACTCGTCGGGGATGCCGTCGAAATCGTCATCGGCGGCAATGCCCAGGATGACGTCGATGATGTCGGCCTGGCCGTTGTCGTTGCAATCTCCGTTCTGTCCCTCGTAGGCCAGCACGAAGTATTCAAGATCGGTCATGTCCACATCGCCGTCCTGGTCGATGTCGTGCACGGCGCAGGGATCGTCCGGGGTCACGGTGGCGCCGTAGCAGACGAACTCCAGGCCCAGGGCGTCGAGGACATCGATGTGTCCGTTGCCGTCGTCGTCGAACTCCAGGCGGCCGAGCGAGTTCAGGAAGTTGATCAGGTGCGCCTGGTCGTCCGGGCTCAGGTTCTGGAAGTTGTCGGCCACCTCCGCGCCCTCGGCGAACTGGCCGTGGGTGAGGATGGCCAGCGTCACTCGATTGCCGAAGGTGTCGCCGGCGGCGGAGCCGTCATGGAGCATGGGATCGCGGGTGCGCAGGTTCCACAGCGTGGGCGTGCGCATCTCCTTCTCGCTGGCGTCATCCTGGCTGATCATGTCGGCGAAGGTGCCGATGTCGTGGAGCAGGAAGTCGCTGTAGGGGCGGATGGTCTTGCCGCTCAGCGCCGTCTCCAGGCCCTTCGTGGTGCCGGTGGTCCACTCGGGGATGTGGCACTTGGCGCAGCCGATGGCGTTGAAGACCTTCTCGCCGGTCATGCCGTTCTTCGGGGTCTGCGGGGGCACGCCGAGGTAGCGCTGGAAGTGCGTCACGCGATCGATGAAGGCGAAGCCGTTCACATCCTCGTGATCCTCGGGGTCCGCCACCTCGTCGCACTCGGCGAGGAGCTTCAGGTTTCCGTTGGGCGCGGTCTCGGTGGGAACGAGCCGGTTGGTGAAGCCCATCTCGTTGCGGGCGGCGTCACCGGAGAAGGTGAGCACCGTGGCCACCTGCGCCTTCCAGCCGAAGCGGCCGGCGCGGAGCGGGCTGTTCTTCGGCGCCTCCAGAGGCAGCACCCAGTGGACGCGGCCGGAGATTCCGTCGGCGTCGAGATCGTCCGGATCCTCGTTCGCCGCGATGTCCGCGTCGGAAATCGCTTCGATCAATCCGAACGCCATCGAGCTGTTGGTGACCCGCAGCGCCGTGTGCGCGCCCTCGGGGATGGACTCGGCGCAGCTCTCACTGATGGCGAGCGCCTGACCCAGGGACTGTTCCTCGCCGGGCCAGTTGCTGAAGTGACCGTTCTCATCCACCACACCGAAGCGGGTGACGGTGATGGTTCCCCAGCCGCCGAGCGGCACCGCGTGGCAGCTGAAGCAACCAGCCTTGTTCATGATGGGGCCGAGGCCCTCGGAGACTTCCACGGGGGCGCCGTAGCTCACCTTGCCCTCGTTGAAGAGACTGAGTTCGTACGCCGACAACCCCCTGAGCGGGGCGCCGGCCTTGGGCTGGAGTTCGATTGCGGGAGCACCGGGCATGGCGGCGGCCACGCCGCAGATGGCGGACGAAAAGATCAGACCGAGTCGGAAGGACGGGGGCACGCGTTTCTCCTGAGGCGGTTTGTGGGCGACGGACGACGAGCCATCGTTCCGTGCATCCGGAGACTCGGATGCACTGAAGAACGGAATCCGAACAGAATATACAGGACCACGCCACGACCGGGCCTGTGGCGGCCTGCGAGCCAGAAAACGAGCAGAGTCTAGCCCTGTGTGACCCGCCGGCCACAGAAGCCCGGGGAGAACTTGGCGGACCATCTTCAATAGACTCGGGTGGCGCCGGTCGCCGAGAGGTTCTCAATCCCTTCCCTCCCATGCTGCTCAGATTCCAGACGCCGCTGATCGTGCTCCTTCCCGTGCTGGGACAGGTGGTTCCGCCGGGTGCGCCGCCCGCCGGATCGACGAAGGAGCCTCCGGCATCGGAGGTTGCGCCCCGGGCGCCCAGGGGCAGCCCCATCCCGGCCCCGGTGCCGAGAACTCCCACGGACCCCAGGGACCCTGACGGCTTCTTCGATTCGCGACTGGATGTGGCTCGGCGACTCCTCCGGGACGGTCGATTCGCCGAGGCGGAAATGGTGGCGCGGACGGTGCTCACTGAACATCCGCGCTCCGACCGTGCCGCGGGCTTCCTCGGCCTGGCCATCCACAAGCAGAAGCGCTACGGCCAGGCGCGGGAGTTCCTGGAGCAGGCGGCGCTCTCCAAGGTGGACTTCCCCGAGCGCGGCCACATGCCGCACTTCCTCGGCTGGTGCTGCTACTACTCGGGCGACGCCGCCGCCGCGAGGCACTACTTCGAGATCCACGCCTCGCAGTGGCCCAACTTCGACGACACGCACTACGGCCTCGGAGTGATCGCCCTGGACGAGGACCGCGTGGACGAGGCGGAAGAGTCCTTCACGCTGGCCTACAACCTGCTCAGCGCCGATGGGCGCGATCGGCGATCGCTGGGGAAGACACTGGCGCGCCTCGGTGATGTGGCGATGCGCCGCGGCGACGACGCGAAGGCCTTGGGCTTCTACGAACGGGCCGTGGAGCTCTGGCCCGACCACTACGAAGCGTGGGCGCGCCTGGTGCGCCTCTACTACCGCGCCGATCGCGCCGCCGACGCGGAGCGGGCGCAGGCCTCCGAGCGCACGGCGCGGCAGCGCATGGGACGGCCCGATCCGGGGGCCGGCGAAGGCGGCGACGCTTCCTCCGGAGACGGCGTCGGAACGGACGCGCCGGCGGGGGAGGTCGCTCCGACGGCCGATCCGTCATCCACTCCGCCGACCTCGGCGCCCGCGGCGCCGCCTGCGTCACCCGCAGCGCCATCCACCGCGCCATCCGCCGCGCCATCCGCCGCGCCTCCTTCCGCGTCACCCGCTGCGCCTCCGGCCTCTCCTGCGCCGCCCGTCGCGGCGCCCTGATCGAGAAACCCGATCCATGATTCCTCTCGCCCTGGCCGCCATCGTCGCGCTGCCCGATCCGCAGGCAGCGCCCGTCGCCTCTCCGCCTGCAACGGCGCCTGCGCCCTCCGCCGCTGCGCCCGGGCCCATTCACTTCACCGACGCCGGCGCCGCCAGCGGACTGGCGTCCATCCACGCCACCTCGGGCAAGCGCCCCAGTTCGCAGGTGCTGGAGGTGAAGGGCGCCGGACTCCTGGCCATCGACTTCGACAACGACGGCCACCTGGATCTCTTCCTGCCCAACGGCGCCACCGTCGAGGATCCGGAGCATGGGCCCGGGGCGCGCCTCCTGCGCAATCGCGGCGACGGCACCTTCGAGGATGTCACGGAGAAGAGCGGCATCAGGCACACGCGCTGGAGCTACGGCGGCGCCGTGGGCGACTACGACGGCGACGGCTTCGACGACCTCTTCATCGCCGCCTTCGGGAAGAGCGTGCTGCTGCGCAATCGCGGCAACGGCACCTTCGAGGATGTCACCGACAAGGCCGGCATCTCGGTGGACGGCTGGAGCACGCAGGCGGCCTTCGCCGATCTCGACGGCGACGGCGACCTGGACCTCTTCGTGGTTCGATACCTCGACTTCGATCCGAAGAACCCGCTGCCCACCACCAACTTCAAGGGCATGACGGTGATGTCGGGGCCGCGCGGCTACAAGGGGCTCTCCGATGTGCTGCTGGAGAACCGGGGCGACGGGACCTTCGCGGACCGCAGCGAGAGCGGCGGCATCGCCAAGGCGAAGCCGTCGTACGGCCTGGGCGTGGTGATCCTCGACTGGGACGGCGACGGCAAGCCCGACATCTTCGTGGGCAACGACAGCCAGCCCAACCATCTCTTCGTCAACAAGGGGGGCATGGTCTTCGAGGATGAAGGATTGCGCCGCGGCATCGCCACGAACCTCGAGGGAGCCGCGCAGGCCACCATGGGCACCGCCGTGGGCGATGTGAACGGCGACGCCCGCCCCGATCTCCTGGCGACCGTCTTCTCCAGCGACACCAACACGCTCTTCGTCAACGGACCGAAGGGCTTCTTCGACGATCGCTCCAACCAGTACGGCGTGGGAGCGCCGAGCCGTCCGTTCCTGGGATGGGCCGCCGCCTTCGCCGACTTCGACCACGACGGCGAGGAGGACCTGATCGTCTTCAACGGCCATGTCTACCCGCAGGCCACCAAGGCCACCATGGACTCCGACTACGAGCAGCCGCCGCTGGTGATGCGGCGCGTCGGCCCGCGCTTCGAAGCGATCGACGCCGGTGAAACGATGCGGATCCCGCGTCGCGATCGCGCCGCCGTGGTGGCCGACTTCGACGACGACGGCGACCTGGACATCGCCGTGGCCGGGCTGGATCAGCCGCTGCGGCTGCTCCGCAACGATCACCCCGCGGCGCCCGACTGGCTCCGCGTGAACCTGCGCGACGATCGCACCGGGGCGAAGAATCGACGCGGGATCGGCTCGCGCGTGCAGGTGACGGACCAGGGCGGACGCGTGCGCACGCGCTGGATCTGGAGCGGCGGACCGTTCATGTCCACCTGGCCGGCGTCGGCGCACTTCGGCGTCGGCGCTTCATCGGGGCCGCTCAAAGTTCGCGTGCGCTGGCCCGACGGGTGGGAGCAGGAGGTGGCGGATGTGCCTCCCGGCACTTCGCTCCTGGTGACGCGCGAGGATTGACCGCGGCGCCGCGGGACGGCGCCCGGGCGCAGGCCGACCGGCGAGCGCATCGGCGGGCGGGATCTCAGAGCAGGGGACTCAGCAGTCCCGCCGCGTTCTGCGCCAGCCGCGTGCTCCAGGTCCGCTGCCGCCAGACATGCGGCGACAGGTGGTCCGATCGATCCATGTAGCCCTGCTGGAGGAAGCGCAGGGTGCTGGCGAAGTTGCGGTCGTAGATGATCACGCTCTGTTCGAAGTTGATCTCGAAGCTGCGCCGGTCCAGGTTCGCCGTCATCACCAGGGCCAGCGACCGATCGATGGTGACGGTCTTGGAATGGAGCAGGCCGTCCCTGAACTCGTGGATCCGCACCCCGGCGTCCATGAGGCTCTCGTAGCGGCTGCGGCTGGCCAGCCCCACCAGCCGACTGTCGTTGCGCTGCGGGACCACCAGGTGCGTCTGCACCCCGCGCCGCGCCGCCACCGCCAGTGAATCGTGCAGGGCGGCGTCGGGGACGAAGTACGGCGTGGTGAAGACCAGTTCCTCCCGCGCCACCTGCACCGCCGCCTGGAGCAGGCTCGTCATGGCCGTGTTGTTGAAGTTCGGGCCGGTGGCCACGGTCTGCGCGGCCACGCCGTCGGCGTGCCACTGCGGATGGATGTCCAGCGTTTCGTCCAGGCGCTCGTCGCTGTCCAGGTACCAGTCCTCCACGAAGATGAGCTGGAGTTCGCGCACCAGCGGGCCCTCGATGCGCACGCTGCAATCCACCCACGGCGCATAGCGGGCCTTGGGGGCGAAGCCCTTGGCGGCGATGTTCTGGCTGCCGGTGAAGGCCACCGTGCCGTCGATCACCAGCAGCTTGCGGTGGTTGCGGACATCCACGCGACGCGCGAGCGTGCGGAAGAGGTTGACCGGAAGCGCCTCGGCCACGCGCACGCCGCCATCGACGAGTCGGCGGCGCAGATCGCTCCGAAGGAAGTCGCGGCTGCCGAGGCCGTCCACCAGCACGCGCACGGCAATTCCCCGGGCGGCGGCGCGGAGGAGAGCCTCGGCCATGCGCTCGCCGGCCGAGTCCACCAGGTAGATGTAGGTGAGCAGGTGGACATGGTTGGTGCCTGCGTCGATCGCCTGGATCATCGAATCCAGCGTCTCGTCCGTGTCGCTGTGCAGCGTGAGGCGGTTGCCGCTCACCGCGTGGCTGTTGCTCACGCTCTCCGCCAGGTGGGCCAGTTGCTTCTCCACCGGCGCCAGCTCCACCTGGGAGGCGCGCGGATCGCGGTGGAGGTGCACCTCCGGCGTGTCCAGCCGGGCCAGGACCTCCGCGTGGCGCCGCATGCGGTACCGCCCGAACCACACTTCGCCGAAGCCCAGGTAGGCCACGATCCCCACGACCGGCAGCGACAGCACCACCACCACCCACGCCAGCGCCACCGCCGGCTTCTCGCCCTTGCGGATCACCACCCAGCCGGCCACCGCCAGCTGAAGGGCGAACTCGACCAGGATGATGATCAGGTGGATCAATTCCGGGTTCCGGCCAGCCGTCGATCCGCCCCCCGGGCGGCGTCCGCGCTCAGGTCTCGATCGCGATGATCTCGAAGCGCTTCTCGCCGCGCGGCAGGACGACGCGGATGGTCTCGCCGATGCGGGCCCGCATCAGCGCCTCGCCCATGGGGCTGGAGACGGTGACCTCGATCCAGTCGGCGTCCTCGCCCGTCAGGCCGCCGACGAGCTTGAAGAGCTCCGTGGTTCCGCTGCCAACATCGCGAAGACGGACCACCGCGCCCAGGAAGACCATGTCGGCGGGCACCTCCAGGTCCTCGCCCACCACATGGACGCGCGCCAGCTTGTGCTCCAGCTCCCGGATCTTGGCTTCGTTGTGGCCCTGGTCCTCGCGCGCCGCGTGGTAGTCGGCGTTCTCCTTGAGGTCGCCCTGGGCCCGGG
>CAZSVT010000014.1:0-24215 GCA_964610365.1 uncultured Isosphaeraceae bacterium
TGGGTCCTGGTGTCCCACCATTTGTCATGCGGCAGGAAGACGCTGCGCACGTCGAGGAGCTGGTGGGCCAGCCGGGCGATCAGCCCCCGCTGATCGTGCCAGGCGTGCACCACCAGGATCGTCGCGTCCACGCGGTTGGCGATGGTCATGACCTCGCCGGCCACGATCGCCGGCGGCGTGTCGATGAGCACGATGTCGTAGATGCGGCGGGCGTCGGCCAGGACCTGCTCGAGCCTGGGCGACGAGAGCCGCTCCACCATCCGGTTCGGCGCGGTGCCGGCGCCGAGCAGGTCGACGCCCTCCACGGTCTGCACGCACGACTCGAGCGTTCCGCCCGTGCCCGTGAGCAGGTCGCCCAGGCCGGGCACCGAATCCTTGCCGCCCATCGCGGCCACGATCTCGGGGCGCCGGAAGTTGGCGTCGATGACGAGCACCTTGCCGACCATGCGCTGCGCCACCGCCGCCAGGTTGGCCACCACGCTGCTCGCGCCGCCGCCGGGCATGGCGGTCACCACCTCGATGACCTTGTGCCCGGAGTCGAGGCCCTTGGCGATCTGGACCGCGACCTGGCGATACGACTCCGCCAGCGCCGATTCCGGCTGGTCGCGGATGACCCGGCGCGGATCGCGGATGCCCATGGGATCGTCGGACGCGTCGGGAATGACGCCGAGGATGCGGCCGCCGGGCAGCCCGGAGAGATCGCTCGTGTAGCGCACGCGCTGGTCCAGCAGCTCGCGCGAGAAGAGGATGGCCAGCACGATGGCCAGCGTGAGCAGGGCCACCACCGGGATCATGAGCTGGAGCTTCGGGAAGTCGAGCTCGCGCGGCTCCGAGGCCCGCTGCACGATGCTGATGCGCGAGGCGTCCTCTCGGGCCCGCACCGTGGCGATCTCGCTCATCTTGCTCTGCACCAGCTTCTTGTCGTCCTCGAGCTGGCGCAGGCGGTCCTTCATGTTGGACATCTCGGTCAGGTCGCCGGCGATCGTCTCCAGCTCCTTGCTCCGCTTGGCGTACTCGTCGGTGGCGCGCTCCAGCGCCTTGCTGATCGCCTCGAACTGGTCGGAGAAGGTCTTGTAGGAGGCCCGCAGGTTGCGCTGGATGATCTCGTCGCGCTTCGACTTCAGGTTCAGCTCCGCGGCGTCCACCAGGGACTCCAGGCGCCGGACCTCGGGATGGTCCGGACCGAAGCTCGACTTCGAGGAGGACTGCTTCGTCTTGAGCTCGTGGAGCGAGCGCCGGGCGTCGACCAGCACCGGGTCCTCCTCCGCCTCGCGGTAGTCCTCGGGCCCGGGCTCGAGCGAGCCCTCCATGCGCTTCTCCACCTGGGCGCGCTGGGCGCCGAGGAGGTCGAAGTCCTTGCGCAGGCCGTTGATCTGCTCGCTGAGCTTCTGCACCTCGTCCTGACGGCGGCGATCGCCGCCTTCCTCGGAGGTGGTGAGGTTCTTCTCCGTCACGTACTGCTGCATCGCCCGCTTGAGCTCGGTGATCTGCTGATCCAGCACCTGGTACTGCCGGCGGAAGACGTCGTTGGTCTGGTTGAAGCGCCGATCGTCCTCCTGGCGCCGGATCTCCATGTAGGCGTCGGCCACGGAGTTGAGCACCACGGGCACGTCGGCGGCGCGGTGGGCGCGCCAGGTGACGAAGAAGATCTGCTGCCCGCGACGATGGCTGGCGTGCAGCTGGTCGATGAGCGTGTCGACCGCCTCCTCGGTGTCGAAGTTGCCGTCCGGATCGATGAAGGACTGGGCCCAGTTCGTGCGCCGCACGTCGGCATTTCCGACCGCCACCGTGATCGTGTTGCGGCTCGTGAGTCGCGCCGCCTCCGTCTGCGCCTGGCGGACCACCGCATCCTCCGTCTGCGCCTCGCTGCCGAGGACGTCCATGCCCGTGATGAGCGGCGGGCGCAGCAGGAAGCGCACTTCACCGAGGTAGAGCGGGTAGAGGAAGACGAAGACGTAGTTGAGGACGACGCCCAGGCCGGCGCCGACCAGCACGGTCATCACCAGCAGCCACTGGTTCTGCCGCAGCACGCGCACCGGATCGATGCCGGCGGTGGGGCCGGGACGGGGACGGGACGGCTGCGAACTTCGCTCGGTCGCGGGGCGGGCGGAGGGTGCTCGGGTCATGGGTGGATCCTTGGGTTCAGCCGAGGGTCGCGCGCAGGGCGGCGATCTCGGTCTTCGTCTCTTCGTCGGCGTCGTGGGCCGCGGCCTTCTCCAGCGCGGCCCTGGCTTCGTCGGTGCGCTTCAGGGCCTGGAGCGCCTGGGCCAGGTGCAGGTAGTTGGACGCCATCGGCTTGAGGCTCACGCTGCGGCCGAGCGGACCGAGGGCGCCCTCGGCATCGCCGCTCTTGAGGAGCAGCACGCCGTAGGTATCGAGGAAGTACGGATGCGTGGTGTTGATCCGCACCGCGCGACGGGCCATCTCCAGGCCGCGCGCGTAGTCCTGCTTGCACTTGCCGAGCAGGTAGGCCAGGTTGTTGAGCGACATCGAATCGTCGGGGTCCTCACGGATCGCCTTTTCGAATCCGGCGATGGCCGCTTCGCATTCGTTGCGGACGAAGGCGAGATTGCCCTCCGCCAGCCAGACCCGGGCGCGGTACTTGGCGTCCATCGTGTCGAGGAACTCCTTGGCCTTCGTCAGGTGCTCCGTGGCCTTCGCGGCGCCGTCCTCGCCGGCCTCCACCCAGAGTCCCGCCAGCCAGCGGTGATCGTCCGGGCTGAGCTTGTTCTGGGTGAGCTCGAGCACGAACGCCTCCAGGTCCTTGGTTCGCTCGCGCGGGAAGAACTCGCGGAGGGCGCGGTACCAGACATCCAGGTCGTCGGAGTTGATCCGCTTGGCCTCCATCTCCGCGCGGATGAAGCGGCCCGATCGTCGCAGCGACTCGATGCCCGCCTCGCGGTCGCCGGTGGCGGCGAGCGCCGCGGCCAGGATGGCCTGCGCTGCGCCGCCCGTGCGGACCTCCTCCGGGTACTTGCGCGACAGTTCCACGATGCCCTTCCAGTCGGGCGTGGCCTGGCGCAGGCGCTGCTCGAACGCCGTCTGGAGGTTCTGGGCGGAGGGCGCCACGGCCAGCGCCTTGTCGAAGGCCGCGGTGGCCTCGGCGGAGTTGTTGCGACGGGCCTGCAGCTCGCCGATCGCCTGGTACCAGACGGCCTCGTTGCGGCTGAGGGTGGCGCCTTCGCCGAGCACCGCGAGGGCGCGCGTGACGTTGTTGTTCCGGAGGTGCCGTTCCGCCAGCAGGCGCCGGGCGTCGACGCTCTCGGGGACCAGCTCGAGGAAGCGCTCGAGGACCTGGATGGAGGCCACCATGTCCTCCTTGTCCACCAGCAGATCGCTCTTGAGGCGCACGCCCGGCCAGAAGCTGCTCGCCAGCTGGAGCCCGCGATCGGCGTACTCCAGGGCCTGGTCCAAGGCCGCCTTGTCGCCGGTGCGCACGAAGCGCTCGCGCTCCGCGCCCGCCAATCCGATCCAGGGGAGCGCGTTGCCCGGCTGCAGCTCGGCCGACTTCCGCATCGACGCCATGCCCTTGGAGAAGTGCTGCTCCGCCTGGGAGCGATTGCCCTTCGCCCACTCGTCGGATCCGAGCCCCAGCTCGATGCCGCCGAGGAGGAGTTCGTACTGCGCATCACCGCGACCGGTGGTGGTGGAGGGCGGGGCCATCTGGAGCGCGGTCATCGCCTCCTCGTAGCGCCGGAGGTTCAGGCAGATCTCCGCCAGTCGGCGATACGAGTTGCGATCGATCGACTTGAGCTTCGCATCCACGAGGGGCTTGAGGGCGTCATAGGAGCGCTGCCACTGCCCCTTCTCGAACCAGAAGTCGCTCAGCGCCATCTCCGCCTCGCGCTGCTCGGGATCCTGGTGCTTGCGCGCCTCGTCGAAGGCCTTCATCGCGTCCGCGGTCCGTTCGTACCGGTCCAGGTACTGGCCGAGCGCGAACCACATCGGCCCCACCATGTTGGCCGGGGCGTGCTCGATGGCGGTGCGCAGCACCTTCTCGCCTTCGGCGACCTGGCCCGCCTTGCCCAGCCCGCGCGCCTGCGCCGCCGCCACCTCGAAGTCCGCCGGATTCGTCGTCAGCAGCCGCTTGTAGATGGCGTTGCCCTCGAGGCGCTGGGCCCGCACCATCGCGTCGAGTTCGGTCTGCCGCTTCTGGGGCGAGAGGGCGATCCACTCGCCGTCGGTGAACTTGGGCTTGCAGTCGGGGTCCACCATCATGCGCGGATCGGCGCGACCCTCGCAGAGCAGCGCCGCCAGGGCCAGCGCATTGTCGCGATCGCTCGGCATGTCGCGATAGAACTTGCGCCGCCAGCAGAGGGCGACGGCACGATCGCCGAACTGGTCCTCCAGGCGGAGCCAGCGGTTGATCATCGTGCGCTCGCCCCCCGCGGCGCTCGCCGCCTGGCGGTAGAGCGTCAGGGCCCGCGCCGTGTCGCCGCTGCGCAGGAGGAGATCGGTGTACCGATCGAGCAGCATCCGATCGTTCGGGCGCCGCTCGAAGGCGTCCTTGTAGGCGGCCAGCGCCTCGGGCACCTGCCCCATCGCCTCGCGCGTCTCGCCCATCTGGCGCGAGAGCTCGGCGCTGGAGAGGCCCTGCTGCTGCGCTCGGGCGAGCATCGCCAGGGCCTCGTCGAACTTCCGCTGCTGCGTGAGGACGCGCGCCTGCAGGAAGATGCCCAGGAGCGGATTCCCCGCCTTCTCGGCCGCCACGCCCACGGCGAAGGCCTTGTCGAGATCGTTGGCCAGCACCGCGTCGTCGAACTGGGCGCCGATGACGCCCGGCGACGCGGGGGCGGCCGCCACCGCGGCCTCGCGGAGGGCCGGGAGGGCGGACTCGATGCGGGCGAGGATCCCCTCGAGTTCCTTCAGGTCGCGGAGCCGCCCGTCGGTGCCGCGACCGCCGGCGGCGATGTCCCGCTTGATGCTGGCCCGCAGCGCCGTGCCCATGACGAACCGGGTGACGGCGCGCCGGCCCTCGTCCTCGCTGGTCAGTTCCGCGAGCTTGTTGAGCCGCTCCAGCGGATCGCTGTTGCCCACGATCGCGCGGAGCTGGATGACGTAGCTGTCGTTGGGGGAGAGCGCCAGGGCCTGGTCGAGGATGCGGACCGACTCCGCCTCGTTGCCGTTGGCGAGCTCGATGCGCGCCAGCTGCGTCAGCGCCGGGATGTCCTTCGGGTTGTCCTTGAGGATCGCGTCCACCAGGCGCCGCGCCCCGTCGAGGTTGCGCTCCACGATGAGTCGCTCCGCCTCCTGCAGCGCCTTGACGCGCGGATCGTCGAGGCCCTCCAGCGAGATGGCCTTCGACATCTGCTGCGCCTTCGCCAGGACCTCCTTGGCCATCGCGTCGTCGGGACGCAGGCGCAGGATGGCGGTGGCGGTGCGCGTGGCCTCGGGGACCCGGCGCAGCGCCAGTTCCAGCTGCGCCTTGTACATCATGATCCCGTAGGTGATGGTGGCCTGCTCCACGGCCCGGTTGAGGCAGTTGAGCGCCAGCCCCAGTTCGCCGCGCCGCGCCGCGGTGTCGGCGGCGAGGAGGTAGGTCTCCGCCTCCGGAGCGCGGGCGACGGAGAAGTACTTCTCCAGCTTGGTGGAGGCGGTGACCAGGTCGCCGGCGAGCATGGCCAGCTTCGCGTCGGCCTTGAGCAGGCGCGCCTCGTCCACGCGGTTGCCGCTCAGCGCCGCCAGTTGATCGCGCTGCGCCTTCGCCGCCGCCAGGTGCGAGGCCTTCTCCTCGGGGGAGGTGGCCTGCTCCGACTTGCCGATCTCGATGTCGATGATGCGCTCCATCGCGTCCGCGCGGATCTCCTCGCGGTACGCGGCCTCCAGGCTCACGGTCCCGGGCGGCGCCGCCACGATGGATCGCGCCATCTCCAGCGATCGATCGCGATCGACCTGCCCGAGCGCGATCGCCAGGAGGCGCCGCATGGTCATCTCGTCGGGATGCTGCTTCAGCCACCCCTCCATCAGGATGACGGCTCGCTTCGACTGCTCCTCGGAGCCCATCCCCAGGAGCTGCTCGGCGGTGGCCACCACGTCCGATCGCGCGGCGTCCTTGCCCGAGGCCACCTCCACCATGCGATCGACGAGCGGCTCGAGCTTCGCCATCGCGTCGGCGCCGTTCAGCTCCATGCGCGTCAGCTGCGACCGGATCTGGTTCGCGCGCACCAGCGAGGGGACGATCGAATTGGGAATCGCCGTGTCCGCGCGCGCCAGCGCCTCGTCGAGCACGGTCTGGCGCTGCTTGGCGGTGATCTGCTGGCTCGCGGCCACGAGGCGCTGGATGTCGTTGGAGAGGAGGAAGAGATAGGCCTCCCAGGCGGTGGTATTGCCGGGCTCGGCCTCGATGACCTTCTGGACATCGGCCTCCACGCGCTCGCGCACGGACGCGGAGACGTCCAGGTTGCCCATGGCCACGCCCAGCGCCTGCGTCTGCATGGCGAGCCGCTCGAGCGGGCTGCCCGGGGGCGCCGCGCTGCCCATCTCCACGCCGATGTCGTACACCGATTGCCACGCCTGGCCTCCGCCCATGAAGCGGGCCCGTTCGGTGAGCTCTCCCAGGAGCAGCTTCCAGGGCTCGGGATCGGTGGGATTCGGGCGGGCGCGCTGCCGCAGCAGGCTCAGCACCATGTCGTACTGCGCCCGCGCCTCGTCGGAGGTCTCCGGCACCACCTTCAGGATCGCGCCGCGCATCAGGTCCATGTACTCGATGCTGCTGCGCCGCTTGGCGACCGCGCGGCCGTAGGCCTTCGACGCGGCGCGGTAGTCGCCCTGGCGTTCCAGTTCGCGACCCTGGCGGACGTTCCGCTCCGGGTCCTTGATCATGTTGTAGGCGAAGACGAGGCCCACGCCGCCGATGGCGACGGCGAGGAACGCGGCGAGGACGACGATGAACTTGGTGTTCAGGCGTTGCATGGTGGATCGGGACTCAGGTCGGGGGAGCGGCGTCGGTCGATCGGGCCTCGTACTCGGGCCAGCTCGGCAGTCGGCGCATGAGATGCGGGAGGAGATAGCCCACGAGATCGGCGACGCGCGTGCGGAAGGTCTCCATGGCCTCGGGATTGCCGCGGAACTGCGCGGTGAACTGCACCTTGCAGAAGTAGGCGTAGCGCTCGCTCAGGGAGAAGGAGAGTTCGCGCACCGCGTAGGCCGAGGGCGTCAACCGGCCGTTGGCCACGAAGAAGTAGCCGCCGATGATGCGCAGGTTCGGATCCTCGCCCTTCTGGAACTCGATGGCGGTGAGGGCGGTGTCGCCCACCGGCAGCACCACTTCCTCGCGGCGGCGCGTGACCGGATCCGTGACGAAGGCCAGCGGGTAGTTCTGGCCGCTGGCCCGGTTCACCGGGCCAGCGCCCTCGCGCCAGCTGCTGCGATCGACCGGCAGCGCGACGCGCGCCGGCGCGGCGATCTGGATGAGGCCGCCGGCGGTGAAGCATCGCTCCGGGATGTGCGGAACCGTGTCCACCAGGCCGGTGTAGAACGCGATGTGGAGCTGCAGCCAGCCCTTCTCCATGTCCCCGTCGATGGCGTAGAGACGGCTCAGGTAGGACTTCGTTCCCAGCTCCTCCACCACCGCGTCGGAGAGGACCTCGTCCGCCGACATCGCGCGCCACGGACCGAGCGTGGCGGGGATCGTGGTCAGCGGCTCGCGGAGCGGCGCCGGCTCCTTGTGGAGGTAGGCGTTGAGTCCGACCACCGCGCTTCGGAACCCGAAGGCGCCGCAGAGGAGCGTGGCGCAGGCCACGACGTACGCCGCGCGGATGGAGTGCTCAGCGCGCAGCATCGGACCTCCCGGACGACGAGGACGACGACGGCTTCGCGGCCGGTCGCGGCGCCGGCTTGGCGACCGGCGTGACGAACGGCTCGCTCAGGACCTGCAGGCACCACTGGACCGCGAGGTACATGAGGAAGGCGGGGACCAGCCACACCATGCCGATGAAGTGGTGGAACTCGCCCTCGATCAGGTTGATGTTGCCGAGGCTCAGCATGCCCAGCGTGGCCACGCGCACGATGTTCACGGCGATGGCGATGGGCACGCCCATCACCACCAGGGCCACGCGCTGCCACCAGCGGTCGAGGCCCACGAAGGCCATCGCCACGCCCAGCGCCAGGAAGGCCACGAGCATGCGCATTCCCGAGCACGCCTCCGCCACGTTGAGCGGATGGGCGTGCCCGTCGGCACCGATGACCGTGAGGACATTCCCGGCGATCTCGGTTTCGAACCCCACGGAATTGAGCAGGTAGTACGCGCCGGTGGCGGCCCAGTCCTGGAGTCGCAGCGTCACCAGTTCGAGCGCCTGCCGCGACACCGCCTGGCCGAAGACCATCCAGTAGACGACGGGGAACCAGAGCCACCGACAGGCGCGCCATCCGCAGAGGAGCAGGCAGAGCCCGCCCATGGTGATGGCCACGGCGCCGCCGCGCAGGTTGTGGTGGGTGAAGATCGCCGGGCCGATGAGCGCCAGCACATAGAACCCAAGACCGGCGATGACCACCGCCAGCCCGGTCCAGGCCGTGCGGAACGGCGCCGCCAGCAGGCGATCCCGGCGCAGCCAGACGAACCAGGCGCTGATGAAGGGAATCACCAGCGTGTGGCCCCAGTCGGAAGGCTCCTCGATGCCGACGCGCACCTGCGTGTACCAGAAGTCCCAGAAGACCGCGCCGAGGATCACCGCGAGGATCCCGCCGGCGATCCATGCCTGCACCGGACCGATCTCGATCACGTTCGATCGAGGCGGCGACACTCCGATGGATGGGCTCGTTGCGACTGAGGACATGGCCGACGGGCGTACTCTCGATTATCGACCCGATGCCGGGCCGAATTCACACCGGTTGCGGGCCGTTCCGTGGCCGTCCGCACGCCCTCGCTACGACGAGATCCGCCTCGGGTTCAGCAGGAGGGCGAATCCGTCGCTCACTCGCCGACCACGTTGACCGGCGGAGGCCCGAAGACATCGTTGCCGAAGTTCCGGTCGAGGAGGAAGCCGAAGCCGTAGGTCATGCGGAATCCGTTCCGGACGACCGCCAGGGGCGTCGCCCAGAAGTTGGTTCCGATGATGACATGGTCATCAGGCTTCATGTAGATGTCGGGCTCGCCGCGGCTGCGGATGGCGGCGAGGCTGAAGCGAATCGTGGCTTCCCGGTCGTCGCCGATGTTCCTGGTCAGGTCGCAACGCTCGGGGATGGCCACCTGGTTGAGGCCACCGGCGGCGGCGATGAGTCGGCTGACCGTGAGGCGGCCGCCGTCGGGAAGCTGGTAGACGCCCGGGCGGATGACCTCGCCGTCGATGTAGACCACGCCGCGATCACCGGCGTCGGCGATGATGGTGTCGCCCGGGCGGATGATGACATCCAGGCCGGGGACGCCTCGGAGCAGGTCGGCGTAGGGAATCTCGATGACGCGGGTGGGCGGGCCCACGGGGCGGCGCTGATCCTTGCGAGTGGCGGCCGCCGCGGCGCCGGTCTTGGCGCCCTGCGGGGCGGCGCCCGGCGGCGGTGCGGTTCCGGCGCGGACGCGGACCCACTCCTGCTTGTCCTGGTCGAAGACGAAGGTGCTGCCGTCGTTCGGCTGCGCCGCCGTGACGGACTGGCGCCGCGCGTCCTGCACCGTCGGCGCGTCGGCCACGCGCACGGGCTCGAGCGTGTCGATGTCGATGGGCGCGGCCTGCCGCATCATGCCCGGCGACGATGACGGCGTGTCGCGAAGGGCGCCGGGACTGGGCTTCGACGCGGCGCCGTTGCCGGCGGCGGGAGGCGGGGCCGGGCCGCCTGCGGGCGGGGCGACGGGCGCCGACGGCGGAGTTGCCGAGCCGGCTGCCGGCGGGACCGCCGCACCTCCGGTGGCCGGCTTCTTCGCGGCGCCCTTGTCCTGGTTGAGCTGGTCGATCAACGACTCGATGTCGGGAGGCGTGGACGACGACTTGGGCGGAGTGGCGGGAGCCACGGGCGGCGCCGTGGGAGGCGTCGTCGCGGTCGGGGGCGCCGTGGGCGGCCGACCGGAAGGACCCTGCTCCTGCGGGATGGTGCGCACATCCTGCACCGTCCGGATGATGCGGATGGTCTGCGTGGTGGGATAGGCGCCCTGGGCGAGCGCAAGGGCGTCGGAGAGCCGCAGGTCGGGACGGCTCAGGGCGAAGAGCCCGCCCCGCTCCACGGAACCCATCACCTTGTACTGGTAGGAGCTGGTCTCCTCCGGCGTGATGTTCACGATCGGCCGGTTCAGGATGATGTTCTGCTTGACCAGCCGTTCCTTGATGCTCTCGGTGAGCTGCTGCAGCGTGAGACCGGCCGCCGGCACGCTGCCCAGCACCGGAACGCGGATGTAGCCGTCGGGATCGATGGTGCGGATGGAGGAATCGGTCTCGCCGCGGTTGACGAGCTCGTAGATCTCCACTCGGACGACGTCGCCCGGGCCGAGGATGTACTCGGCGGAGCCCGGGATCAGGTCCTCAGGCTCGGGCGGACCCACGATCGCGTTGTCGAAGCTGGCCTGCTCGATCACATCCAGCCGCTTGAGGACCGGCATGGTGGTCGGCGCGAACTCGAAATAGCCGGTTCGGCTGGGGTCGAGGAAGCTGTCCGTCTCGCAGCCCTGACCCACGGCAATGGCCAATACGCCGATGCACGCACCGGGAAGCCACCAGCCACGGGCCACGATTGAACGAGCCATCTGCTTCAAGATCGACTCCAGGATTCGGATCGCTTCCGACGAGCGGTCGAGGGTACCTCGGATGCCCCGCTTTCGGCAAAAACAGCCGCTACGCTGCAACAGAGGTCGTCGTTCCCGCGACTTGGAGAACACTCTCCAGCACCGCCATGCGCGCCGCCACCCCTTGGGTGACCTGCCGGAGGATGCGACTGCGCGGCAGGTCATCCGCCACTGTGTCGTCGATTTCAACGCCGCGATTCACTGGCCCGGGATGAAGGACGATGGCGTGGGCCGGCAGACGCGCAGCTCTTGCCGGTGTGAGCCCGTACATCTCTCGGTAGTCCCCCGCCACCGCGCCCCCGGCCGCTCGCTCGGTCTGGATCCTGAGCATCATGATGGCGTCGAGATCGTGCAGGATCGCGTCGAGATCGTGGTGGATCGTGATGAGATCTGGGCGAGACGAGATGCCCCTGAATGATGGGCTCACCAGGGTGGGCGGCCCCACGAGCCGAACCTTGGCATTGAACGCGGCGAGGCCGTGGATGGCCGATCGGGCGACGCGGCTGTTGGCGATGTCCCCGACGATGGCGATCACTCGACCCTCGAGTTCACCCAGCGCCTCCCGAAGCGTGAGGAGGTCCAGCAATCCCTGGGTCGGGTGTTCGTGACGGCCATCGCCGGCGTTGATCACCGGGCACCGCACGCGCCGGGCCACCAGGGCGGCGCCGCCGGAGACGCTGGTGCGGACGACGATCGCCGAGACACCCATCGCCTCCACGTTGAGGGCGGTGTCCACCAGCGTCTCGCCCTTGCGCGTGCTGGACCCGGACTCGGTCAGGTTGAAGACCTCGCCGCCGAGTCGATGCACCGCCGTCTCGAAGCTGCATCGCGTGCGCGTGGAGTCCTCGAAGAACATGTTCGCCACCACGCGACCCGCCAGGCTCTCCTTGCGCGCCACCTTGCGCTCCGCGATCGGCAGGTTCCGCGCCGACTCCTCCAGCAGGCGCTCCAGCTCAGTTCGCGCCAGTCCCTCGATCTGCAGGAAGTCCTTGCCCATTCGGCGCGGAGCGTACCAGCGCCGATCGGGGGAATGATCGCAGCGCGCGGATCGACGGCTCCGGCGTCGATCGATCGAGGACCTCCACCACGGCGTGCGCCGCCGCATCGGGAAGGTCCGAGGGAAGGGCGATCTCGAAGTGGCCGTCGACGAGCGGCGCCTCGGCGCTCCAGAGGGTCCAGTCGTTGGCGCGCGGCCAGGTGCGCGCCGCGCGCGACTCCAGGTCCGCGGCGCCCGCCGGCGCCGGCTCGATGCCGGGACGAACGGGGCGACGGCGCTCCACGAGCGAGACGCGGGCCACGCCGTCGGCGAGGCCCGGACACAGGCCCTCGATCGTGCCCGCCGCCGTCACGCGGATCTCGTGGTCCGACGCCGGCGGGTGCACCAGCCTCGTCGTCGGATCGCCCAGGAGGTTGTAGAGGAGCGCATGCTGTCGGCGCAGCGCCTCCAGCGAGAGCGGCCAGCGCTGCTGCGCCGCGATCGGCGCGGCGATCAGGTCGAGCGCCTCGCGCTTCGACGCGGCGATCGCGCGGGTGATCGCCAGGTCCCACTGCCCCGCCAGCGCCGGGCGGTTTCCGAGCAGTTCACGAAGTCCTTCGCGTTCCACCAGGGCGTTGGCGTACGGGTGGGTGGGACGGCTCCCCGCGAGGATCGCCACCGGTCCCGTGGGCATGAAGAGGAGCGACTCCGCGAAGGATGGACGATCGGGAAGGTCGTACCAGCCGACGCTGCAGCAGACCAGGAGCGCCACGCCGCCCGGCGCGGGCGGCGACGACGCTGACTCGGTCGAGCGCGCCCCCGGCGCGGGCGGCGGTGAACCGGGCGCGGGAGAGAGCTCGCTCGCGGCGGGCGCGCTCGGTGAGACGAGGCTCGAGACATCGAGGATGCGCTGCCGTCGGTCGCCCCAATGCAGGCGATCGAAGCCTTCCGGATGCCCGTGACCCAGATAGTTGAAGAGCCGCGCGCCGGAGAGCGCCTGCCCGCGCACGATCGGCGTCAGCGCCGATGGCGGCGGACAGAACGGGCTCGTGGCCTTGGCGTAGCTGACGCGCAGCTCGAACTCCGGTGGAACGCTGTCGAGGAAGAGCGACGCGGTGAGCGTCTCCAGGAGCGCGTCGTACGGGCCGAAGCGCCCTTCCCCGCCCACCACGTCCACGCGCCGCGAGGATCGGCTCGGCGGCGCCGACTCCGACGCCCGGATCTTGGCGAGGAAGGCGCGGGCCGCGGCGTCGTCGGCGGCGGGCACGCGACCGAGCATCACATCGGGCAGGCCGTCGTCGTCGAGGTCCTGGTAGGGACCGTCGGTGGCGAAGCGCGGATCGCGACGATCGACGAGGCGCGGATCCCCCTGCTCCATGAGGAATGTCGGAACGCCCTCCGGGCGACCCTCGCCCGGAACATCGCCGAGGAGGAGGATGGCCACGCGATCGCTGGCCGGGAGCGCCCTCGCGCCCGCCGGCGGCAGCGCCGCGCGGCAGCGTTCCCGAAGCGGCACACGGAGCGCGGCCGCGTCGCCCCGCGACCACTCGAGGCGCGTGACCTCCCAACCCTGCGCGCGACGATGCAGCGCCCACTCCTCGGCGGCGCCGGCGAGCGCCGGCGGGTGCACGATGACGAGCGCGGGAGGCGATGCGTCGTTCGACGGCGATGCCTTCGGCGCCGAGTCCTGCGGCGCCGATGCCCGGGCCGGCGTGACCTGCGGCGCCGCGGCGATCACCGCGGCCAGGAGCAGCGAAGCGGCGAACACGGCGCCAGTCTACGGGCGCCGCCGAAGCCGCCCGGTAGCATCTCGCGCAGATCCCGATGTCCTCCATCTTCATCACCGGCGACACGCACTTCGGACACGCGGAGGCGATCGGCCTCTTCGGTCGTCCCTTCGAGTCGGTGGAGGCGATGGACGCGGCCATGATCGAGCGGATCAACGATCGCGTCGGCCGGAAGGACACGCTCATCCACATCGGCGACTTCTGCGGTCCGCAGGATTGGGAGCGCCGCTCCGTGCGCCGCCGCGCCGAGGAGCTGCGCGCCGCCATCCGCTGCCGCTCCATGGTGCTGATCCGCGGCAATCACGATCCGCGCCGCTGCCGGGCCTTCGATCGCCTCTTCGACGAGGTGCACGACCTCCTGGAGTTCCGATTGGACGACGGCGAGCGCGAGCGGGTGGTCCTTTCGCATTACCCGATGCGTCTCTGGCGGGGCATCTGGTCCGGGGCGATGCACGGCTACGGCCATGCCCACGGCACGCTGGAGGAGGTGGGCCGAAGCACCGATGTGGGCGTCGACTGCTGGGACTTCCGCCCCATCGAACTCGGCCGATTCGCGGAGCGGATGCGCCAGCGCCCGGTGCGGAAGCCCACGGAGTGGCCGCGGATCCAGCCGTCGCGGGAGTCGTGAACGGCGTGGATGGCTATCCTGCGGGCATGACTCTCCGACGTCGCCCGTCCACGATGCGTCGCCTGCTTCCGCCGATCGGCGCCGTCACGGCGTGCATCGCGTGCACGGCCTGTCAGCCGCAGGGTCCGCTCTTTCCCGGCATGGAGGCGCCCACGCAGGCGCAGGCCCAGTCGATGGGGTGGCCCGCGCCGCAGTACTTCGACCTCGACGAAGGCGACAACCAGGATCCAAGCGTGGACAACGCCGCCTATCCCTACGACGGCTCCAACTGGTACCTGCAGCCCGGCTACCTTCAGGGCTGAGCGCCGCGCGGGCTCGCGGCGCCGCCCGCGCCGCCGCCGGACCTGCTCCCGTCGCCCGCCCCGCCCGATCCCGCCGTTCCACCTCCGCCCGCATCCGAGGGAACCAGCACGAAGAGGGCGCCGGGTCCGCGCTCGCCGCCTTCCATGCTCGTCAGCACCAGCGTTCCGTCGTTGAGCTGATCGATGCTGGACCAGCGGCTCCTGCCGCCCCGCAGCAGCACCTTCGGCTCGCTGGTGCGGCCGCCCTCGTGGCGGATGCCCCAGAGCCGTCCCGATCCGAAGTCGCCGTAGACGTAGACGCCGTTCATGGCCGGATGCTGCGTGGAGCGCCACACCGCGCCGCCGGTGACGGAGATGCCGTCGCTGCGCGGATAGTCGACGATCGGTTCGATCATCCGGTCCGCGCTCTCGCCGCCGGCGCCGCCGGGCGGGAAGGGATGCTTGCCTTCGCGCAGGTTCCAGCCGTAGTTGCCGCCCTTCTCGATGATGTCGATCTCCTCCCACGCGTTCTGCCCGACATCGCCCGTCCAGAGCGCGCCCGTCGCGCGATCGAAGGCCATGCGCCAGGGGTTGCGGAGACCGTACGCCCAGATCTCCGGCCGCGCGCCCTTCACGCCCACGAAGGGATTGTCCTTGGGAACGGCGTAGCGCCGGCCGGCCTCCTCGCGATCGACGTCGATGCGGATGATCTTGGCCAGCAGCGTGCCGAGGTTCTGGCCGTTGCGCTGCGGATCGTTGGCGGCGCCGCCGTCGCCGAGGCCCAGGTAGAGCATGCGGTCGGGGCCGAAGGCCACCGTTCCGCCGTTGTGATTCCAGTACGGATCCTCCACCTCCAGCAGCACCTCCTCGCTGTCGGGCATTCCCCGTGACAGGTCCTCGGTGGCCGTGAAGCGGCTGAGCACCTCGCGCCGCGGCTTGTCCGCCGTGTAGAAGACGAAGAAGCGCCGGTTCTTCGCGAACTCCGGATGGAAGGCGAGCGAGAGGAGCCCCTCCTCGTTGTTGCGGTCGTTGACGCGCTGTCGGATGTCCAGGAATTCCTCGGCGCGCTTCGCGTCGCGATCGGTGCGATCCACCACCAGCACGCGCCCGGCCTGCTCCAGGATGAAGAGCCGGCGGTCGTCGCCCGGCGCCTGCACCACCTGGAGCGGCCGCTTGAGCGGGAGCGACGGAAGGATCCGTTCCACCCGGCAGTCGGGAATGGGCGGCAGCGCATCCGACGGCGCTGCGGAGGGTGGCGCCGCCGCGGGCGCCGAGCGGGCGGGCGGCGCCGCCGCGTGGGCGGCGGTCGAGCCCGCGCCGAGCGCCAGGGTCAGGGCCAGTCGGACCACCATCACGCGGTCGAGCGTTCGCTGCTGCATCGCCGCATCGTACGAGCGCCCGCCGCTATCCTGCCCGCGCCGCGAGAGGGATTCCCCCAGGTGAGCTCCGCTCAGCAACCGCCGCGCAATTCCGCCACGAAGGCGCTCTTCGTGGCGGCCGCCTTCGTCATCGTCTGCGCGGGGCTCCGGACGGCCTCCGACCTGGTGGTGCCGTTCCTGGCGTCGGTGTTCCTGGCCATCGTGTCGCTGCCGCCGCTGGCGGCGCTGCGTCGCAGCGGGATTCCGCGCTGGGCCTCCATCACGCTGGTGCTGCTGGTGGTCCTGGGAGTGCTCGTCCTCTTCGCGTGGGTGGTCTCCCGCAGCCTCGCCGGATTCCCGCAGGCGCTGGGCCACTACCAGACCATGCTGCGCCGGGAACTGGACGAGCTCTCCACCTGGCTGCGCCAGTACGACATCGATCTCTCGCCCGACACGCTCGAAGCGCAGCTCGGCCCGTCGCGCATCCTCGCCGCGATGGGGAACTCCCTGAGCGCGGTGGCCGGCGCCGCCAACACCGGATTCTTCGTGCTGCTCACCTGGTGCTTCATCATCGCCGAGGCCGCCGGCCTCCCCGACAAGCTGCGTCGCGCGCTCGGCACGCCCACCGACGACCTCTCGCGCTACCGCGGCATGATCGTCGATGTGCAGCGCTACCTGGCGCTCAAGACGGGCACCAACCTGCTCGCCGGCGTGCTCGTCTGGTTCTCGTCGTGGATCCTCGGCACGCCGTACGCCATCCCGGTGGCGGTCTTCGCCTTCTTCCTCAACTTCGTCCCGGTCTTCGGTCCGATCGTGGCCGCGGTCCCCGCGGTGCTGCTCACCCTGGCCCAGTTCGGCTGGGAGCGCGCGATGGTGATGGTGGGGCTGCACGTGGCCCTCAATGTCGTGGTGGGCAGCGTGCTGGAGCCGCGGATCTTCGGGGCGCGCGTCGGCCGCAGCGCCCTGGTGGTCTTCCTGAGCCTGGTCTTCTGGGGCTGGATCCTCGGCCCCATCGGCATGGTGCTCAGCGTGCCGCTCACCATCCTGGTGAAGATCGTCCTGGCGAACACCGTGGAGTTCCGCTGGGTGGCGGTCATGCTCGGAAGCAGCACCGATTCGCTCACTGCGGCGCCGACAGGTCCGGTCTCGGATCCAGGTGCGTCCACAGGCGCCAGAGCGCCGTGAACTCCGGGTCGGCGGCGGTGGCGAAGGCTACGTCGCGCACGCCGGCGGAACCGACGAGGCGGGCGAAGATGCCGCCGCGATCCGTGGCCGGCGCGATGATCATGGTCGCGTCGCGCACCGTCCAGACGTGCCCCGCCGGATCCCGGGCCCAGCCGGGCCCCACCAGCAGGGAACGGCGCCCGCTCCGGGCCATCGGAAGTCGATACCAGATGAAGGGCAGTCGGACGGCCGACGCGAGCGCCGCGATGCCGAGCACGATCGCCAGCCAGCGGATGCCCACCAGCAGGAAGAAGCCCGCGCTGGCGGCGGTGATGAGCGCGCCCACCAGCGTCTGACCTCCCGCGGCGCCGGGCTGGATGGCATGCGGTTCGAGGAACCGCTCCGTGCGCCCCAGTTGGCGCACATGGAGAGCCAGCGCCGGCGCCACGATGGCCACCGGCCGCGGGGCGATCGCCCCGATCGTCCTCGCCCATCGCGCCGACTCCGTCCTGTTGGACGCGAAGGTCGGCGTGGACTCCAGGCAGGCGGCGATGGCGCGCGACGCGGGATCGCTCGTGGGATCGGCGAGGATTCGGCGCGCCGCCTTCGCACCCGCCAGGCGGTCGCGCTCGGCGCGCACGAACCGGGCCACGGCGACGATGGTGGGCGAGAGGAGCATGATCGCCGGGAAGCAGAGAGCGCCGAAGGTGAAGAGCAGCATCGGGTTGATCAGGAACATGACCACGATGACCGCCACCTGCATCGACATGAGGAGCGCGAACTGGCGCACGAGCGGACCGGAGCCGAGCGGACGCAGGAGCGGCAGGGTCGCCGTGATCACCTCGCGGTCATCCACGCCGTCGCGCCACGCGCCTGGCGCCACGGCCGCCGGGAGTTCCTCCTCCAGGCGCCTCGCGCCCACGCCGCCGGCCAGCCAGCGCTCCGCGGCGGAGATCGACTCGTCGTCCTCGGCGCCCGGCGGCCGCGCGGCCACGAGCGCGTCGGCCTCCGTCCTGGCCGATGCGCACCAGCGGCTCCAGGCTTCGAGCAGGCGGCCGGTCTCGGCGCTCGCCGCGGAGCCGAGGCGGAATCGCCGATGACCCGCGGGCCCGACGAAGCGCGCGGTGGCGGCCTTCCCGCTGTCGGTCATGGGCTCGATCACCAGGATCGAATCCCGGGGCGACCAGCGGCGCCCGCGCCGATCCTCCACCGCGTCGGCGTGAATGCGCATCGACCCGCCGGTGATGCGCCCCAGCGACCGAACCCAGCCGGCGCCGGCGACGAACGAGAGCAGCACTCCCGCCAGGAGGCCGACGCCGATCAGGAGCGGGGCCAGGGCCACCACCGCGCCGGCGATGCTTGCACCGGCGCCGCCGCCCGCGCCCATCGAGACGACGAAGATGAGCGACGCGGGCACCAGCACCAGCAGTCCCGCGGCCATGCCTCCCACCAGCGTGCCGCCCGCCCCGAGCGCCTGCAGGAGCGGCCCCTCGGGCTCGCCCTGCGGCCGTCGGACGGCGGCGCGAAAGCGCTCCGCCAGGAGCGCGGGCACGGGTCGAGGCAGTCGCTGGAAGGCGCGGAGCCAGCGGCGCTGGAGGATCCCGGCGCTGTCGAACGGACCCTGCGAGGCGATCGCCGCCAGCGTCGCCTGTCGCAGCAGCGCGTCGGGATCG
Source organism: uncultured Isosphaeraceae bacterium (assembly GCA_964610365.1). GTDB lineage: Bacteria > Planctomycetota > Phycisphaerae > Phycisphaerales > SM1A02 > VGXK01. The sequence continues at coordinate 18,573 of CAZSVT010000014.1, forward strand.
TTGGAGCCGAAGAAGGTGGCGCCGAGGTCGCCGCTGATCCTTCGCGCGGCGCGCGCGGCGCTGGTGACGGCGCTGAGCGAGGCGAGCCCCGAGAGCGCGGCCACCGCCGCGATGACGAGACCGCCCACGCCGATGGCCGTGCAGGCGTCGAGGCCCGAGCTCACCCCGATCATGACGAGGATCACGGAGAGCGCGCCGACCGCCACGCCCAGGACGAGCTGGCGCCACGGGCGATCGGGACCGGCGCCGGGGAGCGGAACGAAGACGGTGTGCGGCGGCGCCCACCAGGAGGCCTGGCCCGGCAGGAGCGCGGCGTGGTGCACGATCGGTGGAGGCGGCGGCGCGGGCGGTGGAGGCGCAGGGCGCACCGCGGGGTCGGCCGGCGCACGGAACTGCGGCGCGGAGTCGGACGTCGAGGTCGGGGGATCCACCGCGGTCCCATCATCGCACGCTCGGCGCCGTTCAGGCGGCGGCGCGGTCGGCGGGCCGTTCACCCTCGGCGACGACCGCCGGAGGCGGCTCGATGGGCGCCGCCACATGCCGCAGGAGCGTCTCCTCGGGGATGGAGGCGAAGACCTTCCCGAGCTCGGGATCGAAGTGGGTGCCGAGGCAGCGCCGGATCTCTCCGAGCACCTCGCCCACCGGACGGGCCGGTCGATAGGTGCGTGCGCTGGTCATGGCGTCGAAGCAGTCGGCGAGACAGACGATGCGTCCCAGCGGCGAGATCGCCTCGCCCTTGAGCCGATTCGGATAGCCGCTGCCGTCCCACTTCTCGTGGTGCTCCACCACGCCGGGCAGGACATCGCGCATCTGCGGGATGTCGCGGAGGATCTCGCGGCCGATCTCCGGATGCGCCGCGATCATCGCGAACTCCTCGTCGGTGAGGCGCCCCGGCTTGCGCAGCACGCTCTCCGGCACGCCGATCTTGCCGATGTCGTGCACCAGGCCGCAGAGGCGGGCACGCTCCACCATCGCCGGACCGAGGCCGGCGTGTTCGGCGAGCAGCGCCGCGAAGGTGGAGACGCGGTCGGAATGACCGCGCGTGTAGGGATCCTTGGCGTCGATGGCGGCGATGAGGGCGTGCATGGTGCCGCCGAACATGAGCCGCTGCTCGTCCTCCAGGCGCTGCGCCGTGCGGGCGCGGGCCAGGTGGTTCAGGCTCATCGCGGCCATGCGGACCAGCACATGGGCGACATTGGTGACCGCGTCGAGATCGGTGGGCGCCGCGGCGGCGTTGCGGTCATCGAGGTAGAGCACGCCGAAGCGCGACGGTCCGTGCGTCACCGGGAGGCAGATGGCGCGGTGGATGGAGAGCGTGTTGATGGTGGCGCTGGCCGCCGGGCCGGCGGCGCCGTCGCGCAGGATCACCGGGCCGTGCTGGGCGCGCCGGACGATGCTGCGGCTGATCGAGGGACGGCCGAAGCGATCCACCACTTCGCCGCGCAGGGCGAGCAGCTCCGCTTCCTCGCCGTCGGGGTCCATCTGCACCAGCGCCGCGTTCGGGAAGCCGGTGATCCGGGCGACGCTCTCCACGAGCGCCTGGCGGATCGACTCCTCGTCCTTCGCCTGGTGGATCAGTTCGCTGGCGCCGAGGATCTCCAGCAGGTGATGCTGGGCGAGCGCCGTGGCGCCCTGCGGTCGCAGTTCCTCCACCGGCGGGGCGGCGCCCTCCTCCGGAAGCGTCACCACCGTCTCGGGTCCGTGGCGCACCGCGCGATCAAGGACATCGAACGAGTACGGAGGAATCTCGATGAGGTCGCCGCCGCGCAGCGGAAGCGAGTTCGATCCCTCCAGGCGCACGCCGTTGACGAAGGTGCCCGCCTGGCTGCCCGCGTCCACGATGCGCCAGGTTCCCGTCTCACCGCTCGCGGCCCAGAGGATCGTGGCATGCAGCCGACTGACGCCGCGATCGGGCAGCGTCATGGTGTGACCCGGCGCGCGGCCGATCGTCACCGGACCGGGCGGCTCCAGCCGGAGTCGCATGCCGCCGGCGTCGCCGCGAGGGATGAGCCAGACATCGCCCATGGGAGCACCGTGGCGTCCATCGGCAGCCATCGTCCCCGGCTCGACGATCGTTGCCGGTTCCGCGGGTCGTCGCGTCGGCACAGGCGGCGCACGCCATTCCACCGGCGCGGCCGGGAACGGCGGGTGCGTCCGATCTGCCGCCGCGCGATGCCCCGCGGGCGCGCCCGCCCAGCCTCCGCGGCACGCCCGCTCAGCCCTGCCGTGCCGCCGCCACGGGCGCGCCGATGTGCTCGTGCGCCCGGAGGTGGTCCATGCAGTAGCACGGGGCGCCGACGCAGCGGTCGCAGTAACGGAACTCCAGGGTCGGATGCGAGAGATCGGTTCGGCCGCAGATCCGGCAGCGGTGGAACGGCTCCGGTTCCCGGCGAGCCTGCGCGGTCGCCGCCGCCTTGACCATGCTGCGGCGCTGCGCTCGAACGCCGCGGAGGACCTGCGGACCCAGGAAGAGGCACCAGTTGAGGATGGCGGCGACGGCCGCCAGCTGCGTGCCGCGATCCCCGGTGACGATGGTGGCGCCGATGAGGATCCACGCCGCCAGGCCGATCCAGCGCAGCTTGACCGGCAGCACCAGGAAGAGCCGCACCTCCAGGTCCGGCGCCATCGTGCAGACCGCCAGCAGCACGGAGAGACCCAGGAAGCCGTTGGACGCCACCTGCTGCGGCGCCGCGAACGACGCCGCGACGGTGACCACCCAGCCGATCACGAGGAAGAGATTGAGCCGCGCCGTGCCCCAGGTGCGCTCCAGCATCGCTCCGAAGGCCGCGATGCAGATCCACATGAAGAGCGCGAAGATGGGATTCGAGAGCGGCGGAACCAGCAGGAAGGTGATGGGGCGCCACCACTCCCCTTCCAGCACGCGCGCCGGCAGGAGCACCAGGCGCTCGGTCACCGCCGTCGGCGTGCTCCACGAGGTGACGAGGATCCAGAGGTAGACGGCGAGCTGCGCGGCGCAGATCAGGGCCAGCGGCTGAGGAATCGATACTGGACGGATCCAACGCTCGAGCTGGCCGAGGAGTCGCTGCACGGGCCCGCGAGTGTAGGCGCCGCCGGCGACGCGGCCGCTACGCTGCGGGCGCATGGGCGGACGGCGTCGATGTTCGAAGGCACGGGGCGCCGCCGTCTGCGGCGCCGCGGCGACGCTGCTCTCCCCGATGGCGGCCGCGGACGGCGCCGCCCCCGCGTGGCGCTTCGTGGAGGTGTCGAGCGACGCCGGCGCCGGGGATCTGCACGCCGCGCGGATCGCCGTGGCCGATCTCGACGCCGATGGTCGGCCCGATCTCGTGGCCGACCGCACGCAGGTGCTGCTCAACCGCGCCGCCGCGGGCACCGCGCCCGGGTTCCGATTCGAACGGGTCGAATCCGGCCTGGAACATCCGGGGACCGACGGCGTGTCGATCTTCGTGGACCTCGACGGCGATGCGATTCCCGACGCCGTGGTGGCGCGATCGAAGGGCGCCGTGACCTGGCAGCGCGGCCGAGGCGACGGGTCGTTCGAGCCCGCGCGGGCGATCGACGCGGCGCGGCCCGGAACGGTCGCGGCGATCGCCGCCGGCGACGTCGACCGCGACGGACGCACCGACCTCTTCATCGGTCACTGGTACCGCGCCTACGGCGAGCGCCTCGACGCCGATCCGGCCGATCTGCTGCTGCAGCGGCGCGACGCGTCCGGCGCCGTGGTGTTCGAGCGGGCGCCGCTCCCCGAGGACGACGCCGAGTTCGACGAGGAGCGCGATGCCGGCGGGCGTCCGATCTACGGCGTGATGATCGCGTCGCTCCTGGCGCCCGCCGAGGATCCCGCGCGCCTCGGCGCCGGCCCCCAGCTGCTGGAGCTCGCCTACGGCCGGCGCTGGAATCGACTCTGGGTTCGCGGCACCGAGGGATGGCGCGACCGTGCGCCGGCGCTCGGCCTGGACGGCGATGCCGACCGCTCCGGCCGATACCCCGAGTGGCTGCGCGAACGGGCGAAGACCGACCCTCGATTCGATCGGCGCGATGAGCGCCCCTTCCGCGCCAACGGCAACACCTTCGACGGCGCCGTGGGCGACCTGGACGGTGACGGCCGCTTCGATCTCGCCGTGGCGGAGATCACCCACGCGTGGGCGGGGCCCTCCTCCGATCGGTCGCGCGTACTGCTGCAGCGCGGCGATCGCTTCGAGTCCCCGCCGGAGTGGAGCCTGGACCGCATCCCCGGCGCCGACGCACCGGAGGCGCAGCGCTGGAACCAGGGCGATCTCTTCGTGGAGCTGGCCGACCTCGATCTCGACGGTCGGCTCGACCTGGTCCTCGCCAGCGGCGACTACCCCGATCCGCCGCCATTCGACGAGCGCCTGCGCATCTTCCTGCAGCGCGCGGAGCCGTCCGGGCCCGGTCGCGGTGCGGACCCGGCGCCGCCGCGCTGGCGCGACGCCACCTCCGAGCTCGGCGTCGATCATGCCGGGTCGGGACAGATCGCCCTGGCCGACTTCGATCTCGACGGACGCGTGGACCTGGTGGCGGGCCAATCCTTCACGCGCTTCACCCCGGCCATGATCGAAGCCGCCGGCGGCACGCCGCGCGTGCGCGTCTTCCTGAATCGGCCCGCGGTGGCCTCGGATGCCACGGCGCCCTCGGCGCCTTCCGCGGCCACGGCCCCGTCGGCGCCCGCGGCGCACTCCCTTTCACTGCGACTGCGCGGAGATCCGGCGCGCGGGATCGCCGCCGTCCCCATCGGCGCGGTGGTGGAGATCGTGCCCCTGGATGCCTCGGGCGCGCCGCGACCGGCGATCCTGCGCCAACTCATGGGTCCCGGCGGTCACTCGGGGAAGCAGTCCGAAACGATCGTGCACGCGGGACTGGGAGAGGCCGCGCAGGCGCGCGTCCGCATCCACTGGCCGTGCGAACCCCCGCTGCTGTCGCCGTGGATCACGCTCCAGGCGGGCCGTCACGAGGTGACCCCGGGAACCGCCGCGTCGCCCTGAAGGAAAGTGGACCTGATCGGGTTCGAACCGACTACCTCTTCCATGCCATGGAAGCGCTCTCCCAAATGAGCTACAGGCCCGGTCGAGTTGTCGCGCGGTGCCGAAGCACCGCGGGGGAGCCAGCATAGGCCCGGGAGCGCGTCGCGCCAATCGCCCACCTCCGCAGGCGGACGCACGCACCGCACCGCCGATCCGGGGTGCCGACGGCGATCCGCGCCGGCGCCGCCGCCTGCGCGGGGGCCCGGCGACGCCTCCGCCGGGGATTCAGAGCGCCTTGGCGATCTCGTCGGCGATGACCTTCTTCGGTCGCCCGCCGACGATCTTCGCGGTGACCTGCCCGTTCTTGAAGAGCAGGAGCGTGGGAATCGACTGGATGCCGTACTTGAGCGGCACCTGCTGGTTGGAGTCGATGTCGAGCTTGCCGATCTTCGCCCGGCCGGCGAACTCGCCTGCCAGCTCGTCGATGGCCGGGCCGATGGCGCGGCACGGAGCGCACCACTCGGCCCAGAAGTCGACGAGCACGGGCGTGCCGCTCTTGAGCACTTCCGTCTCGAAATTGGCGTCGGTGAAGGTCATCGTTGCACTGCCGGCCATCGCGCGTCTCCTGGGGCGTCGGTTGGAACGATCATGGTAGCAGCGTCGGAACGCCGGTCGAGTGGGC
>CAZSVT010000015.1:0-23728 GCA_964610365.1 uncultured Isosphaeraceae bacterium
GGCCTACTCCTCCTCCAGCGCATCGACGAACGAGCGGCACCACGTCTTCGCGGTGCCGGCGCGGACGATCTCGTCGAGCGCGTGCCAGTGGCGCTTGCGCTCCTCGCGCGACATCTTCAGCGCGGCGTGCAGCGCCTCGAGAATCTCCGCCGCGCGCTCGGGCACCGTGCCGGGAGGCATCAGGAAGGAGCGAGGCGGACGCGGCGGCTCCGCCGAGAGCGGCGTGGCCATGAGCGGCAGAAGGAAGTTGTGCTGGCGATAGGTCAGCACCATCGCCGTGAGCTCGAACCACTGCACCTCCGTGCGACCGCGGATGTGCGTGATCATCTCCTCCAGCACCTCGCTGGGGAGCACGGTCACCTCGCGGTCGCGCTCCGTCTCCAGGTCGTCGCGCAGCGTGGCCACCCATGTTCCGGACTCGGCGTCGCGACGCAGCGTGGCGGCGGCGCGCGCGAGGACCGAGCCCTCCTGGAGCAGCGGGAATCGGAAGGTCGGCTCGGGAGTCCTGACGCCCTGGAGCGGCGCCGCATCGGCGTCCTCCGAAGGTGGCTCCGGCGGCGGCGATTTCGCCGGCGGCGCCTTGGCCGCGGACGGCGCAGACGCGGGCGCGTTCGCCGGCGCGGCCTTCGATGGCCCCTTCGTGGGCGGCGCGGCCGAGGGCGCGTTCGCAGGTGGGGCCTTCGGTGCGGGCGCCGTGGGAGCCTGGGCCGCCGCGCGATCGGCGCTCAGCAGCGTGGCGCCTGCCCCGGCCAGCAGCATCGCGACGATGCATCGCCGAGAACGCGCGGGAATCGATCGATCCGCCTGGAGGCGACGACTGTTGCGCGCACGGCGTTGACGGGAGGCGTCGATGGTGCCACTATACGAACCCCTCGTGCCGCCGTGGCACGCCCGGCCGAGTACCCAAGTGGCCCAAGGGGACGGATTGCAAATCCGTTATTCGCGGGTTCAAATCCCGCCTCGGCCTTGGCCCCCGCCCCGCGGCGGGGGCTTCTTCATGCGCCTTTCCGGCCATTCGCCGCCCAGGAAAACGAGCGGGCCGCGGCTCGATGACCGCGGCCCGCCCGTGGGTCGAACAGAACCCGAGGACCGATTCAGCGGCGACGCCGGGAGACGAGTCCCGCCACGCCCAGCAGCGCCAGCGCGCCGGGCGACGGAATGGTGTTGCCGATCACCTCGACCATGTCGAAGCGCCAGGTTCCGGTGGTGGCATAGTTGCTGCTCCCGTTCGACGCCTCGTACCCGCCGCTGGGGCCGAAGGTGGCCACGACGCGGAACCCGAAGTTCGCGTTGTTGGCCGCGCCGGCGATGCTGGTCAGATCGATGGTGCGGTTGTTGAACCAGGTGTCGCCGGAGGGTCCTTCGAAGAGGCCGCCGCCGGCGAGTCCGGCGTTGCTCCAGTTCACGCCGCCGTCGAGCGTGTAGAGGAACTGCTCCCAGCGGCTGGACGTGTTCGAGTGCCGCAGGTCGTACTGCACGATGATCTTGTCGAAGTTCACCGTGGAGACCATGAACTGCACGCCGCGCCCGTTGTTCTGCTGACCCTGCGGGGCGTAGCTGGTGGTCTGCCACGCGTAGTCGGTCGGCGTGCCCACCACCGGGTCGGACGAGCCGCCGTTGGAGGTTCCGCTGCCGAAGCTGGGGTCGGCGGTGGTGCCGCCGACGAGCGAAGCGGTTCCGAAGCCGATCGCCGGCGCCGGGCTCAGGTTGCCGCCGGGCACGGTGGTGGCGGACGGACCGTTGAAGTTCCAGAGCGTCACGGTGCCCTGGTCGATCTCGGCCGCGGCCGAGGCGCCCATCGCGAGCGCGAGCGTCGTTGCAATCAGTCGCATGTTCTCCCTCTCGTTGGTTCGAGTCTCTCTGCGTCGATCGCGGCACCTCGCCGCGGTCGCCGCGAGTGTGGCGAGATCGCTTGGTCCCCCGGTGAGCAGGGCGTCAAGATCGCGCTCAGCCGTCCCGCCGTGCCGTCATTCGTCGATCGCCGGCCCCAGCGGATCCCAGATGCGTTCCGGGTGATTCCAGTCGCCGTTGGGCTCGCTGGGATTCTGCGTGCCCTGGGTGTTCGTGATCACCTCCGCGTTGACCGCGTGGTCCACGTGGCCGTCCGCGAACATCAGGTGGCCGCCCTTGAAGTGGCGCGCGGCGAAGCGCTTCCAGTCGGCGCGATGACGCTTGAGATCCCGCGACGCGTGCGGGTCGGTCGGCGGCAGCTCCGCCCGGTTCGCGCGCATCTCCACCATGAGGATGGTGGCCGAGGGGCTGGTGATCTGCGCCATGCGCATCACCTTGTCGGGCGAATACTGCTGGATGCCGAAGCGCGACAGGAAGGTGTTGTTGAGCTGCGAGTTCGGCACGTAGTTGAAGTAGAACTGCTTGCGCCAGCCCGACTCGCCGGGCGGCCCGAAGCCGTACGGCGCGTCGCCGTCGGGAATCGCCGCCGGATCGACGAAGATCGAGCCGCCGTCCACGGTGGGCACGTCCTTCTGCTGCGCGTAGCACTCCTCCACGATCTCGGTGTAGGACTTCTGCCCCACGAACGGCGGCACCGCGTTGGCCCAGAAGCGCGACTGGGCGAGGTTGAGCGGCATGTCCACGGCGTCCTTCATCCCCTCCCAGGGCAGCGACTCCTTGTTGAGGTTGATGTAGCCGATGGTGCCGATCCCCCACTGGCGGAGATTCGACTTGCTCGCCTCGGCGCGCGCCGAGCGCTGCACCATGCCCACGGCGGGCAGCAGGATCCCCATGAGGATGGCGATCACGCCGACCACCACCAGCAGTTCCACCACCGTGAAACCACCGCCGCGCCGTCCATGCTTGCGTGCCATCGCCATGCTCCCGTGGGCGCCTCCAGCGCCGCTCAGCCCCAGAGCCCCAGCAGGGTGCCCAGGTCGTCGCCGTCCACGATCCCGTCGCGGTTGAGATCCGCCTGGCAGCCCGGGCATGCGCCCCACTCGCCCAGGAGCGTGCCGAGGTCGTCGCCGTCCACCGCGCCGTCGCAGTTGAAGTCGGCCTCGCCGCACGCGGGGGTGAAGACGCACGCGCTCGATGGCAGCGTCGCGAAGTCCTGCACGATCACCGTGGCGGACGGGCAGTTGGTCCAGGTGTTGGCGGCGCCGAAGGTGCTCTGGAGCGCCGCGTCGTCGTAGGCGGCGTTCGGGGTGATCGACGGAACGGCCGCCTCGCGCAGCCGGCAGACCTCGGTCGATCCGACGCCGCCGCGGTAATACCACGGGCTTCCTTCGCCGGCCCACGGCACCATCACCGTCGATCCGGCGTCGAGCACCTGGAGGCACCACTTGTCGTTGCTGGTGGTGAAGTTGCCCGAGACATGGCCGAGGTCGCTACCGGTGGTGAAGGCCACGAGCGCCGTGTCATGGGTGTTCACGTTGGCCCAGGCGTCGCCGGCGCCGAGCGAGAGGTCGGTGTCGAGGCCGCCCTCCGCCGTCGTGTTCTCGATGAGGGTGATGATGGTCCCGGCGCGGAGGTCCGACCAGAAGGCGTGGTTCGTCAGGACGATCTCGCCGTTCTTCCCGCCCTCCACTTCGAGCCACTGGAATCGCCAGCCCCGCATGTCGAGGTGGTCCTGCGAGATCACGATCTCGAACCAGTCGCCGCCGTTGCCGACGACGCGGCCGAAGTGGGTGTCCGACGCCTGGCCGCCCGAGCTGTCCACCGCCAGCGTCCCGCCGTTGAGGAACGCATCGGACTTGACCGCGTTGTACTCGTTCAGGAAGAGCGTCATGCAGCCCGAGCAGAGCTCGGCCGCGACCGGGGCCCGGAGGGCCGCGAAGCTCTGGTAGGTCCGGCATCCGGTGATGGTGTCGGACCAGGAGTTCGGATTCCCGAAGGTGCTGGTGTCGCCGCCGCGCCAGTCGCTGCAGATGGTGATGCCCGTGCTCGGATCCTGGCGCAGCTTCACCACCTCGCGGCTGTTCACGCCGCTGGCCTGCCAGCAGGGTCCTCCCTCACCGACGAGCCCCATGTGCACCACGGACTGCGCATTCACCAGTCGCGCCTGCCAGTTGCCGTTGCCCACGTCGAAGGGATCGTTGCAGTCCAGCGGCGGACCGGGATCGCAGACATTGGAGACGCAGACGAGGTACTGGGTGTCCACGGCGCAGGCGTTGATCCACCAGTCGCCGCGGCAGGGGTCGAAGCCGAAGTCCGTGTCGAGCCCGCCCTGGCTCGTGGGCTTCTCCGTGATGGTGATGATGGTGCCGGCGCGGAGGTCGCTCCAGACCGCGTCGGAGGAGAAGGTGATGATGCCCTGAGGAACGGTGCCGTCGCCGTACCAGATGTCCGTCCCGTCGGAATCGCTCTCGCCCGGCTCGATCCACTGGATCTGCCAGTTGCGCAGGTCGAGGTGATCCTTCGCCACCACCAGCTCGATCCAGTCGCCGCCGTTGCCCATGACGCGACCGAAGAAGGTGTCGTCGTTGTCGGAGCAGCCTTCGCCCTGCGGCCCGTCCGGCTGCGGACAGGCGCCGCTGGCGGAGCCGGGATTGCCCAGCCACTTCAGGCTGCCGACGCAGTTCCACTCGTTCAGGAAGACGTCCGCGGCGCCGGCGGTCGGCGCGGCGGCCAGCATGGCGGCGAGCGCCCATCCGAGCGCGCTGCAGCGTGCGGCAACGATCGCGGGGGCGGAGACGGGCGCGGGGAAGGGCGCAGAAACGACCGGGCGGCGCATCGTGGAACTCCTCTCGGCGGACGGCGGAACGGAACGGCGACGAAGGGCCGGACGATATCGCCCGACCCGCGCCGCTTCGTGAGCGCCGCGCCAATCCCGCGTGCGGAGTTCGTTGTCGCGGCGCTAGGGCGACCAGTCGCCGAGCAGGGCGCCGAGATCGTCGCCGTCCACCGCGCCATCGCCGTTGAAGTCGGCCTGGCACGGCGACGGGCATGCGCCCCAGAGCCCCAGCAGCGTGCCGAGATCGCTCCCGTCCACGCGGCCGTCGCAGTCCAGATCGGCCGGCGGCGGAGGTACGAAGGTGACCACCAGGCGCGGGCGCAGGCGCTCGTCTTCCGCCTCGCGGCTGGCGAGTCGTCGCGTGGTCTGGATCGTCTGCTCGTTTCCGATCACGATCCAGCCGTCATTGCTCGAGGGATCGTCGATCCACGCCTGGACATCCGACGCCAGGCCGGCGCCGCCGAAGGTGACCGGAAGATCGACGGCGCTCGAGGCGCTGGCGCTGGCGAGCGGCTCGAAGTCTCCGCCGGCGGCGCTCCAGGGAATGTCCGGCCAGAAGCGCTGCGTCCAGGTGGCATCGCCGGGCTCGGGGGCGGCGCCGCCGCCTCCGCTGCCGACGCTGGCGCCTTCACCCCACGCCGCCGTGCAGCGATGGAGCGAGAGCGGCTGCGCCGCGGCCTGACCGCCGGTGGGCACGAGCGTGCACTCCGCGGTGAGGATCACGCTCCCGCAGGGAATCGATTCGACCGGGAAGTGCAGCAGTCCGCGACGGCGCGTGCCTCCGCCGGTGGCGTTGACCCGGCCGACGAAGAGATCCGCGCCCGCGCCGGAGGCGCTCTCGCCCTTCTGCGGCTGGAAGAGCGTGCCGTCGCGATCGGCGACGAGCGTGACGGTGGTGTCCGCACCGGCCCCCAGGACCGCCAGCAGCGCTGCGGCCATCGGCGCGACGATGCATCGACGAGCCGGCGTCATCCCCAGGCGCCCAAGAGCGTGCCGAGATCATCGCCATCCACCTTGCCGTCGTGATCGAGGTCGGCGACGCAGCCGGGACACGGCCCCCACTGCCCGAGCAGGGTGCCGAGATCGTCGCCGTCCACGCTGCCGTCGCAGTTGAGATCCTCCGGCGCACACGGAGGCGGCGGCGTGAAGACCACCGTCATCGACGGCTTCCACGAGACGGCGGTGGTCTGGTGGGACTCGAATCGCTTGGCGCTGTTGAGCGTGACCTCGTTGCCGGTGACGACCCAGCCGTAGTTGGTTCCGGGTGCATTCACCCACGACTGCACATCCGCCACCAGGCCCGCGGTGGAACCGAAGACATACCAGGTGACGGCATTCACCGACTTGGTGACGCTCGCGGTCGCGACGAAGTCTCCGCCGGGCGTGGTCCAGGGCGTGCCGGGATAGAGGCGCTTCGTCCAGGTGGCGTCACCGGGCTCCGCCGGGGCACCCCCGCCGCCGAAGGCGAAACTCAATCCCTCGCCCCAGGAGGCGAGGCACTTCTTGAACGCGATCGTCGCCGCGCCACCGCTCCCCTTGCTCATGTAGAGGCTCACCTGCACCGAGGTGATGGTGCTGCCTGCCGGGATGCCGCTCACCGGGAAGCGGATGAGGCCGCGCCGCACCGTGTTGCCGGCATTGGGCCCGGTGCGGCCGACGTAGAACTGGTAGGCGGCGCCGAGGCTCATCTCCTGCCCGGGCCCCTCGATGAGCGTGTTGTCAAGATCCGCGCCGACGGTGATGGTGTCGGCGACGGTGGAAGCCGCCGCGGCGCCGGCGAGCAGGACGACCGCGGATCGAAGCATCACGGGGCGAAGTCTCATGTCGTCCACGCTCCAAGCAGGGTGCCGAGGTCGTCGCCGTCCACCACGCCGTCGAAGTTCAGGTCGCCCACGCCGAACGCGCCCCAGTTGCCCAGCAGCGTTCCCAGGTCGTCGCCGTTCACCAGGCCGTCGTTGTTGAAGTCGGCGTCGGGAAGCGATCGCGGGTTGATGGTGAGCGTGACGGAGTCCTGCCCGCTCTGGCCGTCGGAGTCGACGCCCGACAGCGTGAGCACATGCACGCCGGGTGAGAGGGATCGCGTGGTGAGGAGCCGTCCGTTGCCGACCGGACCATCGAGGCTGCTGGTCCAGGTGAACGCCTCATCCGGGAGATACTCGTCCTCCATGTCCCACCCTGATGCGTGCAGCACGAGCGTCGCTCCCTGCCTGTATGCGTCGGCGTTGGGCGAGATGACATGAATGTCCGGCGGATTGCCCTCCATGAACATGGCCTCGATGGGCGCGTCGTGCTCCACGATGTTGAGGCCGTCGCTGGCGCGCAGCCGCAGCAGCCCCAGGCCCGGCAGGGCGCCCGGAAGATTCGCGGGATCGAAGACGATCGGGCCGCTCTTCGCGTCGACGGTGACGGGCGCCCAGCGCCGGCCGCCGTCGGGACTGTAGAGCAGCATCGCCGCAACGGAGTCGCCGTCGGGATCGGAGAGGTCGACGACCACCTCGACGGACTTCGCTGCCGCCGCGCTTCCGAGCGGCGCCACGGCCGCGGCCCATCCGGCGGAGACGATCCTCGCGCTGGGGGCCGAGGGGCTCCGGACGATCGCGGCCGCCACCGGGGCGTCGCCGCGCAGCGCTCCCGGCGCCGCGGCGCCCCGCGCCGCCGGTGCAACGGGACCGCGCAGGTCCCGCACTTCGATGCGTTCGCAGGCGGCGAGGCCGGCGGACTCCGGCAGCAGCGCGTAGACCGGCGCCGTCGGGTTGCGGGCGCCGCCTCCGGCGCAGGATTCCAGCAGCGTGTCGGTGCGGACGCGCACGCGATGGAGCACGCGACCCGCGCCGTCGAGCGCCTCGATCGAGAGATCGCCGCGCGGATCGTCGATGGTGGGCGATGCCAGGTCCATGCGCGTCACCGGGCGCAGCACCACGCGGCGCCCGTCGTGGGTGATGACGCCGGCCACGCGCAGGCATCGCTCCTCGTCCGCCGGCGCCCATCGCCGCGCCGGGAAGGCGAAGTCGCTCTCGGCCCCGCCCGCGTCTCCGCCGTCGGCGAAGGAGCCGCACTGCGAGCGCTCGTCGGACAGGGCGTCGTTGTAGGTGGCCTGCGACACCCACGCCTGGTTCGTGACCAGCCCGGGCACCATCACATCGCTCTGGTTGGACGCGTGCAGCACCGGCAGCCCCAACGGATCGAAGAGGTGGTGCTCGACATCGATCGAGGGCGCATTGAGCTGGTCGCCGGTGTGCGGTCGTCCCCACAGATGACCGATCTCGTGGGCGAAGGTCCGCTGCCAGCGCACCTGTTCGGTGTTCCCGAAGGCCACGGTGCCCGGGACGGCGTTGGCCAGGCCGTTCCCGGAGAAGGGGTTCCCCGGCAGGAAGCCGTAGATGAATTCCGGCTTGGCGTAGCCCGCGCCGGGGATCAGCGAGTTCCGGATGTCCTGCAGCGCGTCGAGCAGGTCCGACGACGTGCCGTCCACGTTCTCCTCCCAGGTGATCGCGCCCAGCGGAGTGCGGTGGTAGTTCCACTCCCCCATCGCGTAGATCCCGCGCAGGAAGTTGTCCGCCCGACCCGGCCGCATCATGTCGGCACTCGGCATTCCGGCGCCGAAGGTGTAGTTGATCGGCACGTAGGCAAGGTCCACCACCGCGCGGCAACCGAAGGTGTAGGCGGCCGACTGGTAGAGATTGTTCGCGGTGCTGCTCTCGACCACGGAACCGGTGGGATTCACCAGCACCTTGAAGACCACGTTCGCCGACACCGGCGGCACGACGATGAAGTTCAGCGTCTGGTCGATGCTGGACGTGTTGGGAACCAGCGGCGCCGTGATCGGACCGTTCTGGGAGAAGAACGGGCCGGCGGGCGACTCCTCTCCGTTCACCACCATCCGCAGCACCGCGTCGACGCCGGGAATGGCGACCCCCGAGCCGGTGACCGCGATTCGCACGCGGATCATCGTGGCCCGGCCCCCGACGAGCGAGATCCCGCCGTTCTGGAAGCCCTGGGTCACCTCGATGCCGGCCACGGCGAGGTCGGCGGCCGACGCCTGGGAGACGGCGCACGCGGCGGCGAGGGCGGCGGCGAGCGGAACGGAACGGACGAACGGTCGATCGGTGCGGTGCATGGTGATCCTCAACCCCAGAGTCCGAGGAGCGTGCCGAGATCCCCGCCATCGACGACGCCGTTGCCGTCGAGGTCGGGCGGACACGGCGGCGGGCACGGGCCCCAGTAGCCCAGCAGCGTGCCGAGATCGCCGCCATCCACCTGGCCGTTCCCGTCGAAGTCGCCCGGCACGCCGGCGCGGACGGACACCTCGATCGTCAGGTCGAGCGTCGTGGATGCTTCGCCGGGGATGTTCTCGTCGCTCACGGTGATGGTGGCGCTGCGCGTCACCGTGCCGCTCGCCCCGGTACCGTCGAAGGCGAAGTGCAGCACGCCCGGCGCGGCGCCGATCCCGGTGGCGCTGCCGGCGACGAGCGAGATGGCCGACGAACCGGCGCCCAGCGCGGTGCCGTCCGCGTCCAGGAGCGCCTGGTTGGAGTCGTAGCCGAGATTGAAGATCGGCACCTCCAGCGCCACCGTTCCCACGCCCGGAGAGACATCGAAGTGCACCGTGGTGGCGTCGACATCGGCGGAGCCGGAGAAGCTGGCGTTGCTGGCGCGCACCACCTTGCCGGTCACGGGCAGCGGATAGACCGCGAACTGAGCGGCCTCGGCGGTGGTGGTGACGGTCACCGTTCCCGACACGCTTCCCACGACCGAGGTGGCGAGCGTGAAGAAGCGGCTGGCGTAGGACGGGGCCAGCGGCGCCTCGCCCGACGCGCTGCCGGAGACGCCGCCCGAGGCGACGGCCTGGAAGTTCAACGCATCGGCGCCGAGCGGCGTCACGGCGTCGGCCGCATTCCAGGCGCGCACTTCCACCGAGACCGGCGTGTTGCGGATCACCTTGCCCGGCTGCGCCACGACCCACGCCTCCAGCACCGCGGGAAGCTGCAGATCCACGACCACCGGGATGTGATCACTCGCGTCGAAGAGCGAATCGGCCAGGGCGTTCGATCGCGGGATGTCGCCGGGGAAGTAGGAGTTGTTCCCGTCGTTGACCGCCAGGTTGTAGTGGAACCCGTCGTTGCCGAACGCCCGGTAGGTCCCGCCGATCACGGCGAGCCCGTTGCCGTCCATCATGGTGCCGGAGAAGAGCTGGAAGTCGAAGCGATCGTCCATGCCGCCGCCGATCAGCGATCGAGCGATGTCGCGCGGCGACTGCGTGTGCCGGATGGCCTTGGTCGATCCGCCCCACGAGCCGGGCAGGACATCGAAGGCCTGGCCGCTCCCGGGCGCGGCGAGGAAGGCCACATAGCCGTCCTCGCTGGAGGAGTAGAAGTTCATGTCCCCCATGTAGATGATCGGCGTGCCCGCCGGCAGGGCGTCGGCGTTGGCGCGGATCTGGTTCACGCCCCAGAGACGCAGCGCCTCGTTCTCCGAGCCCGAGGACGCCTTCAGGTGCGAGCCGTACACATAGAACGGCACGGCGGGCGAGACATACCCCACCAGGCTCAGCAGCCAGCGGTCGGTGTTGCGATTGGCGCCGGTCGGAATGTCCTGGTGTCCCGACGGGATCTCCGTCACGCGCCCCACGCGAAGGAAGATCGCGTTGGAACCCGTCGCCTGGTCCTCGAGCGGACTCGTCGTGAAGGTGCCCATCGAGTACGCGACGCCCGGAGGCGCGGCGGCGGCGACGAGGCTCGCAAGGTTCGCGACATCCGCCTGCCGGACCTCGGTGAAGACGAGGACATCGGCGGGAACGGCGAAGCCGGGTCGATCGTCCTCATGGATCTGCGCGAGCACATCGGTGATCGCCCCCGTGTTCCCCTTGAGTCCGGCGATGTTGTAGAAGGCCGCGCGGAGCTGGCCGTGGGCTGCGCCGGCGAGCAGGAGCGAGAGCGCAGCGACGACCAGGCGACGACGGGAGGGCATTCCCAGAGGATAGCCCGCCCCGTGATCGAGCCAAAGCCGAGGTGCGCACTCGATGCCGATAAGACGGAACGATCAGGCGGCGCGACGCGGCGGAGTGCGTCCGTTGGTCCCGAAGCGCGCCGGCGAACCGACGAACGGGAGCGGCGCGTCGTCCGGGCGATGGTGGCCTTCGTTCGGACCGCGCCACCCGGACCCGGGCAGGCCGTCGACGCGGATCGCCGCCCCGGGCCCGTACCGAGCGATGGCGCCGAAGAGTCTCGCGGGGAATCGCGCGCTGGGATGGTCCGGTCGACGAGGCTGCATGAGGGTCCTCATCGGCTGGATCCACCGGGACCTTCGCCGACGGTCGGCCGGAAGCCCGGTTCCCTAGACTCCCGCCCATGCCGTCGTCCGCACCCGTCGCCCGCGCCCCGCTCGAGCCCGGGAGCGCCGCGCTCCTCGTCCGGGACCCGCGGCTGGCGGATATCGCGTCGAAGGTCGTCGTCGGGCGGCGCCTCACCATCGAGGACGGCCGCCTCCTCTACGAGACGGAGGATCTGCACGGCGTGTGCCGCCTGGCCCACCTGGTCCGGCGGCGCCTCCATGGGAACGCCGCGTACTTCAACATCAACCGCCACATCAACTACTCGAACGTCTGCGCGCTCTCCTGCCGCTTCTGCGCGTTCGCGCGGAAGCGCGGCGAGGCGGGCGCCTACGAGCAGTCGCTCGACCAGATCGTGGAGCAGGCGAAGGCGGCCGACGCGGCCGGCGCCACCGAGCTGCACATCGTGGGCGGCCTCCATCCCTGGCTGCCGTTCGAGTGGTACACGGATCTGCTCCGGGCCCTCCGCGCCGCGGCGCCGCGCCTGCACCTGAAGGCGTTCACCGCGGTGGAGATCGTGCACCTGGTGCGCGTCGCAAAGCGCGGATCGCTCAAGCGCGAGGGGGTGCGCCGCACGCTGCAGGATCTCATCGATGCCGGTCTCGGCTCGCTGCCGGGCGGCGGCGCGGAGGTCTTCGACGATCGCGTGCACGACGAGGCCTTCAAGGGAAAGATCCGCGCCGAGCAGTGGCTGGAGGTGCACGAGGTGGCCCACGAACTGGGCCTCAACTCGAACGTGACGATGCTCTACGGTCATGTGGAGAGCCGCGAGGAGCGGCTGCGCCACTTCGACACCATCCGTCGGCAGCAGGATCGGACGCTGCGCGAGTGGGCCGCAGCGCAGGAGATCGAATCCGACGAGGGCGGCAGCGTCGAGGCGCCGGCGCTGGTGCTCACCGGTCCCGACGAGCGCTACCCGCGCCAGCGCCTTCCCGATTCGGGTCCGGATCGCCCGACCCGCGGCTACTTCCAGACGATCATCCCCCTGCCCTTCTTCCCCGACGCCAGTGCGCTCGAGTCGCTCCCGGCGCCGACGGGGCTGGAGAACCTGCGCACGCTCGCCGTGGCCCGGCTCATGCTCGACAACCTCCCGCATGTGAAGGCCTTCTGGATCATGCAGACGCTGGGCATGGCGCAGCTCATGCTCGGCGCGGGTGCCGACGACATCGACGGGACGGTGGTCTGGTACGACATCACCAAGGCCGTCGGCGCGGGCACGCACCAGGAGACCTCGGTGCGCGACCTGCGCCGCGCGATCCGCGAAGCGGGCTTCGAGCCGGTGGAGCGCGACACGATCTACCGTCGCGTGGAACGCCGCGGCGCCGAGTGGCGCGCCGTGGAATCCTGAGCGACCAAAAAAGAGGGCCCCGCCCCGGAGGAGGGCGAGGCCCAAGCCCCTGAACGGGCGGATTCGGGGGCGGCCAGGAACATCCCGGCCGACGCTCCCTATGCCGCCCGGGAACCCGTGTGAGAGGACCCCCCGGAGCGGCCGCGCAGGAGCCATCCGAGCTCTTCGAGACGCAGGATTCGTGCCGACGCGAGGGCCGCGGCCACGCCCGCGCTGGTGGCCGCCGCCAGGCCGACGGCCGCCGACGCCCAGCGCGAGCCGCCCAGCGTCGGCCCGGTGAGGCGCTGCGCGATCCAGAGCGCCAGGGCCGTCGCGGCGCCGGTGGCGACGGCGCACGCGAGGGAACGGACCCAGCTGGAGCGCACCGAGTGGTCGACCACCGGGCCGATGCGCCGCGAGAGGAGCCGCATCACCAGGACGATCTGCACCGCCGCCGCGATGGCGGTGCTCCACGCCAGTCCCGCCACGCCCAACGGCGTCCAGATGAGCACCAGATTGAGGGCGAGATTGAGCAGCACCATCCACAGCGCCACGCGCATCGGCGTCCGCGCGTCGCCCAGCGCGTAGAAGGCGCGCGTCGCCACCTGCTGCATGGAGTACGCCCAGATGGCGGGCGCGTAGCCGAGCAGCACCCACGCCACCATCGACGAGTCCTCCGGCGAGAAGCGTCCGCCCTGGAAGAGCGTGGCCGCCAGCGGCTCGCGCAGGGCGATGAGCCCGGCGCTCGCCGGCAGCCCGATGAAGACCGTGAGCCGCAGGCCTCGGCGGAGCGTGGAGACGAACGCCGCCTGGTCGTGCGATTGCCGGGCCATGGCGGGGAAGATGGCGGTGGCCACGGCCACGCCGAAGACGCCGAGCGGGAACTCGTAGAGCCGCTGGGCGCAGGAGAGGAATGTGAGACTGCCCGGTTCGAGCGGCCACGGAACGCCGAGGATGGTCGGCCCGACGATCGTCTGCCAGCTGGCGATGAGGCTGTCGACGGCGGTGTTGAGCTGGAAGACTCCGAGGCCCACGAGCATCGGCAGCGCCTTGACCAGCGTCTCCCGGATCGGCTCGCGCAGGTTGGGCGCGCGGAGGGCCAGCCGCACGCCGGAGCGCCGCAGCGCCAGCCAGCTCCAGAGCACCTGGCCGAGGCCCGCCACCACCACGCTCGCGGCCACGATCTGCACATGGCGCGTGGCATCCACCGGCGCGCCGAGGAGCCGCGCGGAGACCGGCCCGGCCCCGAGGAGCGCCGTGAGCACGATCGCGAGATTGAGCAGGATGGGGCTCGCCGCCGTCGGTCCGAAGCGGTGATGCACCTGCAGCACCGCGCCCAGGAGCGCGGTGAGGCAGACGAGCGGCATGTACGGCAGCATCAGCATGAGCAGCCGCAGCCCGATGCCTCCATCCGCGCCGTCGGCGGGCACCAGCGCCAGCGCCGCCTCGCCCACCAGGGTGATCGCCGCCAGGAGCAGCGTCACGCCCCCGAGCAGGGCCCCCGCGAAGGCCCGCGCCCGCGCCGGATCGTCGCGATCGAGGCGCGCATAGACCGGGAGGAAGCTGGCGGTGAGCGCCCCTTCACCGAAGAGGCGACGGAAGAGGTTGGGCACCTGGAAGCCGAAGTTGAAGGCGTCCATGAGCGGCCCGGCGCCGAAGATGCGCGTCATCGTGGCGTCGCGCGCCAACCCCGTCACTCGACTGGCGAGCGTGAGCAGCGAGACGGTGCGGGCGTGACTCTCGAAGCTCCTGTCCATGGCGCGGACGAACGGTTACCCTGTATCGACCCGATGCGCGCGGCGAAGTCAATGAGTCCCACGGCGGGGATCGCGGCCCTGATGACGGCGGCGGCGCTGCTCCTCCCCGGCTGCTCCTCGGAGCCCGAGACGATCGCGGATTCGGATGTCCCGCAGATCGCCGGCCTGGATAATCGTCACCTCAGCGGATTGGAGCGCGACGGCGACACGCTGGTGGCGGCCCGCGCGCTCTATCGCGGGCCGATGACCGATCCGAACCCGGTGGCCACGGCGACGATCGACCGATTCACCTCCCGCGGATGGACGCTGGCGCAGAAGCGCATCGCGCCCACCAGCGCGTCGCTCCTCTTCGAGAAGGACGGGCGCGAGGCGCAGGTGGATCTCAAGGCCAATCAGCTCAACCCGGCGATGGGGGCGGGCGTGCTGGATCTGCGCCGTCATGGCGCGGCTCCGCCCCCGGCCGCTCCAGCGGCGCCCGGCGCGACCCCGCCGGCCGCGCCTCCGAGCGCGACGGCGCCCGAGGCGCCCGTCTCACCCGCGGGCGGAACCTCGTAGAGCGCGCCGCACTCCGGGCATCGGCCCGTCGAGCCCAGCACCGGCGTCCCCCGGAGATCCTGGTCGCAGCGGATGCATGCGGCGTGCGCGCGGTCGATGCGCCGTGCCACGCGCCGCCGCGTCCAGCGGCACGCCCAGGCGGCGATGAGGAGCATCAGCCCCAGGTCGAGCGCGGTGCGGAAGGTCTGCGGCCGTCGCCGATACCACTCCTCGAGCAGCGCCGCCGTGGTGCTGCGGGGACGAAGGACGAGGACCAGCTGCGACAGCGCCGTCAGGACCACGAGCAGCGTGATGCCCGCCAGCACCGGACCCGCCGCGAGACGGGCGTGCACGCGGTCAGGCAGCGCCGGCCACGGCGACGGGCGCCGGACGCGCACCAGGATCTCCACCGAGGCGATGGCCGCCGCCAGTCCCAGGACGAGCATGCCATTGATCGTCACCTGCAGCCGCGGCATGGCCCAGCTCCGCGCCGCGATCGGCGTGAAGATCAGCAGCGCCAGCAGCGCTCCGACGATCGCCGCGAGCGCCGGAATCGTCCAGGCCCACGCGTGCTGGAAGGTGTCGGCCATCGCCGCGTCGCGGGCGGCGCGCCGGCGTCGCGAGTGCCAGCCGCCGAGCGGAGCCGTGGCCGCGATCCACGCCAGCGCGATGGTCACGCCGAGCGCGTCGCAGACGAAATCCTCCCAGTCCATGCGGCGCTGCAGCCCTGGAATGGACTGCGTGGTCTCGTCCAGCGCCGCCCAGAGCACGCCGGCGATCCAGAGGAGCCAGGGCGACCGGATCCATCCGCTGAACCAGACGCCCGCGGTCACCAGGGCGAAGGCGAGCATGTGGATCGTCTTGTCGGGGCCCGGATCGGTCGCGGTTCCGATGCCCAGCGCCGGCCAGTGCGTCAGCGTGGTCAGGGTCAGGAGCGCCAGCGCGGTGACGATCCGCAGCGCCCTGCGGGCGCGGCGGAACGAGGCGTCCGACCCGAGCGTCTCCGCCGGTCCGTTCATCCAAGACTGATGCCGCCGGAGCGCGGACCGCCGGCGACGGAATGGGGCCGGAGGTCGGAGGCGCCGGCCGTCGTCGGCGCGGGCTCGCGCGCCGTCGTCGGCGCGGGCTCGTTCGCCCAGCGCTCCAGGAGCGCCGCGGCGATGGCGCGGTAGTCGCTGGCGCCGGCGCAGGCGGGCGCGTAGTCGAAGATGGTCTTCCCGAAGGAGGGCGCCTCGGCGAGCTTCACGTTGCGGCGCACGGGCGGCATGAGGACCTCGCAGTCGGACCATGGAAGATCGCTGCCGCGGTACTGCTCGAGGTGCGTGCGCATCTCCTCCACCACCGCCTTGCCGTGGCTCGACTGCCCCTCGTGCATGCAGAGCAGGATGCCGCGCACGCGCAGGGCGGGATTGAGCCCCTGGCTCACCAGGTGCACCGTGGCCAGGAGCTTCTCCAGGCCGCGCAGCGCCAGGTACTGCGCCTGCATCGGCACGATCACCTCGTGGGCCAGCGTCAGGGCGTTCACGGTGAGCACGCCGAGACTGGGCGGGCAATCGAGGAGGACGGCGTCGTAGTCGGCCAGGATCGGCGCGAGCGCCCGCTCCAGCGTGCGCTGCATGTCGGGAAGCGCGGCGAGCGATCCCTCCGCCAGCGCCAGCTCCGTGACGCTGGGAATGAAGTGCAGACCGGGACGCGCCTGCACCACCGCGTCGGCGGCGCGCGACGAGGGATCCAGCAGCAGGTCGTAGACCGTGAGGGCGTCCTCGTCGGGCTCCACGCCGAAGTGGAGCGAGAGATTCGACTGCGGATCGAGGTCCACCAGCAGGACGCGCCGGCCGCTCTCCGCCAGCGCCGCCCCGAGGTTGACGGTGGAAGTGGTCTTCCCCACGCCTCCCTTCTGGTTGAGCACGGCGACGACGCGAGCGGGACCATCCATGGCGGCGCGAGTATAGAGCGATGCTCGCGGCGGGCGCCGCGTGGAGGCCCCGCGATTCCCGGCGATCGACGAGGTCAGCGGCCGGCGCCGACGGGCATCTCCCGCCACGCCGCCGGGTCCGCGCCGATCGGCGCGGGCGGGCGCCACGGGGGCACGGGCAATCCCGCTGACTGCCGCCCCTGCCCTCCGCCCGGCTCGCGATCGATCGAGATCCGCAGGATCCGCTCGGGCTCTCCCAGCGTCAGGCCGGGGAGCCACGCGTCGGGAAGTTCCAGCCGCACGCGCCAGCGATCGGCGTGGGATTTCGCGTGCGCCACGAGCGCCCCGTTCGCCTCGCCCTCGAGCATCGTGACGGCGCCGCGCTCGTCCACGGTGAAGCGACGCCCGGATTCGTCGCCGCGGAGGAGCGACACTTCCACGCGATCCCCCGGCGACGGCTGGGGACGGAGGCACTCGACGAAGAGCTCCCAGCGCGGTCCGAGGCGCCGCAGGCTCGCCGTGGTGCGCCACGGCGTGGTCGGCAGATCGATCCGCTGCGACTGCGCCGACGCGAGCGTCAGCACCGGAGCGAACGAGGCGAAGGCGAGCCCTGGAGGCCGGACCGCGAAGTGCCCCGGCCCGACCGGCAGCTGCCCCTTCCAGCCGCGACACTCCAGGCGCAGGTTCAGGCCCGCGCGCCAGCGCTCCACCGGCTCGCTTTGAGTCCTCCCCGGCGGCGCCGCGGCCGGCGCGGCGGGCCGCTCGATCGACTGTCGCGAGACGCGGCGCGGCGCCGCCAGCAGCGCCAGCGGGGCATCGCGCGGCGCCTCGAGCCAGGCGCAGCGCACCACCACTTCCTCGGGCAGCGGGTTCGCCACCGCCAGCGTGACCGCGCCTCCCGCATCCGACTCGATCCAGCAGGTCAGCGGCGTGCGCGAATCCATCCATCCCAGGGCCGCCCGCATCGCCGACTCGGCGTTGCGCTGCGGATCGAGGAGGAGACCGAGCAGGGCGTCGAGTTCCCCGGGTCGGCTGATCCACGCGGCGATCGAACGGGACTCCGGCGGTCGCTCCGGATCTTCCACGCGCGCGGTCAACAACTCCACCAGTTCCGCCACCACCGAGGCGCTCGTGGCGCCGATGCGCGCCAGTCCCGCCTGCCAGAGCTCGGCTCGCTGCCGGGCCAGGAGGTTGGCCGGACCCGTGAAGGGCGGCGGCGGCGCGGGGCGCCCCTCGGCCTGCGCCAGCAGCACGCGGCGCCAGTACTCGCTCGGGAGTTCCGGGGCGGGCAGGTCGTCCCGTCGCGCGTCGGCGGCGATGGAGACATCCGATCCTGCGTCGGTCGGCGCTCCGTCGGACGCATCGGACTTCGCCGGATCGTTGACGCGCGACGGCGCCGCAAGCCAGCGAGGCTTCACCGCGACCCCGGCCACCTCCATCGACTCCGGATGCGATGGCGGCAGCGGCGCCAGCGCCACCACCACCGAGTCGATCGGCGCGGTGGATTGCGCAAGCCGCGCGCGGAACTCCTCGGGCGTCAGCACCTCGATCGGGTCGACGGGCGAGGTCCACCGGGGAGCGCCCGGCCTGGGCGCAGGGACCACCACCCCCACCAGTGCGTTCAGTTCCAGCCCGCCCGCGCCGCGGACCTGAACCGAAGGCGGCCATGCGGCCGGCGGGGTGCGAGGCTCGAGTTCGACGGCGAGGATGCCGCCGCGAACCGCGAACGGTGCCGTGGTCCGAACACCCCAGCGGGCATCCTCCGGGCCGGCCGCCGGAACCGCCGCCGGGCCGGCCGCCGGGCCCGCCGCGGCGCCCACCGCCGCGGCGGCGCAGGCGAACAGGATTCCGGGAAGGGCGCCGCGCAAGGCGGCGATCCTATGTTCCTGACGGACTCGACTCCCATTCGCCGGGCGGTCGTAGGATGTGGCTTCGATGGTCACGCTTCGCTTCGTCCGCCAGGTTTCGAGTCTCGTGGTGCCCGCCGCGATGGGCCTGTCCATGCCGATGGCCGGCTTCGCGGGCTGCGAGGGACGCGATCCCTCCGTGGGCGCCCCGTCCGCGGTTGCGTCTCGTGCCGCCAATCAGGGCGCCGGCACCTCTTCCGTCCCACCGAGCCCGGCGTCGGCACCCGCACCTGCGCCGGCCGCGGCGCCAGCGCCGGCGCCTGCACCCGCGCCCGTCACGGCTCCAGCGCCGGCGCCTGCACCCGCGCCCGTCACGGCTCCAGCGCCGGCGCCTGCACCGGCGCCCGCAACAACGCCGCCCCCCGCACCGGCACCTTCCTCCGCGCCGGCCCCCGCGGAGGAGCCGAAGTCCGCGCCGGGATCCGACGAGGGCTCCGGTGATCGACGCGTCTTCACGGAGCGCTGGGCCAACGGCGCCCTCCTGCGCGAGTACGAGATGCGCCGCGGCAAGGACGGGAAGTACCACAAGAACGGCTTCTTCCGCGCCTACTACGCCAACGGCCGGCTGGAGCGCGAAGGTCACTACGTGGACGACAAGCGCGTCGGCGTCTGGACGATGTACAACCAGGACGGCACCGTGCAGCAGACCTCGAACTTCGGCGACGGCTGGCGCCGTCCCATCCAGAAGCGCACCGAGAGCGGCGGCGACGGCGCCTCGGGAAGCGAGTCGGGCGGCACGGACGGGGATCGAGGCCCCGCGAGCGGTGACGGACCGAAGGCTCCGCCGCCGGCCCCTCCGAAGGATCGCTGATCGTCAGCGCGCCGCGCCCTGCTTCGCGGCGCGCTCCATGAGCTGCTGCAGTCGCTGCATCCGGTAGATCCGGTCGGAGACGATCGGCGGCTCGGCGCGATCATCGTCCGGATCGACGGACTTCGCGCCGCCCGCCGCGGCGCCGCCGGTCGCGGCGGACGGCTCGGGCGCCGGCCCGGTGCGCGGCGGGACCTGGGGCGGAGGCCGGTCGAACGCCCGCGCCGCGGGCTCGATCCGCGTCTCGATGCGCGTCTGGAGAGGGGCGAATCCATCCAGCTCGTGGAGCGCGATCGGGCTCACATAGACACCGTCGAGGTCGGCGGGCATCAGTGGTTCCACGCGCTCCAGCGCCGTGGCGGGCGGCGTGTGGGCGGCGACTTCCTCGGGCGTCTCGGGCCTGAACCGGGGTCGCATGCCTCGGATGCCGGGGAGCCAGATGTTCCGCCAGTCGGGTTCGCCGATGTAGTAGACGGTGCCCGCCGGCACCAGCGTCTGCACCACCTTGCGCTTCTTCACGGTGGCGAGGGCGTAGTCGCCCTGGGGGAAGACGGCGTAGACGGCGCCGTTGCCGCGCACCATCATGTCGGGCCGGGCGTCCACGGCGTAGAGCGTGGTGAATCCCGATGGCTGCCGCATCTCGTACGGCATCACGCGCATGCTCTCGCTCATCGCGTTGCGGTCGGCGATGCCCGCCTCCACCGGCGTGAGATGGATCTGGTAGCGCCGTCGCACGGGCGCCGCGGGAACGGGAGGGCCCAGGGCGGGTCCATGGTGCGGCGCCGAGACCGATCGGCGCGGCGAGGCATCCGCCTCCGCGCGGCGCGCCGCGTCGAGCGCGGCGTCGCGCACGGGATCGGGTTCGGGCAGCGGATGGGCGCCGGGGACATCGGGCACGGGCGGGACGGGGAGCGGCGGCGCCGGTTGCCGCTCCTGGGCCGGCGCGGCGGCGCCGGAGGCGCGAGCCGCCGGTTGCGCGCGAGCCGATGCCGACGCCGCCAGCAGGAGCGACGCGCCGGCGGCGATCGAGATCGCCCGGACGGGTTGGAACGGAGCCCGCGGCGGCATGGCCGGTGATTATGTCGGGTGAAGGCCCGGGGGTGCAACAGCCAGAGTGGTGATCTCCGCCGGGAGAACCTCCTCACGGCCCGCCACGGCCACCCGGATTCCCGAGGCGGGGTCCACGCCGACCACCACGCCCTCCACCGCGCGGCCGGCGCACTCGAAGCGCACCGTGCGGCCGCGCAGCCGGTCGAAGCGCCGATACTCGGCGGCGAGCGATTCGGCGTCCTCGTCCAGGGCGCGGTCGAACTCCCGGGCCAGCGTGGCGATCACATCGAGCCGATCGATCGCCGCGCCGAGCATCGCCAGGCTCCGCGGCGGGCGCCGCAGCGAGGGATCGTCGGGGAAGCTCCGCTGCGCCACGTTGATCCCCACGCCGACGATGGCCAGGTCGTCCGCGCACTCGACGAGGATTCCGGCCACCTTCCCCCCATCCGCGGCGACCAGGTCGTTGGGCCACTCGATGCCGATCGGCGCCGCCGCGTCGAGGATCGACTCGAGCGCCCGCGCCACCGCGACGGCGGTCATCGTGGTCAATCCGGGCGGCGGCCGACGCTCCAGGACGAACGAGCATGCCACGCCCTCATCCCCCGTGTCCAGCCAGCGCCGTCCGAGGCGACCGCGTCCGGCCGTCTGCCGCCACGCGGTCACGAGATCACCCGGGCGCGCGGCCATGCGCCGCGCGGCGTCCTGCGTGGAGTCGGTCTGGCGAAGGACGAGCGCCCTGCGGAGATGCCGTCCGCGCGCCAGCGCCGCTTCCAGGCGCTCCGGCCATTGCTCGATGGGGATCATCGGCGCCGCCGTCGCGCCGGGCGCCGCGCCTCCACCTCCATGGAGAAGTCGATGGATCGCACGGAGTGCGTGAGCGCCCCGACGCTGATGCGATCCACGCCGCTTCGCGCGATCCGTTCGATGGTCTCCAGGCGCACGCCGCCGGACGCTTCCAGCAGGAGGGTCGATCTCGAGCGATCCCGGGCCCGCACCGCCCGCGCGAGCTGGGCCGGCGTCATGTTGTCCAGGAGGACGATGTCCACCAGACCTCGCGGCCAGCGCAGGATCTCGTCGAGCTGATCCAGCCGATCCACTTCCACTTCCACGAACGCGGGTGCCGAGCGGCGCCTCCCCTGCACCGCGGAGCCCGCGCCCGGCGCCCCGCGCGGACCCGACCCCGCACCCTGCCCGCGCGCACCTCCGACCACGGCGGCGCGGGCCGAGGCGCCACCGCCCACCCCCGGACGCACCCGCGCCAGGCGACGCCGCAGGCACTCGAGCGAGCCTCCGGGCTCGCCCTCGAGGGCGGCGAGATGATTGTCCTTGACGAGCACCGCGTCGAAGAGCCCGATGCGGTGCAGCGTGCCGCCGCCGCAGCGCACCGCGTACTTCTCGAACGCCCGGAGTCCCGGCATCGTCTTGCGCGTGTCGCAGACCACGGCGCGCGAACCGCGGGCGGCACCGACGCGCTCCACGAACTCCGCGGTGCGCGTGGCCACGCCGCTCATGCGCCCCAGCAGGTTGAGCACGGTGCGCTCCACGGCCAGGAGATCGCGGAGCCGACCCTCGAGCACGGCCACGCACGCGCCCCGCGGCACGCGCGAGCCGTCCCGCCGGCGCTCCACGAAGACGAGATCGCGTCGACCGGCGGTGGCGACGAACGCCGCGGCGTCGATGCCCGACAGCACGCACGGTTCGCGCGCCACCAGTCGGGCCCGACCCCGGGCGTCGGCGGCGATGGTGAGCCTGGTGGTGATGTCTCCGGCGCCCTCGTCTTCGGCCAGGAATCGCGCCGTCTCGCGGCGCAGGAGCGACGACGGCAGGAGCCTTGCGGCCAGCGCATCGAGCGGCAGGCAGTTGAGGTCCTCGGCCATCGGTGCGGCGAAGCGTACCGCTCGGGGGACCGCGGTACGCTTCCGCGGATGATCGACGCTGGCGCGCACGCACCGGCGGCCCCGCCGCGCCCGCCGGCCCTCAGGGACGGCCCGCTCCTGGCGCTGGGCGCGTGGCTGCTCACGCTCGTGGCGACCTTCTCGCTCGTCATCGCCCTGGGCGTGGCGACCGGCATCATCGTCGCCGTGCTCGCGGCGATGCGCGGCGAGCGGCCGGAGATCGAGGCGATGGACATCGCAGGCTCCACGCCGTTCCTCTGGGCCACGGTGCTCGGCAGCCAGGCGGTGATGCTGGCGGCGCTGCTGGTGGCGTGCGCCCTGCTGCGGCAGCGGCCGACGCGCCGGCTCGGACTCTCGGCGCCGGGCGTGGGCGCCGCACGGGCGACGGTCCTGGTCGTGGCCACGATCGTTCCGTTCGCGATCGGTCTCCTCGGTGCCGCGCTCGTCCAGATGGCCGGCGCTCCCGTGATGGACAGCGGCCTCATGCGGATGTGGGGCGAAGGAACGCGCCTCTCCTCGGTGCTCTGGGTCCTCGCCATCGCGGTCGTCCCGGGAATCGTCGAGGAGCTCTTCTACCGCGGATTCGTGCAGCGCGCCTTCATGCGCCGCTGGTCGCCGGGCGCCTCGATCGCGGCCGCGAGCGCCCTCTTCGCGCTGGCCCATGTCGATCCCGCGCACATGGTCTTCACCTTCGTGGTCGGCGCCTGGTTCGGCGTGGTCGCGTGGCGCACCGGGTCGACGCTGCTGCCGATCCTCATGCACGCCGGGATGAACGGAACCTGGACCGCCGTGCAGATGGTCCAGACTCGGCGACCGCTCGACGAGACGTGGGGCAACACGGCGGTCGCCGCGCTCCTCGTGGTCGGACTCGTCGCGTTCGCGTGGTCGATCGTGGTGCTGCGCCGCTCCGCGCCCGCGCCGGACCGCGAGCCCGGGCCCCTGCCCGCCTCGACGCCGGCATGGGCGGGCGCCGTATTGGTCGGCGCCGCGGCGCTGCTCCTCGTCATCATTCCTCCCGGAGCCTCCTCCTCCCCCGACGAGGCGCGCTCCGCCGGCGATGGGTCGGACGCCGATCGGCCGATCGTGCCGAGCGTGGAGTCGATGCGCGAACGCGTCGCGGCGTCGCTGCCGTTGCCGGTCGCCGGCGAGGTGCAGTTCGTGCTGGATCCAGGTGCCGCGATTCGCCTGACGCCGCCGGAGGGCACCATCGAGGTGGAGGAGTTCCTCGTGGGGCTCGCGGACGACGAGCGCCTCCTCTGGCTGTCCTTCGACGGCGAGGTGAGCGGCCAGGGCACTCGCGACGGACCTCCCGCGCTGGGCGTGCTCGTTCAGCCGCGCTCCGGGGACCCGACGCTCCTTCGACTGCGGCTCACGCGGCCCGATGACGGGACGAGCCTCATCGTGCGGGCGTCGCTCCTCCGGGACGCGCCGGAGATCACCCGGGCGTGGGAGGAGGCCCGGTCCCAACCGGGCTGGTCCACCCGCGGCCGTCGCTGACGCCCGCGACGATCCGCGACGAC
>CAZSVT010000016.1:0-5241 GCA_964610365.1 uncultured Isosphaeraceae bacterium
GACCCCCGCCGCTGTCCGAGGCCCCGATGCGCGAGGATGGTGGTGGGCCACCGGTCGCCGCAAGACCGCGGTGGCGCGGCTCCGGATCAAGCCCGGCAAGGGCGACTTCACGGTCAATGATCGGCCGATGGAGGAGTTCTTCGTGGAGGAGCGCGATCGCAAGGCCATCGGCGCGGTCCTCGACAAGACCAGCATGCGCGGCCGCATGGACATCAAGGTCTCCACCAACGGCGGTGGATTCACCGGCCAGGCCGGTGCGGTGATCCTCGCCCTCGGACGGGCCCTTCGGGACTTCGACTCGAACCTCGAGCCGATCCTCCGCGAGAACGGCTACCTGACCCGCGACGCCCGCAAGGTGGAGCGGAAGAAGTACGGTCAGGCCGGCGCTCGCCGACGCTTCCAGTTCAGCAAGCGCTGAGTTCGCGCGACGGCGCGTCGATCCGCGCATCCTCCGCGCAGCTTCTGCGCCTCCGCGGCCCCGCGCCGATGGAAGGTTCCGCGTTCGCGCCGATGAACGCTTGTCCGCGATCGAGGCGCGGGTAGTCTGCCGGTCGCCGTGGCGCGTGGGGGAGGCGCGCCGGCCACGGTGGAAGGGGCGCGCGAATGAACCAGGCCAAGTCCGCGATCATGGCCCAGCTCGGGCCGATCGCCATCGCGACGCTGGTGGTGGTGATGGGGCTCCTGCCGAGCTCCGCGCTCCTCCAGAGCACGCGTCCCCCCTTCCGGGGCGCCCCCACCTTCGCCGTCGCCGATGGAAGCATCGCCGAGCGGCGCGCCTCCGCCGACCCGCTCCAGGGGCTGCCGGAGGTGGTCAAGGACCGCGCGACCAAGGCGCCGACGCTCTCCTCGATCATCGAGCGCCGCGCCGACCCTTCGCGCCCCTGCGATGTCTTCGTGGTGGTGACCGATTCGGCGCCCTACCCGGAATCGGAGGAGCGGCGACGGCGCGATCGCGTGGCGGTCCACCTGGGGATGTGGACCGCCGGCCTGCAGGCGCGCGATCCCGAGCGGGTCCGATTCGCGCGGCTCGACGGCGCCGCCGGCGGTCCGGCCGCCGCGCCCGGAACCGCCGCAGCCGCTCCGGCGTCGGTCGCGGCCTGCTGCACCGAGTGGTTCGAGGCGCGGTCGATTCCGGGATCCGACGCCCACCCGCCCGTGCCCGTGCTGGTGGCGTGGATCGGCAATCACTCGATCGGATCCGACACGCTCGCGGCGCGCCTCGAAGCGGTGGCCCGCGAGGCCTCGAAGGCGCGCCGACTCACGGTCGTCGGGCCGCCGTACTCGAGCGATCTCGTCGACCTCCTCTCGGCGGCGTCCCGCGGAGGCCGTGCGCCGGATGGCGCCCGCCCGCCGTGGCTCATTCGCCCCGACGCGGACGCCTGGTATTGCCCGGCGGCCACGATCCCCAGGAGCGAGTTGCGGCGCTTCGGACCGGAACTGGTGTCGCTGGTGCGGCGCGACCGCACCCCCACCGACGACTGCCTGCTCCAGGCGATGCGCCGCGAACTGGCGCTCCGCGTGCCGCCGATGGTGCCTCCCACGGCGCAGCCGCTGGTGGTCCTGCTGCACGAGATCGACACCGACTACGTGCGATCGCTCGAGCGCCTGGCGGGGCGGAATCTCGGCACGGCGCCGAAGGGGGAGCGGAGCTTCAGGGTGGTGTCGATCCCGTTCCTGCGCGGTCTCGACGGCTCCGCCCCGGGCGCGCCGGTCCAGGGCGCGGCGGGCACCAGGAGCAGCGCGGGTCCGTCGAATGCCAACGACGCGATGCAGGCGCTGCAGTCGTACTCGCGCAATGTCGTCGGCGGCGACCCGGCCATCGGCGACGTGCGCAGCGACTACATCCGCCGGCTCGCCCAGCTGCTCGACGAGGAGCACGGATCCGCGGGGCAGACGCCGGTCTTCGCCATCGGCCTGCTCGGCACCGATCTCTACGACAAGCTCATGCTCCTGCAGGGTCTCCGGCTGCGCTTCCCGGGGACGATCTTCTTCACCTTCGAGCTCGACGCGCGACTCCGCGAACCCGAGTCGATCCCGTGGACCCGCAATCTGATCGTCGCATCGACGGGCGGACTCGTTCCGCGCGCCCGCGGCGCCGAGCAGATCAGCCTTCGCGACGATGCGCAGCGGGCGCTCTTCGAAGCGATCTACGACGCCGTCACGGGCCGGGAGAGCGGCCCGGCGCCGGTGGCCGCCACGAGCGTCGGCGAACCCGAAGCACTCGACGCCGCCGGGCCGCCCCGGGCGTTCGCGCCGGCCCGCGCTCCCGCGGCGCCCCGCGCTCTCGCGTCCGCCGGCGCCCCGTCGGCGCCCTCCGCAGACGCTGAGCCTGAGCCCGAGCCCGCGCCGGCGACGGTGAATGCCGCCACCGCGTCCAGCGCCGCCGCCGCGGAGCCGGTGAACGCCGGCGACGAGGACGAAGCATCCACGGGCAAGTGCCCCGAGGCCGTGCTCTACGAGGTCGGACGCTTCTCGTTCGTGGAGCTGCCCGCGAGCGCCCTCGGCGCCGAGCTTCCATGGCATCAGCTCTGGCTGCGCGTGCTGCTGGCCACGGCCAGCGTGCTGCTGGTGGCGATCCTCCTCTTCGGGCACCTGCTCTCCGTGGGTCGGACGCCGACGGCGCCGCCGGCCGACGAGGGCGCACCGGTGGACGCCTCCAAGCCATTGCTCCGCGCACGGGTCTCCAGCCGCATCGTCTGGTGCGTCTCGGCGGTGGGCGTGCTCGCGGCCGCGTACTCCTTCGTGGCGACCGCGCCGCGCACCAGCCATGCCGACGCGTCCATGGTGGCGCGCCTGCTGCTCATTCCGCCGGCCGTCTTCATCGCCTGGGCGCTGGCGGCGGCGCTGCTGGGATCGCTGCTGGGTCGCCTCGGTCGCGCCGGCGGTGATGATCGACCCGCCGGCAGCACGCAGGAGCTCGAACGCGATCTGAGCGACGAGCGGCCCCTCTTCCTGAACCGCCTCTTCATCCTGGTGGCGATCGGCGTCGGCGCGTACCTGGTGGTGGCGCTGGGCGTGGAGCGCGGACCGGGTGAGCCCTCGAGCTGGGTGGAGGGCGTGAGCATCAGCCCCACGGTCCTCTTCCGACTCCTCGGGGCCGTGGTGGCGGTGATGGGGCTGGCCTACGCATGGCGCGAACTCGCGGCGGAGCCGTCGTCGCTGCGGCGCCTGCCGGACCTCGATCGCGCCGGCACCGGTGAGCCCGGAGGTCAGCTCGGAACGCTGCTGCGGTGGTTCATCGGCCGCAACGATCCGGCGACCTCGTTCGTGGAATCGCTCGGCGTGCTGATCATCTGGCTCACGGCGATCAGCACGCTCTTCCTGGTGTGGCCCGCCACCTCGCCGGCGCGCGGCGCCGCCGCCTTCTGGTGCGACATGCTCAGCACGGCGGCGTTCATCGCCCCGGTCTCGCTGCTCAACTTCCTCATTTGGCGCCGGATCCTCCTCTGCAACCGGCTCATCCGACGGCTGCCGCGCGCGGAGACGATCTTCGCTCCAAACCTGGTCGCGTCCACGCGACTGCCGGCGCCGCTCGCGTCGTCGATCCTGGATCTCCAGCTCATCGCCCGGATCACGGCGATGCCGCGGCGGCTGCTCTATGTCCCGGTGGTGCTGCTGGCGCTGCACGCCATCGCCCGCTCCAGGCTCGTGGACAACTGGACGCTGAGCCTCGGATACGCCATCGCCATCGGCCTGAGCTTCGGGCTCACCATCCACAGCGCCGCGATGCTGCGCGGGATCGCGATGGAGGCGCGGAACCAGGAGCTGGCCCGGCTGCGCGAACTCCGCGGCCGCACGGAGTTCCGCGCGGAGGACGCGGATCGGGCGATCAAGGAGGTCCAGGACTACAAGGAAGGTCCCTTCGCGGGCCTGGTGCACGAACCGGCGGCGCAGGCGCTGCTCATCACGTTCGTGCCGGTCCTCCTGGCGTGGGTGCTGGGGTCGCTGGCCAACTGACCGGTCAGGGGCCCCGCCGCGTCCACGCCTCCTGCAGTCGATGCTGGAGGATGGACGGCGCCACGCGCTCCTCCGCCGCCAGCTCCGTGACGGTCGGCGCCAGCGCGCCGCTCCAGCCGTGCCGACGCTCCAGGAGCGCCCTCGCCCGCGCGCCGCATTCGGCGAGCCGCGCCGGAGGCTGCGCGAACGGCAGCAGCGCGCTCCACGGGGCCATGATCGCCTCGGGATCGGCGATGGGCACCGTCCGCGCCGCGGCGCCGGCGCCGGGCGAGGCCCGTCGACCGATCGCCTCGATGGGACGCAGCGCGAGATCGCGATCCATGAGCAGGGCGGCGTGCCGCGCGGTCCGGAGTCGTCCCTCGGCGGCGTCGAGGCCGTCGGCGGAGTCGAGCGATCCGACGGTCACCGTCACGGCGCGGCGCAGGGCGGCGCCGAGGAGCTCCCCCGGCGCCTGGAGCAGCGAGGCGCCGATCATCGCCTCGATCCGGCCGAGGACGGCGGGAAGGGCGTGGAGCACCAGCGTGCGCCGCAGCGCCGCCGCGTTGCGGAGATCGGTCTCGATGCGATCGAGCTCGTGGCTGGTGGGCGAGGATCCGAGCCGCGCGACGGCCCGCGCCGCCCGCCAGAGCAGGAAGCGCATCGCCACCAGGCGCCGGCAGGCGTCCACTTCGCCGGCGCGGCCCGGCAGCGCCACCGGCGGCGCCTCGCGCAGGAGCGCGAGCGCCTCCGCCGGCAGGGCCCTGGCGCACAGACCGCGGCGCACCGCGTCCGGAGCCAGCAGCACTTCGGCGGCGGCGGCGTGTTCGAAGGTGGGCAGCGGGTCCACCGGCGGAAGGACGAGCGATCGCAGCGCCGCCCGCCGGCCGGCGTTCACGGCGCGCCAGGTGGCGGCGCGGTCCCGGCCGATCCGCGCGGCGATGGCCCGGGGATCGGCGCCCCGGCGCCAGGCGCGGTAGGCGAGCCGGCGCTCGTCGCGGCTGCTGCGACGGCGGGCGCGGAAGCCGAGCCCCGACCCGGCGAGCACGGCGCGCACGCGGCGCGGTTCGATCGACGCGCGGGCGCCGACGATCGTCGCCGCCTCGGCGAGCGGCATCGATCCGGCGTCCGCGATCTCCGCGGCGGCGCCGAGCACCGCCTGGCGCTGCGCCTCGGTGAGGGCCGGCCGACGGCGACGCGGCCCCTGCTCCGCCAGGCGCGCCGCGCGGAAGCGCTCCATCGCCTCGACGAAGCATCCCACGCGCCGGCGCCCCGGCTCGAAGCCGATCCAGTGCACCGGGAGCCCCA
>CAZSVT010000016.1:5251-23079 GCA_964610365.1 uncultured Isosphaeraceae bacterium
TCACCCAGCAGTTGGCCGACCGTCCCGATGATGCCGGGCCGGTCGTCGTGGCGGAGCTCCAGCCGTTCGCTCACGCGCTCCACGAAGTTCGAGAGATCCCCGAGCACCGCCTGGCCCACCAGGCCGCCGTCGTCGCCGTCCTCGTCCCGCCCCTCGGGTCGGAAGCCGGTGACCGCGTGCACGATCGCGGCGCGCCCGTAGAGCCCCATCGGGTCGAGGCGCATCGCCAGCGCCTCCGCCGCCAGCATCTGCCGATGGAGCGTCTCCGGCGGCGCGAAGCGCAGGCCGTCGAGGAGTTCCCGCAGCGCCGCGGTTCGGAAGCGTGGTCGCCGGGGCACGCGCTACCTCGCGCCGGCGAGGGCCGCGGGGCGTCGCGGGATCGCGGCGATCTCCATCGATCGGCCGGTCGGGGCCAGCCCCAGCGCCTGCGCCTTCCCCAGGAAGAGCGCCAGCCCCTCCGCGTGGCGCGGAGTGAAGTCGAAATCGAGCAGCGAGCCGAGGTATCGACGGGCCGTCTCCACCGTGAAGCCGTGCGCGGCGGCATGGGCGGTGGCGATCGCCTCCAGCCGCGGGCGATTGGCGCGGCGCCGGTGATCGAGCACCGCGGCGACGCTCGCCCGCCGCGCCTCGTCGGCCTCGGAACGATCGGCCGGGCACATCCACGCGGCGAAGACGAAGGGCAGACCGGTGAGCGCCCGCCATGCCTCGCCGAGATCCAGGCACACCGGGAACTCCGACGGCGACGGCGCGTGATGCACCGCCTTGTCGCCGATGAGCAGGAGCGCCTCGGCGCGATGTCGATCGTCGCGACCGTCCTCGAAGGGGCGCACGCTCGGCGCGGCGCCGTGGAGTTCGCGGAGGAGGACCTGGGCCAGCACCACCGACGTGTGGCTCTCCGCGTCCGCGTCGAGCACGGTGATCTCGCCGAGCGGTCGGCGCGCGAAGAGGCGCACGGTGAGCGTCTCGCCGTGGCAGGCGAGACACCCCACCGGGACGATCCGGACCGGTCGCCGGCTCCGAAGGAGGTCGATCGACGAGCAGAGCGCCATGTCCACCTCCCCGTCGTCGAGGAGACCGATGAGCCGCGCGGGGACCTCGTGACGGAGCTCGAGCGATTCGAGGCGCTCCAGCCCGTCAATGAGCGGCAGCGTGTTGAGGTAGCGCACCACGCCCAGGCGGAACGGTTCGCCGGAGGCAGACTTCATGGGGGCACGATAGTGGGGCGCCGGGGGTCGCGGAGGGAGAGCGGCGCCGCGAGGTCCACCAGGTCCACGGTCAGGCCCGGTCCGAACGCCACCACGCTGGCGGAAGGCCCGCCGCCGGCCCGCAGCCAGCGCTCCAGCACCAGGAGCACCGTGGCGGAACTCATGTTCCCGCACTCGCGCAGCACCGCGCGCGCGTGGTGGATGGCCGACGCCGAGCGGGCGGGAATCGCCGTCTCCACCGCCTCGATCACCGCCGGCCCGCCCGGGTGGAGCAGCACCGTGGACTCCGCGGGCAGCATCTCCGGCAGCGCCGCCGAGAGCGCGCCGGGCACCTCGCGCGACAGGGTCATCGCGAAGCCCGCGTCGGTGATGATCCAGCTCATCGCATCGAGCGTGCCGTCGATGGTGCGGCTGGCGCCGGGTCGCACCGCGAGCGGCGCCGCATCGCGCCTCGACGCGGATGCGTCCGCGGAGATCACCGCGGCCGCCGCGCCGTCGGCGAAGAGCGCGCTCGCCACCAGGTTCTGCGGATCCCGATCGGGCCGCAGGTGCAGCGAGCAGAGTTCCACGCAGACCAGCAGCGCGACGGCGCCGGGCTCGGCCCCGGCGTGGGCCGCGGCGCTGCGCAGTCCGGAGACGCCGCCGAAGCAGCCCATGAACCCGATCTGCACGGTGCGCACGCTCGACGCGAGACCGAGCTCGGAGATCAGCCGCCGCGGAACGCCGGGCGCCGAGAATCCGGTGCAGGTGACGACGACCAGGTCGGTCACGCGACCGGCGGCCACGCCCGCGTCGCGCAGCGCGCGCTCGGCGGCGGCGGCGGCGAGCGTCGTGGCGTGGGCGTCGAAGAGCCGCATCCTGGCGGCCGTGCCAAGCGCCACGACCTGGCGGAGCGGCACCACGGAGTGACGCCGCTCGATGCCCGAACCTCGCCAGATGCGATCCCAGCGCGAACGCTCCGTGCCGCGAAGTCCCAGGAACTCCGCGATCTCGCCGCAGATCTCCGACTGCTCCCGGCCGAGCGCGGGGGTGGCGCTCCCCACGCCCAGGAGCTGCGGAGACACGGGCGCTCTCGGCGTCCCGGCGTCGCCCCGCGGTTCGCGGATCACCGCCGCCGAGCCGTCCATCGAGGACCTCATGCGGCCACCACGCTTCGAACGACCGCCCCGGGGATCCCGGGAATGCTCCCGCCGAGTCGAAGGAGCGTGGCCATGGCGGGCCGCCGCGAGAGCATCGAACCGAGGGCTCCGATCGCCCGCAGGCGCCGGCGCCGCGGCTCGAAGAGGGCGCGGTGCTCGCGCGCGTAGCGAGCCGCGGCCGCGGCGTCCCAGCGATCCCGCTCCAGGATGCACCGCGCCAGGAGCTCCGCCGATTCGAACGCCCACGCCATGCCTTCGCCGGTGAACGGCTCCTCGTAGCCGGCGGCATCGCCCACGAGCGCCACCCCCGGCGCCTCGGGCGCCGCCTCGCCGGGCGCCAGCGCGATCAGCGCCGGGCGCCACGGAAGCGGACCGGTGGCCAGGAGCGCGGACGCCGCGCCGCGCGCCTGACGGGGCGCGACCTCTCGCGCCGCGCCCGACCGCAGTGCGCCACCCCGTGAAGCGCCGACCCGCAGCGCGTCCCGCAGGGGTCGCAGCGATGGACTCCCGTCGAGCCACTCGTCGAGCACCGCCGACGGCGACGCCGTCCCGCGCGTGCGCTCCCGATCGATGAGCGCCGCCGCCACCAGCCGGCGGTCATCCCGCACCAGACCCAGGTATCCCCCCGCCGCCAGGTGGATCTCGATGCTCTCCGGCGGCACGCACGCCGCGTCGTCGGCCGGGAGCGGGAGCGACCACGAGACGCCGTAGCGTCGCGGCGCCGGACGCCGACGCCCGACCCGCCATGGTCCGCGCGCGCCGTCGAGCTCACCGGACGCAGCCGATCCGGCCAGCCCGAATGCCCGGGCCACGCCGCTGCCCACCCCGTCGGCGCCGACGACGAGCGCCGGCTCGAGTTCCAGGCGCACCCGGGTCCACGGCGCACCGCACCGGATCGTCGCTCCGAGTTCCGCCGCCCGGCGACGCAGCGCCGCGTCCATGCGTGCGCGATCCACCATCAGCCCCGGCTCGGCGCCGAGCGACTCGTCCAGGAGGACGCGACCCGCCGCATCGTGCAGCCGCCAGCGGCGCGTGGCGGTCATCGGGATCGAACGAACCGTCTCCTCCAGGCGCAGTCGGCGCAGCGAGGCGATCGCCCGCGGGGCGAGGCACGAGCCGCAGCACTTCCCCTCGTCGTCGTCACGCTTCTCCAGGAGGACCACCGGCCGTCCCGCGCCGGCGAGCGCCGCGGCGAGCGACGCGCCGGCGGGACCGCCGCCGACGATGAGGATCGGTCGCCCTGGCATGCACGCTGATGGTAGTCCGCCGACCTACGCCGATCGGCCCTGCGCGACGCTCGATCGCTCGCGACCGCTGCCGGAGGCCGGCGCGGCCTGTTCATCGGCGCGATAGATGCGCCGAATCCGCTGGTTCAGTCGGCAGAGGAATTCGTACGGCACGATGCCCGCCGCCGCCGCCACGCGCGCCAGGTGATTGGGCGCCTCGCGATCGTCGGAGACGAGCTCGGCCTCGGCGCCCACGCCGCCGCCGGGCAGCGAGTCGAGTCCCTCGAGATCCGTGAGATCCACGGCGATCTGGTCCATGTTCACCGCGCCAACCAGCGGAGCCCAGCCGTCGATGGGACCCTGGAGGCCGGTGGCCCGCACGCGCACCTGGCGCGGATCGCGTCCGCCGCGGCACATGGGATAGCCGTCGGCGTAGCCCACCGGAACGAGGCCCAGTCGAGTGTCGCGCTCCGCGGTCCAGAGGCTTCCGTAGCCCACGCTCGAGCCGGCGGGAATGGTCTTCACCTGCGCCAGCTGGCTGCGCCACGCCAGGATCGGTCGGAGCTGCTCGCTCTCCCAGAGCACCTCCCCGCTCTCGATCCCGTCGAGCGCCAGCCCCGTCCACGCCAGCCCGAATCGCACCATGCTGCGGTGGAACCGTCGATGGCGCAGCGCCGCGTAGCTGGACGCCACATGGACGATGCAGTCGGCGGGAACGCTCGCCCGCTCGCGCTCGAGCAGGCCGTCGAACGCCTCCATCTGGCCCTTCGTGCGCTCCGGATCGCTGCGCGGATTGGAGAAGTGCGTGAAGATCCCGGCGAGCCGCACCCATCGATTGGAGGCGATGCGCCGCAGCACCACCGCTGCTTCGTCGGGCAGGCAGCCGCCCCGGCTCATCCCGGTGTCGACCTCCAGGTGCACCGGCACCGGCGTGGCGAACTTCTCCGCCAGGCGCTGGAGCTGCTCCAGGTGGCGCAGGTCATGGACGGTGAGATGCAGCGCCCCGGAGACGAGCATCCGATAGAGGTCGTCGCCGCGCGAGAAGTCGCGGACGGGCATGAGGACGAGCACCGGCGTGCCCACCGCCGCGGCGGCGAGCGTCGACGCCTGCTCCGGGCTGAAGACCGCGAACATGTCGGCGCCGCCCATGGCCATGCGCTTCGCCACCCGGGCCGCGCCCAGGCCGTACGCATCGGCCTTGACCACGGGACACAGCAGGCAGCCCTCGCCCACCATCTCGCGCATCACGGCGAGGTTGTGGTCGATCGCCGAGAGGTTGATCTCGATGACGCTCGTCTCCGCCATGACGCGCGGCCTTCCCTCCGTGGAATGCGGTCGGATGCGGCGCGATGCCGCCTCGTGTAGTATCGGCCGCGGCGGGAACCTACCATGACTCGCCCAGCCCGACGCACTCCCGCGTCCTCCACAGACACTTGACTGCCCACGAGACCTTCGACACTTCGCGAACCTTCGCCGACCTCGGGCTTCCGGAACCGCTGCTCCGCGCGGTCACCGAGAAGGGCTTCCGCCATCCGACGCGCATCCAGGCGGCCCTGATCCCCCCGGCGATCGCCGGCCGAGATTGCCTGGGCCAGGCCAAGACCGGCACGGGAAAGACCGCCGCCTTCGGGCTGCCGATGCTGGCGCGGCTCGACCCCCGGAGCCGCTTCACCGGCCTCATCCTCGTCCCCACGCGCGAGCTTGCCATCCAGGTCACTAAGGAGATGCACGACCTCGCCCGCTACAGCGGTCACGCGGTGGCGGCGGTCTACGGCGGCCACGCGATCAACGCCCAGGCCCACAAGCTGGAGAAGGGCGTGACGATCGTGGTGGGAACGCCCGGCCGCATCATGGACATGAACGGCCGGGGGCTCCTCCCCTACGACAAGGTCCGCTTCGCGGTGCTGGACGAGGTCGACCGGATGCTGGACATCGGCTTCCGCGACGACATCCGCCGGATCCTCGGCTCCATGAAGCAGCGGCCGCAGACGGTCTTCGTCTCGGCGACCATCGCCGGGGAGATCGAGCGCCTCGCCCGCTCCTACATGAACGACCCGGAGAAGCTCGTCACCTTCGAGAAGAGCCTCACCGTGTCGCAGGTGAAGCAGAGCTACCTCTCGGTGGAGCCGTGGGACAAGAAGCGGCTGCTCCTCCACCTGCTGACCCACGAGAAGCCCGATCTCGCCGTGGTCTTCTGCCGAACCAAGCGGACGGTGGACACCGTGGCGGAGTACCTCTCCAAGCACAAGGTCGACGCCCACGCCATGCACGGCGACATGTTCCAGAAGAAGCGCGACAAGGTCATGGACCGGCTTCGCGGCGGCGACCTGAGCGTGCTCGTGGCCAGCGATCTCGCCGCCCGCGGACTGGACGTGGAGGACATCTCCCACGTGGTCAACTACGACCTGCCGGAGGATCCGGAGGTCTACATCCACCGCATCGGGCGCACGGCCCGCGCCGGCCGCGAGGGCGTGGCGTGGACCTTCGTCTGCCCCGACCAGGGCGAACTCCTCACCGCCATCGAGATGCTCGCGAACGTGGAGATCCCGCGCATCCAGTACGACGACTTCAAGCCGGGACCCGTACCCGCGGATGTGTCGGCGCAGCGCGAACTGGATGTGAAGCGGCGCGAACACGCCGAGCGGACGAAGAACCGATTCGCCGCACCGGCGCCGGAGGTGGTCGCCCCCGAGGAGCGGCGCGAGATCGATCCCAGCAAGTTCCCCGGCGGCCTCGTCCCCACGGCCATGCCGCAGCGCCGGCTCGGCGGTCGAGTGCCGGGACGCCGGCGCTGAGCGCGCGCCTTCCCCGATGACCCGGGAGATGCCGTCGAACCCGGAGCACCCCTGGGAGATGCAGCCCGAGGTGGCGCAGGCCGTGGTGGCACGCCGCCCGCTGGTGGGGCTGGAGACCGCCGTCCTGACGCATGGGCTGCCGCGCGAATCCTGGCGCACGCTGGCGACCCGGTGGCACGGCCTGGGTGCCGCGCCGCCATGGCTCGACGCCGACGCCCCGCTTCACCTCGCCGCCGTGCGGGCGATGAGCGAGGCCGTCGCCGCGGGCGGAGCCGTGCCCGCGATCACCGCGGTCCTCGACGGCGTGGCCCGGATCGGACTGACGGCGGACCAGCTCGCCCGTCTCGCCGCCGACCGGGGAGCCTGCAAGCTCGCCGCGCGGGATCTGGCGGTGGCGATGGCCCGGCGCGCCTCGGGCGGAACCACCGTCTCCGCGTCGCTCGCTCTCTGCGCGGGGGCGGCGATCCGCGTCTTCGCCACCGGCGGCATCGGCGGCGTCCATCGAGGTTGGAACGATCGCCCCGATGTCTCGGCCGATCTTCCCGCGCTCGCGCGCCATCCGATCTGCGTGGTCTGCGCCGGCGCCAAGTCGATCCTCGACCTGCCCGCCACGGTCGAGGCGCTGGAGACGCTCTCGATCCCGGTGATCGGCTGGAGGTGCGATGCCTGGCCGCGCTTCGTGCTGCCGCCGGATCCATCGCTCCCCGTCGCCACGCGCTGCGACGACGCGCAGGAGATCGCCTCGATCTGTCGCGAACACTGGACGCTCGGAGGTGGCGCCGTCCTCGTCGTGCAACCGGTCGATCCCGCGGACGCGGTGGAGGATCCATCGAGCTCGGGCCCGTCCGGCGGCGCCCCCGTCGACGCCACCGGACCCGCCGTCACGCCGGAACTCCTCGGTCGCCTGGCGGAGGCCACCCGGGGTCGCTCGCTCCGCGCCAATGCGTCGCTCCTCCGCGCCAACGCACGCCTCGCCGCGGAAATCGCCGGCGCCGTCGCGTCATCCGGGAACCGCACTTGACATGAGCGGCGAGTGCGGTTCCACTGTGCCCGTCGCGACGGTGGATCCGCCGCGACGAATCGCATCCAAGTTGGCTTGCGAGGTCGAGGCGCGGTTGTCGCTGTGCCGCATCCGTGCACCGGGCACGGCGGGCGCCGGGGCCGCAACTCTCCGGGCGCGGCGTCGTGCCGCCCGGCCAACTCCGTGGACCGTTCCATGAGCACATTCAGCGGGATCCTCGAAATGCCGCAGGGCGCCGAGGGTCGCATCAGGCAGTTCGCCGACGGGCTGATCGAGGGCCCGGACGATCCGATCGTTCCCACCGAGCTCGCGGATCGCTATCCGCTCCGCCCGGGGCAGAAGGTGGTCGCCGAGGTCGTCGAGCGCAAGAGCCGTCGGCGCCGCCCGGGCCAGGGCCGGCGCATGCGGATGGTGGTCGATCGGCTGCTCGAGATCGAGGGGCTGCCCCCCGAGGACTACGCGCGGCGCAAGTCGTTCAACGAACTGACCGCGCTGGATCCGCAGCCGCGCATGAACCTGGAGCACCGCGGCTGTCCGCCGGCGTGCCGCCTCATCGATCTCTTCTGCCCCATCGGCTACGGAACGCGCGGATTGATCGTGGCCCCTCCCAAGGCGGGCAAGACGATCCTCCTCCAGAACATCGCCTTCGGCATCAAGCACAACCACCCCGGCGTGGAGCTGGTGGCCCTGCTCATCGACGAGCGCCCGGAGGAAGTGACCGACTTCAAGCGCAATGTCCCCGCCCAGGTCCTCGCCTCCAGCAACGACCAGGACCTGGAGCGCCACCTGTCGCTGGGCATCCTGGCCATCGATCGCGCGAAGCGCATGGTGGAGGCCGGCAAGGACGTGGTGGTGCTGCTGGATTCGCTCACCCGGCTGGGGCGGGCCTTCAACAACAGCCGACGCTACGGCTCCGGCGGCCGCACCATGTCCGGCGGCCTGGACAGCCGGGCCCTGGAGGTTCCCAAGCAGCTCTTCGGCGCCGCCCGCAAGGCGGAGGAGGGCGGCTCCCTCACCATCATCGCCAGCTGCCTGGTGGACACCGGGAGTCGTGCCGACCAGATCATCTTCGAGGAGTTCAAGGGCACGGGGAACATGGAACTGGTGCTCGACCGCTCCATCTCCGAGAAGCGCATCTTCCCGGCGATCAACCTCGCCGCCAGCGGCACCCGCAAGGAGCACCTGCTGCTCTCGGAGCGGGAGCTCAAGACGGTCACGGCGTTGCGACGCCGCCTCATGACCGTGCCGCCGCACGTCCAGATGGAGCAGTTGCTCGCCGCGCTCGCCCGCTTCGACAGCAACGAGCGCATGGTGCAGGGCTCCTGAGGCTCTGATACAACTCCTCCACCAAGGCACGGATGGCGGGCGAAAAGGTCTCCAACTCGGTTCGTGCGGGCGCGTTCCTGATCACCTGTCTCGCGCTGGCCTTCGCGGTCTGGTACGCGCTGCTTCGCGCGAATCCGTTCGAGACCCGGAACCAGTTCATCATCCGGTTCACGCTGGAGGACGGCGTGGCCGGGCTGGCGCGCGGATCGGCGGTGCAGGTGGGCGGCCTCCAGCGCGGTCGCGTCCTGGAGGTGCGGCCTCGGATCCTCCCGCAGACCGGCGACGTGGACGACATCCTGGTCACCATCGAGCTCGATACGGACATCCACCTCTTCCGGCGCACCACCACCGGGCCGCTGGATCCGGACGACGGGGCGCAGGTGGTTCGCGTGGCCAGCCCGCTGGGCAACACCGCCATCATCAACTTCATCTCCGTGGGCGTGCCGAACATGGCCCACGGCAGCGCGTCCAATGAGATCAAGCCCGGCGACACCATCGACGCCACCGAGGGCTCGGGCCTCCTGGCCAGCCTCATGGGTCCCGACAACGCGGCGCGCGTGGGCGACATCCTCCGGCATGTGGCCAGCTTCTCGAAGTCGCTGGACGAACACGGATCGCCCATGCTTGCCGATGCCCAGGGCATCGTCTCGAAGGTCTCCGGCGATTACGAGGGATGGCGCAAGGACATCGGCAGCTCGCTGCGGAACGCCGACGAATCGCTGGCCCGGATCAACGGGTACCTGGCGCCCAAGGGCAAGGTCGATGACTTCCTCGACCAGGCGGTGGGCTTCGCCGGCGCCGCGAAGGATGTGATGGTGGAGGCTCGCGACACGGCGATGCCCAAGATCGAGTCGATCCTCGACTACGGCCTGGCCTCGGTGATCTCCCTCGACACGATCCTCGCCCAGGCGCAGGCCGAACTCACCGCCGACATCCC
Organism: uncultured Isosphaeraceae bacterium; assembly: GCA_964610365.1. Lineage (GTDB taxonomy): Bacteria > Planctomycetota > Phycisphaerae > Phycisphaerales > SM1A02 > VGXK01. Next base: position 14,901 of record CAZSVT010000016.1, read on the forward strand.
CACGCTCCGCAGCTTCCTCTCCAACGCCCGCGAGGCGGCCACGCAACTCAAGCTGGGCACCCTGGAAGTGCGGCGCAATCCGTGGCGTCTGCTGAACAAGCCCGGTCCCACGGAGATCGCCAACGAGAACCTCTACCAGGCCGCCTCCGACTTCGCGGTGGCCACGAGCGAACTCAACGTGGCCAGCGATTCGCTGCGGGCGGTGCTGGCCGACCAGCGCTCCCGATTCGCGCAGGATCCGGCGTTCCGCGAGCTGATCGAGGCGCAGGTCCTCGCCGCGGTGGCTCGCTTCGAGGAAGCGCGGCGCGAGCTGGGGAAGATCCTCCACGCCCAGCCGCAGTCGTCCACCGCCGCGCCCTGAGCGCGGACGCCCAGGAGCGATCGGCCGATGCGATTCACCTCCGAGACCGACCGACCGGCGCGACGGATCGGGTGGAGCGTGCTCGCGATCCTCGGCGTGGGGCTCGTCTCCGCGCTCCTCGTCGCCGGCATCCAGTGGCGCGACGTCCGGCTCTGGCGTCTCGTCGGCACCTTCGAGGACGGCATCGCCGGCTTGCGGCCGGGGAGCGTGGTGCGCCTCGGCGGCGCCGTCATGGGACAGGTGACGGCGATCGAGATCGACCGCGCCGTGCGTCCGCGCGAGTCCGCGCCCTCGGAGGTGCCGCTCCCTCCGAGCACCGGCGGCTTCCTGGTGACCTTCGAGCTTGACGCGGAAGTCGAGCTGCGCACCGATGCCCAGATCGTGCTCGATCAGAACGCCCTCAGCGGGAATGCCGAGCTGGACATCCTGAGCATCGGCGGTCAGCGATCGGCGCCGCTGCCGGGCACGCTCGATCGTTCGGCGCAGCGGGCGCCGATCGCGCCGTCCCGCAAGCCCTTCACGATCTCGTCGCGCGGCGATGCCCCGACGCGGATCCTCGGGCGGACGGGCGCGGGAGACCTGGCGGCGATCCAGCACCACCTTCCGGCGTTCGAGCAGATCTTCATCGGCGCCGCCGGCACGGAGGTGCCCGACTCCACCACCACGCTCGGTCCGGAGCAGCAGAGCCGCATCATGGCCCTGCGCGACGCGGTGAGGCCGCTCCTGGACGCCGTCGAGTCGGATCGCGCTCAGTGGGGCCGGCAGCTCGACTCGATCCGCACGAAGTGGTCCGATCTCACCGCGTCCATCGCGGAGAACGAGGGACAATCCCCACAGCTCCTGCGTCGCATCACGGCGCTGCGGACGGCGGTGGACGATGAGACCGGCCTCCGCGCCATCTGGCACCAGCTCACGGAGGCCTTCACGCGCCCGAGTTCCTCGTGGTCCACGCTCTCGTCCTGCATGGGACCCATGTTCGAGCAGGCCTCGCTCCTGGCGACGACGGTGACCTCGCTCTGGCCCGAGATCCGCGATGATCTCCTGATCACCAAGACCGGTTTCGTGATCGGCGTCGCCGAGCTCTGGATCATGACCGGGCCGGAGGTGGTGACCTCGGTGATCCGGATGTTCCAACCCTTCACCACCGAGCAGCAGCGGGCGATCACCATCGTGCTCGCCGCCAACCGGGTCGCCGGCAGCGCCGAGGCGCTCCAGGCGGCGATCGACGCATCGCGCGGAGCCATGGCCGAAGGAGGCGCCCTCATGACGCCCGAGGCCACCCGGCACCTGGAGGAAGTGATCCGTCCGGCGCTCCAGCGCTACCGCCGCGACCTCGACGACATGATGAAGGTCCTCGACGCCGCCGCCGCGGCCTCCGACCGGCGATGAGCGGCGCCGATCCGGCCGCGGCGCACCCGGGGCAGCCGATCCCGCTGCGGAGCCTGGACGATCCGCGCCTCGCCCCCTACCGCGACGTGCGCGACGCGGATCTCCGCGGCGCCCACGGTCTCTACCTGGTGGAGAGCGCGGCGTGCATCGAGCGCTGGCTCGCCGGGATCCGACGCCGACGGGATGCCGCCGCCGCGGCCTCCATCGTTCCGCCGGCCCTCGAGGCGCACTCGCTGCTCCTCACGCCCGAAGTCCACGCGCGCCTGCGACCGGCCATCGAGCACGCGGGCGCGGGGCCGGTCTTCATCGCGCCGCCGGAGGCGGTGGAGCGGATCTCCGGCTACGACCATCACCACGGGGCCCTCGCCATGGGTCGACGCGCTCCCGCCGCACCGCTCGCGGCCCTGCTCGACGCGGCCTTCGGACCGACGGCGCCGCCGGCGCCGAGCGCCGGGAGTGCCGGAAGCGCCGGGAGCGCCGGGAGCGCCGGTCGCATGCTCCTGGTGGCCGACGGCGTGGTGCACGTGGACAACATGGGCTCCCTCTTCCGCAACGCGGCGGCCTTCGGCGCGGCGGGCGTCCTGGTTTCGGAGGACTCCGCCGACCCGCTCACGCGCAAGACGGTGCGCATCTCCATGGGCCATGTCTTCAGCGTGCCGTGGACCAGCGCTTCGGACCTCCCCGCGGCCGTCGAATCGCTCCGGCGGCGCGGGCTGCGCGTGCTCGCGGCCGAGGACGAACCGGGCGCGGTGGACCTGGCCGAGGCGGCCCTCCGCGGTCCGACGGCGGTGCTCTTCGGCGCCGAGGGGCGCGGCGTGACGCCGGCGCTCCGACGCCTGGCCGATGCGGTGATCCGGATCCCCACGCAGCCGGGCGTGCCGCTCAATGTGGCGATCGCCTCAGCGATCGTCCTGCATGAAGCGGTTCGCGCCGAGCGGAACGGTGGCGCCGGAGGCCCCGGGTGAGACCGGATCGGCGGCGGCCGCGGGTTCGCCCCCATCGCGTCCGGCCGAGTCGCTGAGGCGCTCGATGCGCGCGCCGAGCTTCGACAGCACCTCCTCCATCCGGGCGTAGCCGCGATCGAGGTGGTAGACGCGGTTGACGATCGTCTCGCCGCGGGCGGCGAGCCCCGCCAGCACCAGGCAGGCGCTGGCACGGAGGTCGCTGGCCATCACCGGCGCGCCGACGAGTTCACCGCCTCCGGCGACCATCACCGTGGGTCCCTGGCGGAAGAGCCGCGCGCCCATGCGCGAGAGCTCGGCCACGTGGAGGAAGCGCTCGGGGTAGATCTTCTCGGTGATGATGCTGTTGCCCTGCGCCAGCGACAGGAGGGCCATGAACTGCGCCTGGAGATCCGTAGGGAAACCCGGGTGCGGCTGCGTGGTGATCATCGCCGGGCGCAGCGAACGATCGCTCGTCACGCGCACCGTGGCGCGCGTCCGGTCCTCGTTGGCGGCGAGGACCTCCACGTGGACGCCGATCTCCTCCAGGTAGTGGACGGCGGCGATGAGCGAGTCGTAGGGGAATTCGTCGAGGATCACGTCGCCGTTGGTCATGGCGGAGGCCACGGCGTAGGTGCCCGCCACGATGCGGTCGGGCATCACCGTGTGGTCGGCGCCGCCGAGCTGATCCACGCCGTCGATCACGATGCGCGGCGAACCGGCGCCGCGGATCTTCGCGCCCATGCGCGTGAGCAGCCGGGCCAGGTCGACCACCTCGGGCTCGCAGGCGGCGCCCTCGATGATGGTGGTTCCCTGCGCCAGCGACGCGGCGCTCATGACGTTCGCGGTGCCGAGCACCGTGCTTCCGAAGGCGCCGCCGAGGAAGATGGTGGCCCCGCGGAGCCGATCGGCCGTCACCACGATGTCGCCGCCGCGCAGCTCCACCTTGGCCCCGAGGGCCTTCATGCCCTTCAGGTGCAGGTCCACCGGCCGATCGCCGAAGGCGCAGCCTCCGGGCATGCTGATCACCGCCCGGCGTCGCCGCGCCAGCATGGGCCCGAGCACGCAGATGCTCGCGCGCATGGTGCGCACGATGTCGTAGCGGGCGGTGATGCGGTTCTCGTCCTCGCTGACCAGCGTCAGGGCGTCGGGGGCGAACATCGCCTGGACGCCGAGCTCGTCGAGCAGGCGCGCCATGTTCGCCACATCCGAGAGTTCGGCCACGTTGCGGAGCCGAACGGGCTGGTCGGTGAGCAGACTGGCGGCCATCAGCGGCAGCGCCGCGTTCTTGCTGCCCTCCACGGCGATGCGCCCGGAGAGGCGCCGGCCGCCCTCGATTCGGAAGAAGTCCATGACGATCCCTCGTCCCTGTGTGTGGCGTCGTCCCTGGCGCGCGCCGCGCCGGAGCGTGTTGTATCGGCCGAACGGGACGGGCGCGGCCCAAAAGCGCGGGCCGGCCCCCTACCATGGGCAGCCGCGGTCGATCCACCGATCGTCCCCAGCCCGTCCCCGCCCGGCCCGACCTCCCCGGGGCGCCACGCGGCGCCCGAGTCGCCCGAACCACCCGAGTCGCCTCCGCTCCGCCCGTCCGAGACGCATCGAACGCATCCATGACCTCCACCGCCGCGTCGATCGTGGAACCCGTCCTCCCCCCCGCCAAGATGCACCTGGTGATGCCCGGCGCGCCGGTCATCGGCCGCGTCACCGGCAACGAGCTCTGCATGCGCGGCAAGAGCGCCAGTTTCGTCCGCCATGTGGAGATCGACATCGCCGGCACGCCGCTCGAAGGCAACTTCCGCTCGGGACAGAGCTTCGGCATCATTCCTCCGGGCAGCGACGCCCACGGGCGCCCGCACAAGGTGCGCCTCTATTCCATCGCCAGCCCCACCTGGGGCGAGGACGGTCACGGTCGGGTCATGTCGACCACCCCCAAGCGGCTCATCGCCGAGCGCTCACCGCAGAAGGCCGGCGACGATCCCGAGGATCACCGCCTCTTCGTCGGAGTCTGCTCCAACTACCTCTGCGACCTCCGACCCGGCGACCCGGTGCAACTGAGCGGACCGGCGGGCAAGCGTTTCCTCCTGCCGGTCGACCATGACGCCCACGACTATCTCTTCCTGGCCACCGGGACCGGCATCGCTCCCTTCCGGGGCTTCGTGAAGGAGCTGCTCGAAGGGCCGCCCGCGGGGTCGCCCGCCGCCGCCGGCTGGAAGCGCTGCTCCCGTCGCATCCACCTGCTCATGGGCTCGCCCTACCGGAGCGACCTGCTCTACGACGACCTCTTCGCGTCGCTGGCGAAGAGCCATTCGAACTTCGAGTACCACCCGGTGATCAGCCGCGAGCGTCGCGACGACGGCGGGCGCGGCGAGTACGTGCACCAGCATCTGGAGCGACGGCTCGATCACTTCCGGAGCCTGCTCGCCTCGCCCACCACGCTGATCTACATCTGCGGGCTCGCGGGCATGCAGGTGGGGGTCTTCCAGATGCTGGGCCGGCACGATCTCGATCGCGGCTATCTCACGCGCGACCCCCAGATCGCCGATGTCTCGCCGCACGACTGGACCGAGGAGCAGATCAAGCGCCGGGTGCGGCCGACGCACCGCTGCATGCTCGAGGTCTACTGATGCGCGCTGCATTCGCCGGCGCCGCCGCGATCGGGGCAACCCTCGCCGTGCTGGTGGCGGGAGGCTGCATGCCGCGAATGCCGCAGATCGAATTGAGCCAAGGGGACATCCCGGTGCTGGAACGCGGGATGAGCGTCTCGCAGGTCGAGGACGCGCTCGAAGGTCGCACCTACTGGAAGTATGTCGACGCGCACACGATGCACCCGATTCCCTTCGACAGCTACGCGCGGTGCGAGCGCGTGCTCGAGCATAAGTTCACCGTCGTCGACGAGTCCGGGCGCGAAGCGATCATCGCCAGCTCGCGAATCATCGTTCCGATGTTCTATCTCCTCTTCATCGACGGCAGGCTCGAACGCATCGCTCTCGTCGTCACATTGAAAGGCCCTGAGAGCGAGCGTTTGAAGCAGCTTCTCGCAGTTCCGGAGGTACCGCCGGAGGAGATCGGATCGGTGATCACAGCGGCGATCCCGGCGGAGAATCGCATGCGCCGAAGTGCCGAACCGCCTCCCATCGCTCCGATCTGGCCCATCGTCGCGGAGCCGTTCATGAACGAGGAGGCGAGCTTCTTCCGGTCGCACGACGGGATGAAACTGCGAATCGGTGCGACGCAGGATGAGGTCACGAAGTCATTCGGTCGACCCGATCGCGAGGTCCTGATCGAACCCGTCACGCACTGGATCTACTTCTTCCATCCGCGCGACCCAGAGGGCAGCGAGCCGTCGGTGGTCGTCGACTTCGTCGATGGGCGCGTGGTGCGGGTTCGAACCGACGGATAGGGTCGACCCGTTCGAATCGTGGAGCGAATTCAGCCGCCTTGCGCCGGGTCTGAACCTGGCCGGAACCAACCCGTCGATTCCGCGCGATGTCGGTCACACCGTTCATCGTCCGGCGCCGCCCCGGGTGGCGTCTCGTTCCATGGTTTCCGCTCGCGGGGATCGCGTGGCTCATGTTGATCTGGTTCATCGCGGCCGAGTCGAATGAACCGATCGAAGTCGCGGGCGTCGTCGGTGGATCGATCGCTGCCACCGGCATGGCCGCCGCGCCTTCGCGCCGGAGATCGGCCGCGTGCCCCCGCGGCTGCGTGGTGAACTCCTCGTTCTTCTTCACGCGCTCCTCTGGCTCGCCATGTTCGGCGTCGCCGGCGTCATCGCCTTCGTCTTCGTACCGATGGCGATGGCCGCGGCCTGCCGATCACCCGCCGCCGGGGCCCTTGCCGCCGGGCTTGGTCATCGCCGTGGGGTCGAGCAGCCGGTCGAGCGTCTTCGCGTCGACCAGCTTCTGCTCGAGCGCGAGCTCGCGCACGGTCTGACCGCTGGCGAACGCATCCTTGGCGAGCTTGGCGGCGCGGTCGTAGCCGATGACCGGCGCGAGCGCGGTGCACATCATGAGGCTCTTCTCGACCATGCCGGTCGCGGTCCTCTCGTTCACCTCGAGACCGTCGATGCAGCGATCGACGAACATGGTGCAGGCGTTCGTGAGCAGCGAGATGCTCTCGATCATGTTGTCGGCGATGAGCGGCATGGCGACATTGAGTTCCAGCAGGCTGCCGACGCCGCCGAGACCGCCGATGGAGATGGCGGTGTCGTTGCCCATCACCTGTGCCGCCACCATGATCACGCTCTCGCAGATGACCGGGTTGACCTTCCCCGGCATGATGGAGCTGCCCGGCTGCGTGGCGGGCAGGCTGAGCTCGCCGAGACCGCATCGCGGGCCGGAGCCGAGGAGCCGGATGTCGTTGGCCACCTTGGTGAGGCTCACCGCGATGGTGCGCAGTCCGCCGCTGGCCTCCACCATGCAGTCGCGCGTGGACTGGGCCTCGAAGTGATTCGCCGCCTCGCGGAACCGCAGCCCCAGCGCCGCGGAGAGACGCTTCGCCACCAGGGAGCCGAAGCGCGGGTGGGCGTTGATGCCGGTGCCCACCGCGGTGCCGCCGATGGGGAGATTGCCCGCGAGCGCCTCCGCCGCGGCCTTCGCCCGGCGCACCGCTTCGCGCACGCCCGCCGCGTACCCGGAGAAGACCTGGCCCATGCGGATCGGCGTGGCGTCCATGAGGTGCGTGCGACCGACCTTCACGATGCGGTCCCACGCCTTCGCCTTCTTCTCCAGCGCCGCGGCGAGCCGCTCCAGCGCCGGGATCAGCCGGCGCGAGATCATGGCGGCGCCGGCCACCTGCGACGCGGTCGGGAAGGTGTCGTTGGAACTCTGGCTCGCGTTCACGTCGTCGTTGGGGTGCACCGGGTCGCGAGCGCCGATGGGCTTCCCCGCGCGGCGCGCGGCGACATTGGCGATCACCTCGTTCACGTTCATGTTGGTGGAGGTGCCCGACCCGGTCTGGAAGACATCGATCGGGAAGTGCCGCATCAGGTCAGCAACCGCGCCGGCCGGGGCGCCGTCGCGGAACGCGCCGAGCATCTCGTCGCAGGCGCCGAGGATGGCGCGCGCCTTGGCCGTCGGAAGGACGCCGAGTTCCTGGTTCGTCTCCGCGCAGCAGCGCTTGAGGAGGAGGTACGCCTCGATGAGCTGCGGCGGAACCGGCCGACCGGAAACGGGAAAGTTCAGGACCGCCCGCTGCGTGGTCGCCCCGTGCAGCAGGTCCGCCGCCACCTGCATCTCCCCCATCGAGTCCTTCTCCAAACGGGTCCGCGCCGACGAGGCGGCCGAGGCGGACGGGGAGGAACGACGGCGCGGCGACGAGGTGCGTGGCATGGGGCGGAAAGCGTAGCCGCGATCGCGGCCCGCGGGTTCTACGACCCGGGGCGTGCCGCCGTTCGCGGCCGTCGGCTCGAACGATCGCGCGTCGGCCCCGGCGGCCCTCTTCGGCTCAAACACTCGGGCGCGCTTCGCCGCTCTCCGGTCGGCGAGCA
>CAZSVT010000017.1:0-22450 GCA_964610365.1 uncultured Isosphaeraceae bacterium
CCGGTACCATGCTCACACTCTCACAAGGGGTGGACCGATGAGAGCGACCCCGTCAACCTCGAAGCTGCTCACGGGATTCGACGCGCCGATCCTTCAGACGATGTACCTGGACAAACCGTTGCGGGACCACACGCTGCTGCAGGCCATCTGCCGCGTGAATCGTCCATACACCGAGGAGAAGACACACGGGCTGATCGTGGACTACCTGGGCATCTTCGACGACGTGGCTCAGGCGCTGCAGTTCGACGAGAAGGGAGTGCGCAAGGCCGTCTCGAACATCGCCGAGCTGGTTGGCAAGCTCCCGGCCGCGATGCAGAAGTGCTTGGCCTACTTCGCCGGGTGCGACCGCACGTTGCATGGGTACGAGGGCCTCATCGCAGCGCAAGAATGCCTGCCGAACAACACAGCGCGGGACGCCTTCGCAGCGGACTTCAGTGTGCTCTCAAAGATCTGGGAGGCGGTGTCACCCGACCCCGTGCTCACCCAGTACGAGAAAGACTTCCGCTGGCTCGTGCAGGTGTACGAGTCGCTGAAGCCCTCAACTGGTACGGGGCGCCTGCTGTGGCACCGCTTGGGCGCGAAGACGATCGAGCTCATCCACCAGAACGTCCACGTCGATGCCGTGCGCGACGACCTCGACACACTGGTCCTCGACGCCGGGCTGCTCGAGGCCGTTCTCGAGAACCCCGATCCGACGAAGAAGGCCAAGGAAGTCACGATCAAGCTGTCCTCGCGACTGCGGAAGCATTCGGGAAACCCCAAGTTCAAGGCTCTTGCCGAGCGTCTCGAGGATCTGAAAAACCGCCATCAGCAAGGGCTCCTCGTCAGCATCGCATTCCTGAAGGAACTGCTCGATCTCGCCAAGGAGGTCGTCAAGCTCGAACGGGAGACCCCCGCCGAGGAGGATGCGGATCGAGGCAAGGCCGCGCTCACGGAATTGTTTGAACAGGCGCGGAACGGCAGCACCGCAGCCATGGTGAAGCGCGTCGTCGACGACATCGACGAGATCGTGCGTCAGGTCAGGTTCCCTGGCTGGCAGAACACCCACGGCGGCGAGCGTGAAGTGAAGCAGGTCTTACGAAAGACTCTGTTCAAGTACAGGCTTCACCAAGACATTGAGCTGTTCGATCGGGCGTTCGGGTACATCAGGCAATACTACTGACCGGTGCCGGCGCGTCACAGGTACGGGGCGTCACTCAATGAGCGATCGCACAAGGCGAAGGAACCACGGAGTATGAGATTCGTCCCCAACGGGCCCGACATCCCAGACAGCCTGTTGCAGGCGGTAGAGGATGGTGAGGTCGTGTTTTTCTGCGGCGCCGGGATCTCATACCCTGCGGGTCTCCCAGGTTTTCGAGGACTCGTCGACCAGATCTACGAAGGGGTTGGAACCGGCCGCGAGCCCATTGAAGACGATGCCTACCGAAACGGGCGATACGACGTCACGCTCGACTTACTTGAGCGGCGAGTCGTCGGGCGGCGATTCGCGGTAAGAAAGGCGTTGCGCAAGTCTCTGCAGCCGAAGTGGCACAAGAAGGACGCTACCGCGACTCATGCGGCACTTCTGCAGTTGGGCCGGCACCCCGATGGGGCCTTGCGCCTTGTCACAACCAATTTCGATCACGTGTTTGAAAGGGCAGCGAAACGGGAGCGCCGAAGGATTGAGTCTTATGCGGCGCCCATGCTTCCTGTCCCCAAGAAAACTCGTTGGAATGGTCTCGTCTACTTGCACGGTCTACTGCCGAAGGTGGATGACGAGCACGCCTTGAATCGCTTGGTAGTTACGAGCGGTGACTTCGGCTTGGCGTACCTTACGGAGCGTTGGGCCGCACGCTTCGTAAGCGATCTGTTCCGCGATTACGCGGTGTGTTTCATCGGCTACTCCATCAACGATCCAGTGATGCGCTACATGATGGATGCACTCGCCGCAGACCGAATCATGGGGGAGAGCACGCCGCTTGCATGGGCACTGGGCGACTGCCGGAAGGGAGAAGAGGCGAAGACTGCCCTGGATTGGAAGGCGAGAGGCGTTGAGCCGATCTTGTATGAGCTATCAGGTGTGGGCCCTCCACATTTGGCCCTTCACAAGACACTAGTCGAGTGGGCCCGCACCTACCGAGATGGCGTTTCGGGAAAGGAGCGAATCGTCCTCGAAAATGCGCTTGGCCGCCCATCTGAGAGCACTCGCCAGGATGACTTTGTTGGACGCATGATTTGGGCGCTTTCGGACCTGTCGGGATTGCCAGCTAAGGCGTTTGCGGAGCACAACCCAGCGCCGGCGCTTGAGTGGCTGACGGAAGCGCTTGCGCTCGATCGCTATCGACGAGACGACTTGCGTCGATTTGATATCGAGCCACAGCCGAAGGATGACGTCGACGTTCATTACAGCCTTGTGCGACGGCCAGCTCCATACACCTTGGCGCCATGGATGACGCTCGTCAGTGGAGGTGAAGGGAACCCGCACTTGGACAAGGTGATGCGAGAACTGGCGCGGTGGCTGCTCCGTCACCTCAATGATGCCAGGCTCATCATTTGGATCGCGAAGCAAGGAGGCCGAGTACATCCCTATTGGGCACTCTTGATCGAGGATGCTCTAGACGAAATCGTCCGCCTTGAGAGCGAGGGCAGCGCGGAGAAGCTAGACAAGATTCGTGCGCAATCACCGAGCGCCATCCCTACTCCGGCCATGCGGGCGCTATGGCGGGTACTCCTGGCGGGGCGCGTGAAGTCACTTGGACGAGATAGTGACCTCTTTACTTGGCGTAAGAGGGTCGAGCGAGACGGTGTCACCCCTACGGCCCGCATGGAACTATGTCGGTTGCTTGCGCCGGTGATTCGCATAAGAGAGTCGTACGCCTCCAGCATCTCCAAAGCTGGTCCAAGCGATCGCGGCGATCCTAGGGAAGCGATCAATTGTGAGCTTGCGCTCGCGAGTGACCACGTGAGGGCTGCGCTTGGAGAGCGAGTTGCAGAGCAGCTGAGGCGCGAACACTACGCAACAATACTAGTCGACGTCCAACAATTGCTCCGGGATGCTCTAGAGCTGCGTCAGGAGATCGGCGAAGCCAATGCGACCGATGATCGATCACATTGGGATTTGCCCTCCATTGCCCCACATTCGCAAAACCGGTTTCACGATGACTGGGTAGTACTCATCGAAATACTTCGCGATGGCTGGCTGGAGGTCGCTGTGAAGGCTCCTGATCGTGCGAGGCGACTTGCTGCGGAGTGGTATGAGGTGCCGTTCCCAGCATTCAAGAGAGTTGTTTTCTTCGCAGCAGCGGAAAATGACTGCATTGCCGTTGGGCAATGGGTTGCGTGGCTACTCGCGGAGGAGGCGTGGTGGCTGTGGTCAGAGAGCACCCGAAGAGAGTGTTTGCGGCTTTTGGTGCGCAAAGGAAGCCATTTGGGTCCAGCTGAGCGGACGCAATTGGAGTCCGCGATTGTCGCCGGGCCTCCTCGCCGGAGGTATCGCGATGACATCGAGCCAGAGCTCTTGGAGAGAGAGGTGGACCGGGCCGTGTGGCTGCGACTCGCCAAGTTGCAGTTGTCCGGTGCTGGACTTGGGATGGGAGCGGGTGCTCGATTGACCGAGCTTTCGAGGAGGTATCCGCAATGGCAGTTGGCCGCGGACGAGAAGGATGAGTTCGCGATCTGGGCATTCGATCCCGATGATCCAGATGTTCTGGAGAGAGTAGCGGGTGAAGAGGCGCCAGACGATCGAGACGAACTTGCCGCTTGGCTGATGGAAGGACCGTCCGAGTGGCAGACGAGTCGTATCCACGCGTGGCGGCAGAAGTGTCGTGTTCGCTTGATTCGGTGCGTGGCCGCGCTGTGCGTGCTGTCGCAGAGGAAGCAGTGGCCATCCACCCCGTGGCGCGTAGCGCTCGAGACTTGGGCGGACGGGGAGTTGGTAGTGCGGTCCTGGCGCTTTGCGGCTCCCATAGTGCGGACCCTGCCTCGCGAGCTGATTGGCGAACTGACGTACATACTCACCTGGTGGTTGGAAGCCGCCTCTCGAACAATCGATAAGCATGAGACCACCATGCTCGAGCTGTGTCTACGCGTGCTGGATATTCCGCTCGCGTCAGGCGCGGGAGTCACACAGAATGGAAGGGACCTGGATGATCCCGTTACAAGTGCGATCAACCATCCAGTCGGCCACGTGACACAAGCGCTGCTGAGCACATGGCTCACGCTGCGTCCGGGCGATAATGAGTTGCTGCCTCAAGGCTTTGCCGCGGCATTCGCGCAGCTGTGCGATACAAGCGTGGATCGGTTTCGCCACGGAAGGGTGCTGCTGGCGTCGCGTGCGATCCCTTTGTTCCGAGTCGATCGCGCTTGGGCCGAGCGCAATCTCCTGCCACTGTTTGACTGGAGAGCGAGTCCAACAGAGGCCCGTTGTGCTTGGGAGGGCTTCTTATGGTCACCGCGTCTCTATCCGCCCCTCATAGTCTCTCTGAAGGAGGAGTTTCTTGCGACTGCTGGGCACTACACCGAGTTAGGAGCGCATGGGCGGCAGTTCGCGTCGCTGCTAGTGCTCGCAGGACTTGAAGGAGTTGACGACTTCAGGCGTGAGGACTTTCGCGCGGCGTTCGCGGCTTTGTCCCAAGTGGGGCTGGAGGCAGCGGCGCACTCACTAGGGCAGTTCCTTGAAAGTGCTGGCGACCGTCGCGAGGAGTATTGGCGAAATCGAGTCGCACCGTTTTGGCACGACATCTGGCCAAAGTCGCGGGAGCGACTGTCCGCGAATATCTCGGCCTCGCTCGTCGAGCTGATCGTTGCCGCAGGCAAGGAGTTTCCCAACGCGTTGGAGGTGGTGAAGGAGTGGTTGCAACCAGTCGAGCATCCCGAGTACAGCGTGCATCTGCTCCACACCGCTGGTGTGTGCTCAAGATTCCCAGAGGCATCACTGGAGCTTCTCGATCGATTGATCGACAACCAGCCGTGGCCGCCGAAAGATCTAGGGCCGAGCCTTGAGGCTATTGCCCAAGCCTCGCCGGAGTTGCGCCTCCATCCTCGGTTCGTGAGGGTGACAACCTTCCTGCGTCAGCGTGGGGGCTGAGCGTCCAGGTGTTTCCGGTGTCGGCGCTCTGCCTCGGAGATCGTGGTCAGGTGCTTGCGGGTGTTTGCCCTTTGGACCTCATCACCCAACGGCACTATCGTCGTCTAGCGTACGGTACCTAGATCGCAACAGTGCCTTCAGGCTCATGCAGATGTCATGCGTTCTCGGAGTGGGAGCTGGAGGGGTCATCCAGGGAAGGGCTCTCTCGCTGATTATCAATCCGATCCGGGTCTGGCGCTCGCCTTTACCATCGCGAGAATGGCGGTCCTAACCAGTGCAGGAAGGATTGGCCAAGCGGCGGCTACGGAGGCCAATCCTCGATCGCTAGGGGAGGAGATCTCGGCAAGATCGGCCGCCATTGCGCCGCCTTCTGCGCCGCGCTCAGGCCCGACCCCCGGTTTTCCGCCACAATCCTGCGGTGGTTCGAGTCCCCCAACGCCCATTCACTCGCGAAGGGCAAGGCGAAGCGCCTTGCCCTCGCTCGTTTCATGGGCGTTCGCGTCCGGGCTCGTCGCGGCCGTCGAAGGCGGCGAGGTCGAGTCGCGGCCAGCGGCCCGCATCCTCCCGCCTTCGCCTGCCGCTCCTCGCCCGTCCGCCGCGTGCCGGCCGTGCTCGGAGCTCGGCGCTCCGCCGCGGCCCGGCCGGCCCGCCCGGCCCTCGCGCATCCGCCGGTGCCGCATCATCCGGCGGCGGCGGGGCCGCGCTCCGCCTCCGGCCGCAGGATCTCCAGCACGCGCCGCGAAAGTCCGCGCACGGCATCCATGCGGCCGGGATCGTCCAGCCGCACCGGGCCGTTGAGCGTGCTCCACTTCGGGCGCACGCCGCGGTCGAGCAGCTCGCGCACGCCTTCGCGGAGCGAGCGGCGCGCGTCCTCGCTCACGCGGCGCCCGCCGCCGGCGCGGGTCGGCGCCTCGCTCAGCGCCGCATGTCCTCGCCCCAGCAGTCCCAGCGCCATCTCCACCTGCCGCACGCCCAGGAGTTCCACCGCCTCCGCGGAGAGCCTGGCGTCGCGACGCCCGACGCGCGGAAGATCGACGAGCTTGTGCCGGATGGCGTAGGCCCCGCCGGTCAGCGCGCCGGCCGCGGCGCCGAGCTTGGCCCCGGCCACCGTCGCGGCGCCCACGGTGGTGAAGAGCGTGGCGAGATCGAGCACGAACCCCGTCGCCGCGCCGAGTCCTCCGCCGACCATGGCGCCGGTGGCCAGCCCCTTCACCAGCCCGGGCATCAGGCGCGCCACCTCGCGTGCGGACCAGGGATCGTTGAGCGCCGCCTCCGCGCTGGCGCCGATCGCCTCCAGCACGGCGTCGCCGCGGCGGAAGCCGAGGCGCGAGAGGATCGCGTCGAAGCACGCCTGTTCGCGGCGCCTGGCGCGCTCCATGAGCTCCTTCGCGGCGTCGTCGCGCTCGCGGCGATCGTCGGGGTCCACGAGCGGCCGCTGCGCCGCGGCGGCGTCCACCATGAGATCCGCCACCTCCAGGGCCATCGCCCGCTCCGCGTCGCAGCGCCGACGCAGCCGATCCGCTCCCACGGTCCGCGCCGCCGCCGCCAGCGCCTCGTCCGCGCCGCAGCGATCGGCCACGCGCTGCCAGAGCGCCGCCTCGTTGGCCCATGCCAGGTGCCAGGCGTCGAAGGCGATCGGTTCGTCGCAGCCGGCGTCGCGCAGTGCCGCACGCCACTCGGCGGCGCGCGACGAAGGATGCTCCGTGTGGTTGAGCAGCACGATCGGCGCCGCGCCGCCGAGCCGCCGCAGCACCGCCAGCTCCGAGCGGAACGCCGGCCCGGGCGCCTCGCGCGAATCGACCACCAGCAGGCGCACCTGGCAGCGCCGCGCATGTTCGAGCACCAGTTCCTCGTGCCGGAATCCGCCGTCGGCTCGAAGCGACTCCATGACCCGCGCCATCGCCGCGTCGTCCAGGGCCCGTCCATCTTCGGCCGGCGCCGCCCGCTCCACCAGCCGCTCGAGGGCCTCGGCGCGCTGGAATCCGGGGAAGTCCAGGAGTTCCGCCACCGCCGTCGAACGGCCCTCCTCCTCGATGGAAAGCGGCATGGAGCGCACCTCGCGCGTCCAGCCCGGCTCGGCGCTCACCACCGCGGGGTCGCGGTAACGCAGCAGCGACTCATGCACGCTGCTCTTGCCGGCGTTGACCTGGCCGATCAGGCCGATCCGCAGCATCGGCGCCTCGCTCATCGGCGGGCTCCCATGGGCGTCCCCGCGATCGCCGGCATCGCCGTCATCCCCGTCATCGTCGCGCCTCCGATTCCGCCGCCGTCGCGCCCACCGCGTCGGCGGCGCGACGCAACGCCTCGTCGAAGCGCATCCCGCGCTCCGGGGCACTGCGACCGGCGTCGCCCTCGAGCGCGGCGCGGATCCGCTCCATGCGATCGGAAATGGTGGCTTCGCCGCATCCCTGGAACTCCAGTTCCGCGGCCACCATCGCCGCGTTCACCAGGAGCGTCCGTCGCGACGAGGCGCCGAGCGACGACTCCGCCACCCCCGGGCCTCCGGCCACCGCGTGGAGCAGCCGGTCCGCGCCGCCGGACCACCACGCCCGCGCGTCGGCGCCCAGCACCGCCAGGTGCGGCGCGCGGTCGGCGAGCCGATCGATGCCGTGGATGGATCCGAGGGCGTCGAGGAGCCGCCGCTCGTCCGCCGCGCCGGGGACGAGCTGCCCAAGGTCCCGCTCCGCGTCCGTGATCCGTTCGAAGGACTTCGCCAGGCGACCCGCGCCGCCGGCGCGCACGCCGTGGCCGCTGAGGAGCGCCTCGAGCATCGCCCCGCTCGTGCTGGTGCGCAGGCCCGCGTCGATCTCGTGGATCGTCGTGACGCCCGCCTCCTCCAGTCTCGATCGCCAGGCTCGCACCACGATCGCCAGGTCCTCGGGCCTCGTTCCGCGACGCAGCCGCGAGCCCTCCGAGAGCACCGCCACGCAGGCGCCCGCCGCCGTGATCGGCGCAAGGTAATCCACCACGCCGCGCCGCGGCGTCGACAGCAGATCCACGAGCAGCACGACGGGGGAGATCGCCTCCGCGGCGATCCGCGCCGCGATCGCCTCCGCGCCGGCCAGGCCGCGCTCGTCAAGGGAACCGAGATCGACCGCCGGCAGGGAGGGCGTCCACGGCGCCGCCGCGCCGATGCGCAGCACGCCGGGAGCGCGCCCGGGCCGCACCGCGCGCCCGGCGCCGACGCCGCTCGGCGCCACGGCATCGCGCTCCCGCGCGACCACGATGGTCGGCGGCCGCGCCGATTCGATCACCGCGCGCGTCGCCGCCAGTCGTCGATCGTCCCACGGGATGCGCCACCGCCGCCGCGCCGCCGGCAGCCAGAGCACCGCCACCAGCAGCGCCGCCACCCGCGGCAGCAGGCCGAAGACCGCCACCGAGAGCACCAGCATCGACCCCCAGCGCCAACTGTCGGAGGCCACGCCCGCGGGCTCCATGCTGGCCCGCGCGAGGGCCTCCGCGTCGGGCAACCACCCCGCGGGCACGAACCAGCCGAGCACCCGGAGGATCCCGTCGACCCACGCCCGCGTGACCTCCGGGCTCAGCAGTCCCGAGTGCAGCGTGTAGGTCCGGCTGCCCAGCAGCCGCAGCGACAGCATCCCCAGCACCAGGAGATTCGCGGCGATCCACGCCGTGTTCGACCATGCGCCGTAGACGAGCGCCGCCAGCACCGAGCGCTTCGACGCATAGGTCAGCGCCACGGCGCCGGTCGCGGCCAGCGCCGCCGCGTGATCGATCTCCGCGCGGCGCACTCGGCGCTGCGCCCACTCCCCGGCCGCGCGGGGCGCCGCGGCGCCCGAGACGGCGCCGGCCACCGCGTCGGTCGCCCGTTCGCGGAGCGAGCCGAGCGTGCGCACCGGTCCCGACACCAGGGCCGCGCAGCCGCGGCGCAGGAGCGGTCCCGCGCCCGGGAGCAGGGCCACGATCCACGCCGCCAGCAGCAGCGATTGCAGTCCGAGCGTGCCCACCAGCACGGCCGGCACGCTGACGGTCTCGGTGGAACTCACCACCGCCGCCAGCCCCGTGGCCACCGCGAGCACCAGGATCGCCACCACGATCCGCGCCACGCTCCGGGGCCAGGCGCCGATCGACTCGAGCGCGTCGCGCACTCGAGCTCCGTCCGGAAGCAGCTCCGCCCGTTCCAGCGCCCGCGCCTCCAGCGGGCCGGGTCGAAGACCGTCCACCGTCTGCGGAGAAGGCCCTTCGAGCAGGGCCAGCGCCACGATCGCCAGGCGGTCCTCGAATCTCAAACTCGGCTCACTGGATCCCGCGGCGCGTCATTGGCCGCCGGCCTTCGCCTCGCTCTGGTCGGCGGCGCCCCGCGCCACCGCGTCGCTGCGCGGCGTGAGCTTCGGACGATCCATCGGCTCGCGCGACGCCTCCTCCACCTCGCTGCTCACGTCCTTCAGGCCCTTCTTGAACTCCACGATGCTCTTGCCGAGGCTCCGACCCACCTCCGGGAGCTTGCGCCCGAAGAGGAGCAGCCCCACCAGGAGGATCATGATGATCTCCCAGAGGCTCGGGGCCCAGCCGAGGAGCAGGATCGAAGCGGGGATGTCGACCAGGCCGTTCATGGTGCCTCCGGTGGGATGGAACGCTCGGATCATAGCGGGCTTGCCGCCGCTTCCGCGGAAGCGTTCCGGTCGACGGCCGGCCGCCGTTGGCTGGTCGCAGCGCGGCGCCGAGGGTAGGCTCCGCGCCATGCATGGATGCACGAACGGTCGTCATGGATGGTGGCCCGCGATGCTCGTGCCGGATCGCTCCCGCGCCCGCACGCTTCCCGGCATCGCCCGCGTCGTCTCGATGGGGCTGGCCGCCGCGCTCCTGGCCCTCGGCGGATGCAAGTCCCCGGAGCAGGTGGAGGAGCCGGCGCCCGACTACTCCCGCGAGCTCGCCCCCGGCGAGAGCGCCCTGCGCAAGCTCGGTCCCGATGATCCGCTGCCGGATCTCGGCGCCGCGTGGCGCGTGCGGGATCCATTCCTCACCGAGGCCCTCGACCGCAGCGTGCACTTCTTCCAGGCGCCGTCCAGCAAGCAGCGACTGGAGCCGTGGACGCGCTACGCCACCTGGGACCAGGCGGCCGCGAGCGTGGTGGCGTTCCAGCGGATCCTCGCGGAGTCGCCCGACGAGCGCACCTTCGTCGATCGGCTCACGAAGGAGTTCGACATCTGGCAGACCGTGGGCTACAACCGGAAGGGCATCGTGCTCTTCACGGGCTACTACACGCCCGAGTTCAAGGGCAGCCTCACGCGCACCGACGAATTCCGGTATCCGCTCTTCAAGCGGCCGACGGATCTCGTCACCGATCCGCTCACCGGCGAACCGCAGGGTCGACGCGGGGCCGACGGCACCGTGGGCGAGTGGCCGTCGCGCAAGGTGCTGCTGGAGACCAACGCCTTCGCCGGCAACGAACTCGTCTGGCTCCGTTCGCCGATGGATGTCTACATCATCGAGGTGAACGGCAGCGCCCGGATCATGCTCCCGGACGGCTCCCCGTTCTTCATCGGCTACGCCGGGAAGACCGGGCGTCCCTATGTGGGCCTCGGCCGATCCATGGTGGAGTCGGGCATGATCGCGCGCGACAAGCTGAGCCTCAAGGCGATCATGGACGAGTACGAGCGCAACCCCGAGGCGGTGATGGCGCTCATGTGGAAGAACGAGAACATGGTCTTCTTCGCCACCTACGACGGCACGAACTGGCCGGCCGGAAGCCTCGGCGTGCGCGTGACGGAGAAGGAGTCGCTCGCCACGGACAAGAAGGTCTACCCGCCGGGCGGCGTGGTGATGGTGGACACGCAGTCCATCAACTTCGGCGGCCAGCGCCAGGTCTTCCGCCGCTTCATGCTCGACCAGGACACCGGCGGCGCCATCAAGGCGCCCGGCCGTGCGGACATTTACATGGGCCAGGGGAAGGCCGCGGAGATCATCGCCGGCGGCCAATACGCCGAGGGCACGATGTACTACTTCTTCCTCAAGCCCGAGCTCGTCTCCCGCTACCCGCTGCCGCCGAAGCCGTCATCGAAGCCGGCGGGTGCCGCGCGCGGCGTCGTCGCTCAGTGACGGAAGTGGCGCACGCCGCTCACCAGGCAGGTGACGCCGCGCTCGTTGCAGAGGTCGAAGGTCTCCCCGTCGCGCTTGCTGCCGCCCGGATGGACGAGGCAGCGCACGCCGGCGTCCAGCAGGAGGCGCGGTCCGTCCGGGAAGGGGAAGAAGGCGTCGGACGCGGCGGTGGTCCCGGCCCCGGTGTCGGAGTCGTCGCCGCGGCGCGCCGCCGCCCGCTTCTCCACCGCGATGCGGCACGCCGCCACGCGATCCATCTGGCCGGCGCCGGCGCCGAGAAGGGTCCCGTCGCGCACGATGCACACGGCGTTGCTCTTGAGGTGCTTGGCCACCGTCATCGCGAAGGCGGCGTCGCGCCGCTGCGCCGCCGTCGGCGCGGGGCCGGCCGCGTGCCGGTACGCGTCCGCTGACTCGGGCCGCGCGTCCGGCTCCTGGACCAGCAGGCCGCCGGGAATGGAGCGGAGGCGCAGGGCGTCGATGGTCCCGCCGAGATCGCCCACCGCCACCAGTCGTGCGCTCTTCCACCGCTCGGCGAGGAGGGTCTTCGCCCGCGGTTCGAACGACGACGCCACGATCACTTCGAGGAATCGGTCGCCCTGGGCCATGACCTCCGCGGTGGCGGCGTCCACCGGACCGCTCAGGGCCACGATCCCTCCGTAGGCCGCCAGCGGATCGCCCTGCCACGCTCGAAGGAACGCGTCCCGGGCGCTCCCGGCCAGCGCGGCGCCGCAGGGGTTGGTGTGCTTCACGATGCACGCGGCGACGGCGCCGTCCCCGAGTCGGCGCAGATCGCCCACCAGTTCCAGCGCCGCGGAGGCGTCGAGCAGGTTGTTGTACGAGAGCTCCTTGCCCGCGTCGATCGCGGCCCGCAGCACGCTCGTCTCCCGCGACCCGGGATCGAGGTACGCGGCGCCCGCCTGGTGGGGGTTCTCGCCGTAGCGCAGGATCGAGTGCCGCTCGAACGAGAGCCGCAGCCGCGGCGGGAACGGCTCGCCGCCGCCGCCGGCCATCCACGCGGCGATCGCCGCGTCGTACGCCGCCGTCCGCGCGAACGCCGCCTGGGCCGACGCGCGGCGGAAGTCCAGCGTCGTCGCGCCGTCGTGGGCGCCGAGTTCGGCGTCGAGCGCCGCGTACTGATCGGGCGAGGTGATCACCGCGACGGACTCGAAGTTCTTCGCCGCGGATCGGATCATCGACGGGCCGCCGATATCGATCTGCTCGATCGCCTCCTCCTCGGTCACGCCGGCCGCCGCCACGGTGCGCTCGAAGGGATAGAGATTGACGCACACCAGGTCGATCGGCTCGATGCCGTGCTCGCGCGCCGCGCGCTCGTGGCCCTCGACGCCCCGTCGGAAGAGCAGCCCGCCGTGGATCGCCGGGTGGAGCGTCTTCACGCGTCCGTCGAGCATCTCGGGGAAGCGCGTCACCGACTCGATCGGCGTCACCGGCACGCCCGCGTCCGCGAGCGCCCGCGCCGTGCCGCCGGTGGAGATCAGGGTGACGCCGCGCGACGCCAGCGACCGTCCCAGCTCCGCCACGCCGCGCTTGTCGTGCACCGAGACGAGCGCACGGCGGATCCGGACCGGGTGGGTCATGGGGCGGCGCCGCGGCTCACGCCTTCGAGGGGTCGCGCTTCGCGATGGGCGTCAGCCGCTGGACGCGTCCGTCGTCGCCCAGCAGCATCAGGTCGCCGTCGATCGGCGAGATCGCGCGCAGCGCCCGGGCGCCGGGGATCTTGATCGTCCGCACGATGGAGCCGGAGTCCTTCTCCAGGATGGTCAGCGTGCGCGATGCGCCGTCCCAGGCCAGCAGTCCCGCGCGGCAGAGGCCGAGGACGGTGCCGACGGCCTCGGGGCTGCGCCAACGCACCACGCCGTCCAGCTTGTCCTGCGGCAGGGGCTCGAAGGCCACCAGGCCCTCGCCGGGAAGCTGCATGTAGAGCCCGTCGCCCACCAGCACGGGGTCGGCCTCGAGGGGCGCCTGCGTGAAGTATCGCCAGAGCGTGCGTCCGTCCCGGGCCGCGAGACACCAGAGGTACTGGTCCTGGCAGGGGACCCACACCGCTTCCTCGGTCGCCTCCGGGCGCGCCGAGACGGCGCCGTTGAGTCGACGCTCCCAGAGGAGCCGGGCACTCTGCGCACCGAACGCCGCCACCGATCCGCCGGTGCTCGACGCGATGATGCGCGTGCCGACGAGGCGCGGCATGGCCACCACCTGGCCGTCCAGCTGGCCGGTGCGATGATCGAATCCGACCACGTAGTCGTGCCACACCACCTGGCCGTCGCGCGTGCCGTAGACGAGATACGGCGGCTGGAGCACGGCGCCGGTGTTGGCCAGCCGCTTGAAGTCCTGCCGCACCTGGAAGTGGCCGTTGCTGGCGTCCACGATGAAGCAGCGCGTGTCGGTGAGGATGGCGCCGAACTCCGTCCGACCCGCGGGCACGATGGTGGCCGTGAGGATGCGCTCCACCGGGCTGCTCGGCGCCGCCTGCCACATGGTGTCGCCGTTGGACGGCCGCAGCCGCGAGACGATGCCGGCGGAATCCCAGACCAGCATCACGTCGTTCGAGAGATTTCCGTCCACCAGCTTCGCGCGCGGATCGAGATCCACGCGCGCCTGCCAGAGCGTTCGGTAGCCCAGCGCATCGGTGACGGATGGACCCGCGATCAGGCTCCGCTCGAGGTCGCTTCGGACCTTCTCCACGCGCTCCTGGACGGAGTCCGCCGGCGCGGATGCGGTGCCGCCGGAGGTGGCACCGCCCGACGCGGGCGCCGATCCGCCGGCGGGAGGTGCGCTCGACGCCGCCGGCTCGGAGTTCCGCGGCGCCGCCGCCGTGCAGGCGGCCACGACCAGGAGCGGGAGCACGCGCATCGCCGGACGGGCGATCTCGGTCTTGAAGGTCATGGCGGGAATATACGCGAGCGTTCCTTCGCGCGCCGCAGCGCCTCGACCGCGGCCGATCCTTCGCCGGCGCCGTCGCCCGAGGCGTCGTCGCCCGCGTCGCCCTTCGCGGACGCCGTCTCGGATCCCGGCGACTGGCGCAGCGCCCGCAGCGCCGCCAGCACCTCTTCGGCGCTGGGAGCCGTCGGCGACGGCGACTCCCCGGCGCCGTCGGACCGCGCCGTCGGCGCGTTCGTCGCGGTGCCCGGGACGGCGCCGGACGCGGCGCGCCGGCCGGGCGCCGCGTCGACCGCGGACGATGCGCCCGCCGGGGCCGGCTCGCGCCCGGGCCGCGGGACCTGCGCCGATTCCCGCCGCCCGGCGGCGAGCGCGCCCGCCGTTTCCGCGCTGGCGCTCGTGACGCGGAGCGCCTCCGCCACCTGCGAGCGGCGCACGGCCAGTCGTCGCAGCGCCGCGTCGGCGGTGAAGAGGAGCGCCGCCGCGAGCAGCAGCCACGGCGCCAGCGGTCGCTCGCGCACGCCCAGGCGCAGCCCGTCGCGCACGAAGAGATCGGTCGTCGCGAGCGCGGCGGGATCGATCTCGCGCCCGCCGGATGCTCGACGCAGCGCCTCCAGCGGCGCCGGGTTCGGCACGGTCGACGCGAACTCGGCGCCCTCGGGAGCCACCGCCGCGGCGAGGAGCGGGGGCAGCGGTCCCGACTCGCCGCGCGGCGAGAGCACCGCCAGCCATGGGCCGGCGTCGGGTGCATCGATGGCGCCGAGGAACCGGCGCGGCGCCGTGCGGCGGAGTTCGAACGGGCGCCGGGTTCCATCGGGGGCGCGAACGATGCCCTCCACCACGGCGCCGGCCACGGCGTCGGCCGCGGCCGCGTCGATGGTCACCACGAAACGGCCGTCCTCCCAGCGTCCCTCGGCGGCGATGGGCGCCGATCCCGGCGCGCGGGCGCACCATCGCGCCACCCGATCCCAGAATTCGTCGCGCCCGGGCCAGGTCGCCCACGCGTCGGCCCAGGGTCCGTCGGCGGCGGAGGCGAAGACCGCCACGCGACCGATGCCCGCCGGCCAGCGCGCCAGCAGCGGCTCGCCCTGATCGCTCACCGCGTCGATGATCGTCTCTCCCGAACGGGGACGCCCGAGGATGCACAGGCCGCCCAGGGGCGGAGCCGTCCGCAGCGCCCGCGCCGGATCGGAATCGCCGGTGACCACGACGCCGATCCGACCCTCGCGCACCAGCGGCCGATTGACGGACTGCACGCTCTCCACCAGCACGCGCGGCAGGACCCGCGGCTGCCGCACGGGATGGAAGACCCCGCCGGTGCGCTCGGCCACCTCCGCCAGCAGGGCGTCGTCCGCGGAGTCGCCCACCGCGATCGTGGTGACGGTCACGCCCAGGCGCGCCGCCCGGTCCGTCTGTTCGCGCAGCAGGTCGTCGTCGCGCCCGCGACCGTCGGTGAGCAGCACCACCAGCCGCTGGTCCATGTCGCGCACCGGTTCGAGCGCGTCGAGCGCGGCTCGGAGAGCGGCGCCGATGGCCGTGCCGCCGTCGGGCGAGATGTCGCGGATGCGCTGCGCCACGATCGACGGATCGTCCAGCGGCGCCAGCGGGACGACCGTGGTCGGCCGGTTGTCGAAGCCGATCACGCCGACCTTCGCGCGGCTGGCGATGCTCTCCACCGCCAGCGCCGCGGCCTCGTTGGCGATCTCCTGCTGCGTGGAGCGCGTTCCGGCCACGGATTGCCGCATCGAGCCCGAGCGATCGATGACCAGCATCAGGGCGGCGCGCGGCCGGCGATCCTCGGTGGGCGGCTCCACCTCCACGGGAAGAAGTTCCGCCAGCGTCGAACCGCGCCACCCGCCCGCGCCGAAGGAGTCGGGGCCGCCCAGGCAGAGGAGTCCCGCGCCGAGCCGCTGCACATGGTCGGCCAGGAGGCGCTGCGCCGGCGGCGGCATCTGCGCCGCGGGAATTCCGTCGAGGACGACCAGGTCGAACCCCGCAAGCCAGAGCGGATCCTCCGGCAGCGCGTCGGCGGGGCGCCGGCGCACCTGGAAGCCGGAGTCGCGGAGCCGACGATCGAGATCGCCCGCCGCGCCGGCGCGATCCAGGATCAGCACGCTGCGACCGGCCGGCACCGCCACCACGCGCCGGGCGACGCTGTTCTCCGCGATGCGGTCGAGGGCGGGATCGTCGGCCTCGAACACGGCGTCGATCTCGTGCACCGGCCCCTCGCCGATCGGCAGCGCCACGCGCACGCGCACCGGCGCCTCCCCGAGCACCACGTGCACGCCGTCGCCATCGGCGCCCTCGCCGGAGAGCGGCAGGCTGCGCCCGTCCATGCGCATCCGCAGCGTGCCGGATGCGGGACCGCTCGACCGCAGCGAGACGATGGCGCCGACGACCGAGCCGGGAAGCGCGGACGCCGGCAGCTCCAGCGATTCGATCGCCGCGTCGGCGATGGGGCGCAGCGGAAGCAGGACCGTGTCCACCGCCACGCGTCCCGCGTCCAGCCCCGCGATGCGTTCCGCGCTGCCGAGGGTCTCGAGGCCGTCGCTCATCACCACGATGCGTCCGGCCTCGTTCGCCGGCACGAGCGCGCGGGCCAGGGTGACGGCCTCGGCCAGCGCGGAGCCCGACGCGTCGACGGGGCGGGGTGGATCGATCGGCGAGGGTGCGCTGGTCGGAACGAGCAGCGCGCGGGCGCGGGAGTCGAAGGCCACCAGTCCGACCCGGTCGTCCTGGCGCCGTCGCTCCGCCGCACGCAGGAACTGCTCGGCGATCGTGGCCGGCGGCACGGGCGAGAGACGCATCGTGGAGCCGCTCAGATCGAGGACGCCGATCACGGCCAGCGAGGGCTGCGTCACCAGGAGCCACGGCCGGGCCAGGGCCGCCACGGCGCACACGATGGCCGCCGCGCGGAGCAGGAGCGCGGCCGCGCGGCGGAAGGGAGGCAGCCGCTCCAGGCGCCACCAGGAGGCCGCGATCAACACGAGGGCCGCGAGCGCCCACCACCATCCGGGTTCGTCGAAGCGCCAGGTCACGGTCGCGGCGCCGGGGGCTCGCGATCGGCCGCGGCGGGGGCCTTCGGCTCGCTTCGCACCCGCTCGAAGTACCGGGAGACCAGCGGGCGGAATCGCGGCGCCACCGTCGGATCCACGCTCCCCCGGCGCGACGGATCGGCGGCGCCCCGGCGCGACGGCGCCGCGCCCGGATTGGCGGAGACGGGCGCGCTCGGATCCCGCGGGCGCTCCCGCTCCAGGATCGATCGCTGCTGCCCGGGATCGGCGGGTCGCGCCTCGATGTCGTAGGTCGATCGAGGTTCGCCGGTGCGCCGCGCCGAGTCAAGCCGTGCATCGCCGTCGCGATTGCCCGCGCCGACCCCGCGATCGTCGGATTCTCGTTCGGCGGGCGGTGGTCCCTTCCCCTGGTCGCCGGATTCCGGATTCGAGCTTCCCGGCAGCGCGCTCGCCGGCATGCTTTCGCCGGCGCGGGGCGCTCCCCGGACCTCCGTTGCCGGCGTGCGCTCGTCGGCGCGGGGCGCTCCGGGCGCTTCGTCGCTCCCGCGCTGCGATCCCGGCGCCTGGGGATCCGAACGGCTCTCCCGCTGCACGACGCCATCGGTGGAGCTTCGATTCGCGCTGCGGTCGGGGCCGTGTTCACCTCGGGGCTGCTGTTGGGGATCGCCGGGCTGATCGCTCGGGCGCCGGTCCTGCGGCTCTCCCTGCTGCGGCGCCTGCGATGGCGGACCTCCAAACGCATCGTTGCCGAGTCGGCGCGAGAGCTCCTCCAACCGCTCTCGCAATTCGCGGCGATTCGCGCTGCGTGACCCCGAGTCGCGCGGCGCAGACTCGAGCTGCGGTTCGGACGGCGCGCCTTCGCCCGACGGTCGCACCGACTCCGACCCCCGCTGCGCCTGCGACTCGCGCTGCGCCTGCGACTCGCGCTGTGCCTGCGACTCGCGTTCTGCCTGCGACTCGCGCTGTGCCTGCGACTCGCGCTGTGCCTGCGACTCGCGCTGTGCCTGCGACTCGCGCTGCGCCTGCGACTCGCGCTGCGCCTCCGCTTCCCGCGGCGAAGTCGGCTCCCTCGCGGCCTCGGCACCGTCCCGGGCATCGGGCGCCGGCCGCGGGTCCCCGTCCCTGCGAGCTTCGGGAGCCGCCTTCGGATCGGACGCGGGATTTCGTTCCGAAGGGGGGCTTCCCGGCCGCTCAGGGGGACGACTCGTCTCTCGCCGCTCTGCGCCGCGATCGCGCGGCGCTCCGGGCGGCTGCGGGTCGTGCCCCCCAGCGTCGGGGGCGGTCGTCGGCGGGCGCTCGCCGGCGTGCTCGCTCAGGGTCTCCGCGGCGTCACCGATGCGCGACGCACTCTCGAGCAGCACTCGTCGCGCTTCCTCGCGATCACCGGCGCCATCCTCGCCCGTGCCGGCGCGACGGATTCGATCCGCGAGCGACTCCGATCGCTGTTCCAGTTCCTGCATGAGTCGGCTGGCGTCGTCGAACTGCCCGCCCTCGGCGAGGGACTTCACCCGCTCCGCCAGGGATGCGATCTCCCTTCGCGACGACTCCAGCTCTTCCGACTTCGTCGGCGTCGTCTCGACCGTCCCCGTGCGGGATTCCGCGCCGGCGCTCTCGGGCGCGGCGGCCTCCGGCGCCGGCCACGGCGCGACGAGCGATGCCGTCATGGCGAGGATCGCCCCCAGGCAGCCGCCCACGAGCCAGCGGTCCGGCAGCGGCGCGCCGAGCCGCCGCAGGTCGATCCGCGGCAGCAGCGCCGCCACGGACTCCCGCTGCAGCGAACGGAAGACGGGATCGGCGACCGCCGACGGCGCCGTCCCCACGAAGGTGGCCAGGGCATCGTGGAATCGATGGCTCCCGTCGATGGCGATCGCCGCGTCGAGATCGCTCGGACTCCGCCGCCACGATCGGAGGAGCGCCACCACGCCGCCCGCCGCCGGCAGGAGCATCATCCACCAGGGCCGCGGCACGCCCAGGAGCCGCAGGAGCACGATGCCGGCGCCGGCGGCCGCGGCCAGCAGCGCCACGATCCGCAGCGCCTCCGGCCCCGCGCTCGCGCCGAGCAGGCGCAGGCGCGCGGCGCTCAGCACCCGATCCAGTCGATGGGTCAGGGCGTCCTGCACGGAGCCACTATAGATCGAAGACGACCTCGCCTCGCCCTCTAGACTGGGGGTGATGCACCCCGCCGTGCTCGCGGCATCGATGCTCTCGGTCGCGCTCCTCTTGACGCGCCCGACGGTGGCGCCGACCGCCCCGACGCCGCACGCGTGGATCTTGCCGGCCGGCTCGGAGCCGCAGCGAGCGCCGGGCCGCGGCCTCGGCGGGAGCTGGTGGGACCGCACCGATCCCGGTCCGCGTGGCCGCGTGCCGCGGAGCCGCTTCTACGCCATCCGGAGCGATCTTCCGGTGGAGGAGACGCGCCGCTACGCCGACCTGCTCGACACGATGTACCAGGAGTACTCGCGACTCATGCAGGGGCTGCGGCCGCGCGGCGCCGCCCACCTGGATGTCTTCATGTTCGCCACGGAGCAGGACTACCTCGACACGCTGCGCACGAAGTTCGGCGCCGCGGGGACGGGCTCGGGCGGCATGTTCTTCGTCGGACCCAAGGGAGCCGGCCTGGCGTTCTTCACGGGCGGATTGCCGCGGTCGCGGATCGAGCACGTGATCCGCCATGAAGGGTTCCACCAGGTGGCGCACATCTACTTCGAGGACGACCTTCCGCCCTGGGCGAACGAGGGCCTCGCCGAGTACTTCGGCGAATCCGTCGTCGTCGACGGGACCGTCCTGGAAGGGCAGATGACCGAGCGCACGGTCTCGCGCGTCAAGCGCCTGATCGAGGACGAGCGCGTGATCCCGTTCGAGGACCTGCTCTCGCGCGACCTGCGCGCCTGGAACGGTTCCGTGGCCCGCGGCACCGCCGAGGCGCAGTACGCGCAGTCCACCTCCATGGTGAACTTCCTTCTCTGGGGCGAGGGGGGCCGCCTGAGCAGCCGCTTCTCCGCCTACCTCCGCAGCCTGAACGAGGGTCGCGACGCGGTCAGCGCGTTCCGCCTGGCGTTCGGCGGGACCGACGATCGCGCCCTGGACGACTTCGAGCGGCGCTGGCGGGCCTTCGCCGCCGCGCAGTCGCCGGGGAGCGTGCGGGCGGCGTTGGACCGTCTCACGTTCCTGGCCGAGGGGATCATGCACCTTCGCGCGAAGGGCATCCATCCGGTCACGATGGAGGCGCTCAAGTCGGAGCTCGTGAAGTCGGGATTCTCGCTCACGCTGGGCGCTCACGGAGCCGCGGTCACGCTGGCGGCGTCCGACGATTCCCTCTACTCGATTCCCCCCGACCAGCTCCAGGATCCGCGACGGCCGCCCACGATCGAGTTCCTCTCCCGGGCGCCGAAGCCGCGGAAATCGGGTGGCGCCGCCGCGCCCGATTCAAACGGCGACGCGGGCGCCGGCGATGGGGAGGGTCGTCCCTCCGGGACCGCCGGGAAGCCCGCGAATGCGCCGCCTCCGCCGGAACTCTCGACGAGGTCGCTCCGACCTCGCGACATCAAGGTCTCATGGAAGAAGGGCCCGGACGGTCACTGGAGCGCCGAGATTGGCCTGAAGTGAACTCGTCGTCGGCGGCGCCTCGTCGCTGGATTCACCGTTGCGGATCGACTCGCGGGCGGCCGACTCGTAGGGATCGCCGTCGTTGGTCTGGAGCAGCACCTGCAGCTGCGCCTCCTGCTCCAGCCGGATCTGCTCCAGGCGACCCTCGAGCTGTCCCAGGTTGCCCACGCGCCCGCAGCGCTCGTACTCGGCCAGCACCTTCGCCTGCTCCTTCGCCATCGCGATGAGTCGCTGGTTGCGGCTCACGGCGTCGATCTGGCGATCGAGGGCGGCAAGCTTCACCTGGAAATCGGAGTGCTCGCGCTCCAGCTTCTGGAGGACGGTGGCGAGCTTCTCGCGCTGATCCGCCAGCATGGCGATCTGCCGCTGTCCGCCGTCGAGTCGTTCCTGGTGGGCGGATCGGATGTGCTGGATGCGCTTCGCCTCGGCGCGCAGCCGGCCCGCGTCGCCGCCATCGCGGGATTGCAGGGTCGCGGGGCGCGCCGCACCGCCGGACGCCGACGGGCCCGCGGCGGCCGCCGCCAGCGCCGTCTGGACCTGCTCGAGATCGCTGGTGGTCATCGAGACCACGCGGCGGCTGACCTCGCACTCCTGCGTCAGTTGCACCAGCTGGCGATCGAGCTGCGCGATCTCGCCGCGGAGCTGACCGATGCGACCGGGATACTCGGCGCCCAGCTGCTCCAGCTGCCGGCGCAGGGCGATGGGATCGTCCACCATCTGATCGATGGCGTCCTGGCCCCAGGTTCGGATCTGTGCCGCCGCGGCGCCCACGCGCTGCGGCCCGAGGACGATGGCCAGGGCTCCGACGCCCAGTCCGGCGATGAGCGACCAGCGAAGAACGGTTCGGAAGAGTGGCATGTGCAGGCTCCTTTCGGATCCGGCGGCCGCCGCACACCTCCGCGCGGTCGGTCCGGTGTTGGGGAGAGGCCGGCCCGCCTTTCACCCTTGCGGCCGGCTGGGACCGCGAACCATCGCCGTACACTTGAAAGCCGGCCCCGGGCCTTCCGAAGACGACGCCACCGACGCCATGCATCCCATCACGACCACCTTCGTGGAGCGGCTCCGAGTCCGGGACGAGTCCGCATGGTTCGAACTCTGGGAGACCTTCGGACCGGTGATTCGCGCCCACTTCGCCCGTTGGGGGCGCGGGGCGATCGGTCCGGAGACGGCGCGGGACCTCACGCAGGAGACGCTGGCGCAGCTCGCAGGGGCGATCGAGCGATTCGATCCCACGCGCGGTGTGCGGTTCAGCACCTGGCTGCTCTCGATCGCCCGCCATGTCTTCGGTGACGAGGTCGATCGGCGCATGGCGGGCAAGCGCGGGTCGGGGCGCCGGGCGGCAAGCCTCGACGCGGGCCCGCCCGCGGCGGGCGACGGCCTCATGCCCGACGAGGAGTACGAGCGGCGGATCTTCCGAGCCAAGGTGATGGCGGCCATCCGCCGGGTGGAGGCGACCAGCGACTTCGTGGGCTTCCAGGTCTGGCAGTGGCGCGTGCTCGATGGGGCGAGCGGTCGCGAGGTGGCGGAGCGGATCGGCGCCAGCGAACCCACGGTCTCCCGGCATGCCGCCAGGATCCGGGACCGGCTTCGCGCCGAGCTGGCGCGCACGATCTCGGAGTTCAGCTTCACCGAGGAGGAGTCGCGCGAAGCGGAGCGAGCCGGCCTGGCGGCCGCCGATTCCGCGTTCGATGCGGCGATCGGCGAGATCTTCCGCGCCGAGGCCAGGCACGATCCGGCGGGTTCCGAGGCCGTCGACTCGCAGGCCTGGGCCGCGGTGCGGTTTCCCCCGCGAGGTGCCCGGTGAACC
>CAZSVT010000018.1:0-22210 GCA_964610365.1 uncultured Isosphaeraceae bacterium
TCGGCGCCGGCCAGGGTGAAGGTGCGCCGCGCGGCGCAGGCGGCTCGGATGGCGGTGATCTCGGCGTGGGCGGTGGGATCGTTGAGCGCCACCACCCGGTTCCAGCCCTCCCCGATGAGCTCCTCGCCGCGCACGATCACGCAGCCGAAGGGACCTCCGTCGCCGGCTTCCACGCCGCGCCGCGCCAGCTCGATGGCCCGCCGCATCCAGCGTTCGTCGCGCTCCAGGGCGGATTCGGGCGTCGACGCAGGCATGATCGCAGCGTAGCGGGGGTAGCATCCGGGGATGACCACCGCGCTCATGGACGCCGACGCTCGCCTCGACGCCATCGAGGCCCGGATC
Source organism: uncultured Isosphaeraceae bacterium (assembly GCA_964610365.1). GTDB lineage: Bacteria > Planctomycetota > Phycisphaerae > Phycisphaerales > SM1A02 > VGXK01. Next base: position 343 of record CAZSVT010000018.1, read on the forward strand.
ATGGAATTCAAGAAGGAGCGGGCCGAGGCCCGGAGGGCGCGCCCGCCGGAGCCCGTCGAGGATTGGGAACTCCTGAGCGCCGACGGGGCGCCGGTGCGCCTCTCGCAGCTCTTCGGCGACCATCGCGATCTCATCGTGGTGCACAACATGGGACGCAAGTGCCCCTACTGCTCGCTCTGGGCGGACGGGCTCGCGGGCTTCGCGCGCCACTGGCCCACGCGCTGTGCCTTCGTCCTCTGTTCGCACGATCCACCGAGCGTCGCCAAGGCCTTCGCCGCGGAGCGCGGCTGGCCGTATCGAGTCGTCTCCGGGGTGTCGAGCGGCTTCGCGAAGGCGATGGGATTCCTGAACGAGAAGGGCTCGCCGCAACCCGGGGCCTCGGTCTTCCGCAAGCGCGACGACGGGCGCCTCGAGCGCACGGGCCGGACCTCCTTCGGGCCGGGCGACGACTACTGCGCGGTGTGGCCGCTCTTCGAGATGTTCGCGGGCGGCGCGGGCCCGTGGGAACCGGCTCGCTGACGAGCATCGGGGCGGGGACGGGCGCGCCGACGGACTCGAGGCGCGGCGCCTGCGAGTCCGAGGCGCGGCGCCCGCGAAGCCGCGGCGCCTCCCGCGCGGATCAGAGGTCGTTGCCGGCGGGCCGCTCGTCCGGCTCCAGGGGAACGCCGCGGATCCAATCGGGGATGGTCTTCTCGATCCACGCCGGGATCTCGCGTCGGCGCTTCGTATCGATGATGGCCGTGGCGGTCGCGCCCATGCGGTACGGGAACTCCGCGTCGAAGGGCTCCAGGATGATCCGCACGGGGAAGCGCTGCGCCAGGCGCACCCAGTCCAGCGTGGGATCCGGCGCCGGAAGGGCCCCGGCCTCGCCGGTGGACGGCGGCTTCACCGCCCACGCAAGCCCCTGCACCGTTCCCGTGAAGCGGTGTCCGGGATAGGCCATCAGCCAGATCTCCGCCGTGGCGCCGGGTCGCACGGCCTCGATCTCCGTTTCCAGGAAGTTGGCGATCACGAACCACTGGCTCCCGTCGACCAGGGCGAAGAGCTGCTCGCCCGGCGAGACGAATCGCCCCGGCGAGACGGCCATGTTGGTGACGAAGCCGTCCACGGGCGAACGGATGGTGCAGTAGTCCAGGTCGAGCGCGGCGCGATCCACCGCGGCGCGGGCCGCGGCGATGCGGATGTTGGCGTCGCCGAGCTGCGCCAGGGCGTTGCGGGCGCGGCGCAGCTCCGCTTCGGCCTCCGTCTGCTTCGCCTCGGCCACCTTGAGGGCGCGACGGGCGTCCTCCACCTGGTCCGGCGTGACGAACTGTCGCGCCAGCAGCGGCTCGATGCGGGCCAGGTACTGCCGCGCGTAGTCGGCGTCGGCGCGCTTCGCCTCGATGGACGCCGCCGCCACGACGATGCGGTCCTCGAGTTCCTTCACCTCGAACTCGGTGAGGGCGAGCTTCGCCTTCGCGTCGGAGAGGGCGATCTCGAAGGGCCGCGCGTCGATCTCCACCAGGAGGTCCCCCTGCTTCACCGGCTGGTTGTCCACCACCGCCACGCGCGAGACATAGCCGCCGACGTTCGCCGCCACGCCCACCACATGGGCGGTGACGCTCGCATCGTCGGTGCGCGGGCGACGGTCGAGGACCACGAAGACCGCCGCCACGCTCCAGGCGCACCAGAGGGCGATGGCCAGGCCCACGACGGCCCCCGCCGCGCGGCGCACCACGCCCGGACGGCGCGGCGCCGCGCCCGCCGTCGAGCCTGCGCCCGCCGTCGAGCCCGCGGCGCCGGCGCGAGGCCCCGTCACCGAGGCCGCGGCGGAAGCAGGAGGTGAGGATCGCGTCGGGTCGGCGTCGGTCACGGTGCACTCAACGGGAGAAGAAGAGGAGCCAGAGCGTGCAGGTGCACGCGGCGTAGAGCATGGCGTAGACCAGGATCCGCGGGCCGATGTGGGCCTCCAGCCCCGCGCGGGCGATGCCCCAGCGGACCACGACGGCCGCCATGGCCCCGCCCGCGGCGCAGAGCAGCCACGCCGGGAAGAACGCGCCGGAGATCGACCAGATCGGATCGCATCCCGCGAGCACCGGAAGCGCCGCGAGCAGTGCGAGCGCTGCGCGAGGACGGCCCATCGGCGGCGAGTGTATCGCCGGCACTTGGTATCGTTCCTGCCGATGCGTCCCGCATCGCTGCGATCGCTCGCATGGAACGGCGTCGCGTCCGCGGCGTGCGCGGCGATCTTCGCCGGCGCCGCGTGCGAATCGCGCCGGCTCTTCGATCCGGAGACGCTCTACGCCAGCCCCGATCCGTCGCAGCCGTGGGTTCCGCCCTCGGCATCGGCGCCGGGATCGCTCTCGCGACGGCTCGCCGCAGGCGCCGCCGCCGAGGCCGGCGGCGCGGGGTCTCCGAACGGCCGGACGCTCCCTCCGTGGGTGATCCGCACCGGCGGCCAGGGCGCCGCGGGCGCGGTGGCGGAGGATGTCGCGGCGCGGGGCCATGACGGGTCGGGCGCCGCAGCGGAGGATGGCGCCGAAACGCGGGACGGCGCCGCGGGCCGGGGCGGAGCGGAGCCGGTGCCCGGGCCCGATCGCGCGTCGCTGGCCGAGCTCATCGATTTCGCGCTGCGGAGCAACCCCGCCACGCGCCTGGAATGGGAGCGGGCCCGCGCCGCGGAGGGCGCCCTGGGCGTGGTGGAGGCGAAGTACTTCCCCACCCTCAACGCGGTGGGGTACGGCGGCGCCGAACAGGACGGGCTCGCCAGCACCTCCGGACGCGAGATCATCCGAGGTCCCATCGTGGGCGGGGCGCTGGAGCTCAACTGGGTGCTGCTGGACTTCGGCCGTCGCGACGCGGAGAGCGCCGCCGCCGCGCAGGCCCTGGTGGCGGCCAACTTCACCTTCAACCGCACGCTGCAGGACGTGGTCTTCCAGGTGCAGCGCGCGTACTTCGACCTCGACGCCAGGGTGGCGCTCCAGGATGCGGCTCGACAGAACCTGGACACCGCCGCCACCCAGGCCGAGGCGGTGGAGGAACGGCTCCGGGCCGGTCTCGCCACCATGCCCGATCATCTCCAGGCGCAGCAGCGCCTCTCCAAGGCGCGCTTCGACCTGGAGGCGGCGCGGAGCGACACCATCGACGCCCGCGCGGCCCTGGCCCGCGCGGTGGGTCTCACCGCCGACACCTGGATCGAGATCGAGAGTCTCCGCGACCTGCCGCTGCCGGAGGGATTCGAGGAGGGTGTGGACCTGCTGATCGAGGAGGGGCTCGCGCAGCGTCCCGATCTCCAGGCGCGGGTGGCTCGCGTGCGCGAAGCGGCGCAGCGCGTGCGCCGGGCGGAGGCGGAGTTCGCGCCCGTGGTGAGCCTGAGCGGCGCCGTCGGAGGTGCGTACCAGGACTACCGCGTCACGAACCAGCCGGGCCCGCCCCTCCCCCCGCTCGACCGCCGCTACGACGCGAGCATGCCGAGCTACTTCATCGGCCTCCGCGCGAGCTGGCTCCTCTTCGACGGCTTCTCGCGCGAGGCGGCGCTGCGGCAGGCGCAGGCCGAGCGCCGCGCGGCGGTGGCGGCGCTGGAGGCGGCCAGGCTCGATGTGTCCAACGAGGTCTGGTCGGCCTACTTCGACTTCCGCGCCGCCCGCGTCCAGATCGACTTCGGCGAGGCGCTCCTGCGCGCGTCGCAGGACGCCTACGACTCCGTCTTCCAGGGCTACCTGCTGGGGCTGCGCACCGTCACGGACCTGCTCCAGGCGGAGAGCGACCTGGACCTGGCCCGCTCCACGCTGGTGCGCACGCGCGCCGATCTGCTCGCGGCGAGCGTGCGCCTCGCGCATGCGATGGGCGCGGCCGTTCCCTGACGCGCCGGACTCACGATCGCAGCAGGCTGCGTCCCGTCATCTCGGGCGGCTGCGGCAGGCCCATCATGGCCAGCATGGTGGGCGCGATGTCGGCCAGGCGCCCGTCGTCCCGCAGCGCGGCGCCCTTGAAGGCGGCGCCGACCACGCTGAGCGGCACCGTGTAGTTCGTGTGCGCCGTGTGCGGTCCGCCGGTCTCCGGATCGATCATCTGCTCGGCGTTGCCGTGATCGGCGGTGATCACCAGCGATCCGCCGCGCGCGAGCACGGCCTCCATGATCCGGCCCACGCAACCGTCCACCACCTCCACGGCGCGGATCACCGCCTTCAGCACGCCGGTGTGTCCCACCATGTCGGGGTTGGCGAAGTTGACCACGATGAGCTCCTCGCAGTCCGGCGCCGCCAGCCGACCGAGCACCGCGGCGCAGACGCCCTCGGCGCTCATCTCAGGCTTCTGGTCGTAGGTGGAGACATCCCGTGGACTGGGGACGATCACGCGCGTCTCGCCCGGGAAGGGCTCCTCGCGGTAGTCGTTGAAGAAGAAGGTGACATGCGGGAACTTCTCGGTTTCCGCGCAGCGGAACTGCCGCAGGCCCAGCTGCGAGATCCACGCCCCCAGGATGGCGGTCATCTTCGGCGGCCGCTCGAAGATCACGCGCACCGGGAGCCCCTGCTCGTAGTCGGCCATCGTGGCGAAGAAGAGATCGCGCGGGCGCCGATCGCCCGGACGCGGATCGCGGACGAATCCGCCCCCCTTCACCGCCGCCCACGCCGCGTCGTCCAGGACGAACGCCTTGGTGATCTCGCGCGGACGGTCGCCGCGGAAGTTGAAGAAGATCACCGTGTCGCCGTCCCGGATGGCGCCGTCCACGCCCTCGATGCGCGTGGGAGGGATGAACTCGTCGCCGGAGCGGTTCGGCTCCTCCGGCGAGGCGTACGCATGGGCGATGGCCGCGTCGGCGCTCGGCGCCTCGGGGCCGCCGCGACCGAGCAGGCAGTTCCACGCGCGCTCCACGCGCTCCCAGCGATGGTCGCGGTCCATGGCCCAGTAGCGGCCCATCACCGTGGCGATGCGGCCGCGGACCGGCGCGCCGCGATCGCCGGCCAGCCACTGCTCCACCGTGCGGACGAAGCCGCGGCCCGCGTCGGGGGCGGTGTCGCGCCCGTCGGTGATGGCGTGGACGAAGAGTCGATCGCCCGGGACTCCCATCCGCGCGGCGAGTTGCAGGAGCGCCCGCAGGTGATCGAGGTCGCTGTGCACCTGGCCGTCGCTCACCAGTCCCAGGAGATGGACGCGCGGGCCGCCGGCGCGCCCCAGCGCCTCCCGCAGCACGGCGTTCTCGAAGAACGCGCCGTCACGGATGGCCCGCGTGATGCGCATCAGCTCCTGGTCGACGATGCGGCCGGCGCCGATGTTCTGGTGACCCACTTCGGAGTTGCCCATGGTGGGACCGTCGGGCCCCACGGGAAGTCCCACGTCCTCGCCGCTGGTGCGGATGAGCGTGGTGGGCCAATCGCGCTCCAGGCGATCGGCCACCGGCGTCCGCGCCAATTCCACGCCGTTGAAGTCGTGGTGCTCCGGGTGCGGATTGCGCCCCCAGCCGTCGCGGATCACCAGCACGCAGGGGGCGTTGCGCGGCTGGACGGGGCGCGAGGGCGTGGGCACGATCATGCGTCGAGCGTAGGGAGTCGCCGAAGAGGACGCCACGGCGCCACCCGCCGCTTGCCGTGCACCGCTCCCAGTCGCTACCGTCCACCCCGAATGGGCGACACGCCGGCGCTGGCGCACGAACCTGCGACGGGACCGACGCTCCGGGAGCGCTGGGAATCGGTCCGTTCGCGCATCGCGGCGGCCGCGAAGCGCAGCGGCCGCAAGCCGGAGTCCGTGCTGCTGGTGGTGATCAGCAAGAGCGCGTCGCTCGACCAGATCCGCGAGCTCATCGGCCTGGGCCAGGTGGACTTCGGCGAGAACCGCGTGCAGCAGCTCCAGCAGCGGGCGGCCGCCGTGGAGGAGTTCGTGTCGCGGAGGCGCGAGCTCGGAGGCGGCGCTGCCGCCCCGGTCCGCTGGCACATGGTGGGCACGCTCCAGCGCAACAAGGTGCGCAAGTGCCTGGAGATCGCCCGCCTCATCCACTCGGTGGACAACCTGCGGCTGGCGGAGGAGATCCAGGCGGCGGCGATGAAGCGCCCCGAGCCCGTCGAGGTGCTGGTGGAGGTCAACATCGCCGGCGAGAAGTCCAAGCAGGGCGTGGCGCCCGCCGCGGCGCGGCACCTGGTGGACCAGCTGGAGACGATGGTGAATCTGCGCGTGCGCGGGCTCATGTGCATGGCCCCGCTGGACGGCGGACTCGACGCGGCCCGCGCCGCCTTCGATCGCTGTCGCGAGCTGCACGAGGAGATCCGCGCCAGTGCGGCCGGCGGCGGACGCTTCGACATCCTCTCGATGGGCATGAGCGCCGACTTCGAGGTGGCCATCGAGTGCGGCGCCAACCTGGTGCGCGTGGGCAGCGCCGTCGTGGGCGCGCCGGCTCAGCCCGAGCCCGAGGCGGACGGTTGATCGGTGGAGGATGCCGCGGCCGCGTCGCGCTCCGCAGCGGCCGTCGCCGCGTCGCGCGGATCCCAGCGCCGGTGGTAGCGCGCCACGCGCAGGTCGTCGAAGCGGCTGGCGCAGCGGTAGCAGGAGAGCCGGTCCCGCGCCAGGGCCAGCACCATGATGTCCAGCAGGAGCACGGTGATCAGCGCCCCGTAGACCCAGGGATTCGCGGCGAAACCGAGGGCCGCGATCACCACGCCGGCGGCGGCCAGCACCACCACCACGGGCGTCACCTGCGGCAGCGTGCGCGTCCGGTAGAGGCGCCCGCCGCAGGCGATGCAGTGGCGCAGGCACCCGGCGTCGTCCACGGCCTGGTCCCAGTGGAGGAAGACCTCCTGCGAGCCGCCGTCGCGCTGCGCCACGCGCACGATGGGGGGACGCTGCGCCGCGTCGATCTCGACGCGGCCGATCCGGCGCCGCGCGGCGTCACGCAGATCGAGCTGCATCGCCGTGAGGATACGGAGGCGCCGCGATGCGCGGAGGCGGGGCGCCCGGCCGGTCGGCCGCGCGCCGCGCCCGGCTCGAGCGGCGCGGGCCGGCGGCGCCGGCTCGTCGCCCTCTGGCCCCTGCTCCTGCTCGCCTCGTGCGCGTCGTCCCGCGGCGCCGGCATCGCGCGTTCCACCGAGACGGCGCTTCCCGATCCGCGCGGCGCCGGCGCTCCGACCCTCACCATCGGCGATCCCGCGCCGGCGGTGGTCATCTCGCGCTGGGTCGGCGATCGGGCGCCCAGGAGCCTGGCGCTGGCGCCGACCTCGGCCGGTGGGTCGAACGCCCAGCTCGTTCCGTTCGCCGCCGGGCAGGTGACGATGCTCGACTTCTGGGCCACCTGGTGCGGTCCCTGCATGGCGAGCATGGAGCGCAGCGCCGCCCTGCAGTCGCGGCACCCGCGGGCCCTGCGCGTGATCCCCGTCACCGCGATCGACGACGCGAACTCGATCGAGTCGATCCGCCGGGCCGTGCGCCGCAACCCGGGGCTGGCGCAGCTCGGCACGGCGATCGACGACGGCGTCGCCACCAGCATCGCGTACCGCCACGCGTCGCGCGACTCGGCGCTGCCTCGCGCGTTCCTCGTGGACGGGCAGGGGCGACTCGCGTGGATCGGTCATCCGATCGACGCGGAGGCGGTGGTGGAAGCGATGATCGCCGGCCGCTGGAATCCGGACGAGGAGACGGCGCGGCGCGAACGGCTCGTCGAGGCTCGACGGGCGGGACAGGAGGCGATGGAATCACTCCAGCGCGCCGACGCCCTGGGCGACGCGGACGCGAGACTCGGCGCCCTGCGGATCCTGGCGGCGCTGCCGCCGAACGCCGGCGTCCTCTCTCCGGCGCACTGGCCGCGAAGCGCCCTCGTGTCGCAGCTGGCGGCGATGGGTCGCATGGACGAGGCCCGGCGCGAGCTCGACGCCGCGGCGGCGGACGCCCGGAGTCGATCGGACGCGGCGATGATCGCGGGCCTGGCGACGGCGGCCGCGGAGGTCGAGGCCGCGCAGGCCGACGCCCTCGCCGCGGAGGCCGAGCGGATGATCGACGCCGCGCTCGCCGAGGCCCGCGACGATCGCGGCGCCGACGCGTGGACGCGATTCCTCCGCCAGGGCGATCGCGCCGAGTTCGCGCAGGCGTTCGCGGATCTGGCGGAAATCCGGCGCCGGGCCGGACAGCTGGACGAGGCGCGTCGCCTTCAGAAGCGCGCCGTGGAACTGGCCGAGGATCTGCCGGACGCGGTGGTCGACCCGATGCGCCGTCGGCTCCGGGAGGACGACGAGGCGCTGCGATCGGCGGCCCGGCGAGGACGCGCCGAGGACGCGGGCGCCGCGGCGACCGGCGCGCATCCCGCCCCGTTATCCTCGACGCCGTGACCGGCGCCTCGCCCGAATGGCTCCAGCGGCTGCGCGGCCGCTTCCTCGTCTTCGACGGTCCGGACGGAAGCGGGAAGAGCACGCAGATCGCGCGCTTCACCGCCCTGGGCCGATCGGCGGGGCTTCCCGTCACCGAGGTGCGCGAACCGGGCGGAACGCCCATCGGCGAGCAGATCCGCCGCGTGCTGCTGGATCCCGCCAACGCGGAGATGGACGTCCGCTGCGAGATGCTGCTCTACATGGCCAGCCGCGCGCAGCTCGTCCGCGAGCGCATCGAGCCGGCCCTGCGCGCGGGTCACCTGGTGATCTCCGACCGCTTCGTGAGTTCCACGCTGGCCTACCAGGGCACGGCCGGCGGCCTCTCGGACGAGGAGATCCTGGCGGTGGCGCGCGTGGCGGTCGGCGCGTGCATGCCCGATCTCGTGGTCGTCTTCGACGTGGACGAGGCGACCAGCGCCCGGCGCCTCTCGCCGCTGCTGGACCGCATGGAGCAGAAGGGCGCCGAGTTCCACCGCCGCGTCCGCGCCGGCTACCTGGCGCAGGCGGCGCGCGATCCGTCGCGGCACCTGGTGATCGACGCGAGCCGCGAGCCCGACGAGGTGCACGCCCAGTTGCTGACCGGCCTGGAGCGGGCGCTCGCGGGACGCGGGGCAGGCGCCGCCGGGCGCCGCTGAGCGGACGGTCCGATCACTCCGGCAGCTTCGGCGCGCCCGCCGGCTTCTCCTGCGAAAGGATGTCGAAGCGAATGGTGCGCGTCATCTGCGGCGGCGTGCCGTCGGCGGCGGGCAGCGGATCCACGGGCGTGCCGTCGATCTCCGCCCAGCCGCAGGTCATGGTGTGAATCGGTCCCGCGCTCGACGTCGGCGAGAGTTCGAAGCTGCGGCCGGACCAGAGCCAGACGCGCCCGGCGCTGAGCGAACCCCACTGCGCGGGATTCGACTCGCCGGCGTTGTCCGAGGCGACGATGTCCGTGGGCACCCAGCCCAGGCCGGGGACGAAGTACTCCACCCAGCATCGATAGCCGGGGTCGTAGGCGTTCGGGCCGGCCTTCGAGTCCAGGGCGCGGTAGCCGTACTGCATCCGGGCCGGGATCCCGCGGTCGCGGGCCATGGCGATGAAGAGCGAGTGCAGATCGGTGCAGCAGCCGCCGCCGTGTTCCATGCAATCCGCGGCGGCGCCGCGTCCGCACTTGGGCTTCGACGGATCCTTCGAGTAGTGATCGGCCACCTCGGCAACCTTGCGCAGGAGCAGCACCGCCTGCTTCGCCGGATCGGTCTCGTTCCCGCAGGCGGCGTCGGCCAGCGTGCGGACCCGCTCGTCCACCTCCATGAGCGGCGCGCTGCGGTCCGTGGAGCCGGGGAAGAGCTTGGCGTCGATCGCCGGGCCGCCCGCGGCGCCGGCGAGATCGAAGAGCACGCCCTCCGTCTCCACGGCGCTCCGCACCACCACCTTGATCGAGGTCGTTGCCGGGTTCTTCGCCTCCGCGTAGAGGAATCGACCGCGACCATCCGACTGCGGCTCGATGCGCCAACCTCCGGGCGCCTCCACGACCTGCTGCGAGAGCACGCGCTGGTACGAGGCGTCCGACGGGAGCGGAACCCAGAGACGAACTTCGCCGGCGCCCTTCGGGATGCGATCGAGCACCACGGTCTGGGTGAGGTCGATCACGCGGTGATCGACCACCCTCGGGGGAAGGGCCTGCGACGGCGCCTGGCGGGCGGCGCCGGCCAGCGCGGCCGAGACCGCCAGCGCGGCGACGAGGGAGGCGGTGGCTCGGACGGTCGAGGCGCTTCGAACGGTCTGCGGATGGCTCATGACGACGAAAGCTCCGGATTCGGGAAGGCCAAGGATAGCCTCGCCCCCCGTCGTCGCCCCGGGCGCCCGCCGAGTCAGTAGTAGATCTGCGCCTGGAGGCGCACCACCACCTGTCCGCCGCCCGGCTGTCCGCCGTCGTTGCGCCAGTCGTCGGAGTTCACGGACTGTCCGAAGATCCCCTGCTGGAAGAGGACGGCGCGGAGGGAGTGACTCACCTCGGCCGAGAGCTTCACCTGGCGATGGCGCGATCCCAGCGGATACCACGCGGCGCCGAGCGTGATGATCGAGTTCGACTGCGCCGCGAAGGGATTGCCGCCGAGGTTGAAGGCGGAAAAGGGATTCGTCTGGTCTCCGGTGTAGCCGTCGCCAGGGATCGCGGCGCCTCCCGGCGTGGCGCCCCAGAACGAGATCGTGTTGCCGGCATAGGCGTTCGCGCCGTTGTCGAGCGTGTCGTACCACTCCCAGCCGCCGTAGAGCTGCACCGAGTCGGTGACGAAGCAGCCCACGGACACGATGACGCCGTAACTGAAGATGGGTGAACCGCCGGCGCCGTAGCCCGGCACGAACGCGGCGATGCCGCCGTCGCTGCCGTTGCCCGGCACGAGGCTCACATTGCCGGGCACCGTGTTCGGTCCGTTGCCGGTGCCGGCGACCGGCGTGAACCCGCCGCTCGGATTCGCCGCCCAGCCGGAGGGGATGCCCGAGGCGATGTTGCCGATGGCGGCGGCGAAGAGGCTGAGCCCGTCCCAATGCAGCATCCCGTCCACGGTCCAGGTGATGTTCCGCGCCGGGGAGTTGCCGTTCACCGGCAGGTTGTTCGGGTACTGCAGCGAGGCCTGCGGCACGAGGATCACGATGCCGCTGCCGGCGAGCACATCACCGCTGGGAACGAAGGCGCCGTTGGCGCCGCCGTTCACGGTCCAGGAGTCGTTCGTCGCCGGGCCCAGGCGCGCCCCGCCCCGCTGCCAGTTGACGGCGGCGCCGAGGTACGCGGCGAGCGGCTCCCCCGGCACGCTGCTCAGGTCCTCGAACTGCGACCAGCGTCCCGCGAACTTCACCTCGGCGCGGGCGGTCACGGCGCCGTCGCTGAAGGTCCCTTCGGTGCGATCGTTGCCGATGACGGCGCTCGAGTTCGCGTTGTTGCCGCCGTCGCCGACCATGGCCGTCAGCCGCAGGACTTCGTCCTGGTACTGCACCTGCGCCCCCTGGCTGAACTTCATCGTGAAGAACTGGTTGGTGAGCGATCGCTGCGTGTAGAGCTGGGCATGCGACGCGACGAGTTCCTCCTTGAGGAGGGGCGGCTTGAACTGTCCCACGGTGATCGACCAGCGCTCGTCGAGCACCTTGGTGACGAACGCGTCCTCCAGCTCCACCTTGCCGCCGGCCGCGCCGGGACCGGCGGAGGCGTTGCCCGCGACCGGACCCGAGCTCGAGACGCCGAACGGTCCGGCGCCGGTGGTGACCGTGGGGAACGCCGTCTGCGAAGTGGTGCGCCCGTCGTTGAACATGACGAAGTACTGCCAGCTCGGGTCGACCACGTGACCGCTGAAGCTGAGCTTCATGTCGCGCATCTCGAAGCCGCGCGCGGTGCGCGCCACGGTCTGGGGCGCGCGCCCCACCGGGCCCTGGACGCCGCGGATCTCCGTGCCGCCGGGCGGCGTCGTGAGCGGACCGCTCGCCGGCGCCTGGATGGTGCCGGCATTCAACTGGGCGAGCGATCGCGTGGTCAGGCGGCTCATCGCCCAGCGGGCCTGCATCTGCGCGTTCACCACCAGCTTGAAGAGCCCGTCGGGGCTGGCGATGAAGAAGCCGCGGTCGTAGCCGGCCACGGCGCCCTCCGCGGCGAACGCGGTGCGCCGCTCCGAATCGGCGAGGACATCCGAGACGATGGCGCGGATCTGGGCCGCCCGGGCCGCGGTGAGGCCCTCCTCGCCGCGCTCCCGGCGCAGCACGCCGAGCTCCGCGCCCTGCCGGTCCAGGCGCGCATTCAGTTCGGCCACCTCGGCGTGCAGGCGATCGAGCGACTCGTCGGGGTGCGCCGCTGCCGTCCCGCCCACCGCCAGCGCCGCGATCCCGATGGCGGCACCGCGGCGTCGGCGAGGCATGGCGAGGTCGGAGCGCACGGCGTCGCGAGGAAGGTACTTCGGCGACCGACGCGGCGGGTATCTTCCGCCGCACGATGGTGCCGATCCGACTCGATCGCCTCCAACGGGCCTTCGGCGCGACGATGGCGGTGCGCGGCGTGGACCTGGAGATCCCCGCGGGGAGTCTCCACTTCCTGCTGGGGCCCTCGGGCTGCGGCAAGACCACCATCCTCCGCATGATCGCGGGCTTCCTGGAGCCCAGCGGCGGCCGGATCCTCTTCGGCGATCGGGACGTGACCGACCTGGCGGCGGAGAAGCGACACGCCGGCATGGTCTTCCAGAGCTATGCGCTCTGGCCGCACCTGAGCGTCTTCGAGAACGTCGCCTTCGGACTGCGCGTGCGGCGCCTGGCGGCCGCCGAACTCTCGAAGCGCGTGGGCGAAGCGCTGGAGATGGTGCGCATGGGCGAGTACGCGCAGCGCCGGCCGAACCAGCTCTCCGGCGGGCAGCAGCAGCGCGTGGCCCTGGCGCGGGCCATCGTCTTCCGACCCGAAGTGCTCCTGCTGGACGAACCGCTCTCGAATCTCGACGCCAAGCTGCGCCTGGAGATGCGCCACGAGATCCGCCGCATCTGCTCCGAGATCCGCATGACCACCGTGTACGTCACCCACGATCGCGACGAGGCGATGTCGCTGGCCGACGGCGTGGTGGTGCTGCGCGACGGACGGATCGAGCAGCTCGGGGCGCCGCGCGATCTCTACGAGCGTCCCGCGAACCGATTCGTCGCGGAGTTCCTGGGCGAGGCCAACTTCCTCGATGGCCGCGTCGCCTCGGTCGACGGCTCGTCGGCCATGATCGAGACGCCGCTCGGAGCGCTGCGAAGCGCGGGGGCGTGGGGCGCGCACGGCACGGCCGGCGCTCCCGTGCTCGTCTGCATCCGGCCCGAGGCGATCCGCGTCGCCGGTGCCGGCGCGCCCCGGATCGACGGGAGCGCGAATCGGCTCGAAGGGCGCGTGGAGTCGACCACCTATCTCGGCGACACGGCCCAGCATCGCGTGGGGGTCCGGGGCGCCACCCTCACGATGACCGAATCGAACCCGCGCCGCGCCTCGCGCGCCGGGGAGACGGTCTCGCTCGAAGTGGATCCGGAGCAGGTGGTGCTCCTGCCGCGCGGCGCCGACGGCGGCTGAGGACCCGACGCTCCTGCGCGGCGCCTCCGCCCTGCGCCGCGGCGTTTCCAAGGCGCCCCTCGGCTCGTCCGCGCGCGAAACGGCGGCGACTCGGAGTTCCGAGCCGCCGCCGGGTTCCTCCCCTCGAAGGACCGATCGAGGAGGTCGATGGGTCCCGCCGCGCCCGGCGGCCCGTCCGCGTCGACGCGGGCGGAACCGCCGGGGCGACGAGCACCTCATCAGTTGCAGTTGCGATTGATCGTGAGCTCGTAGTTGCCCGAGTCACCCTGGTAGCCGGAGACCGCGATGCGGAGCACCTGGCCGGGGAAGACCGAGACCTGGAGCCACGACTTGCGGTTGAGACCCTCCAGCTGGCAGCCGACCTGCGGGGAGTCGTCGTTGCACTCCTCGAAGGTCGTCCAGCAGTTGCCGTCGAACTCGTAGGTCATCACGTTGAGCATCGTGTCGAAGTCGGTGCCGTCGTTGCAGGTGGAGATGGTGATCACGCCCTGGCAGGTGCAGGTGTAGGTGATCCACTCGGCGCGGCCGGGGTTGGCGCCGTTGCAGTCGGTGGGCAGGGCCTGCACCGGGTTGTCCGTGGTGTTGCCGCTGATGGTGACCGTGTCGGGCACGTTGTTGGCCACGATCGAGTCGGCGCAGCTGCTGCCCACGCCCTCGAACTCGAGCGTCAGCGTGCCGGGGCCGCTGGCGCCGGTCCAGTAGCCGCCGACGCGGATCTTGTAGATCTTGCCCGCCGTGACCGGCAATTCGAGGTACGAGGTGTTGTTGGCGCAGCCGAGGGTGTCATCGTCGCAACCCACGAAGGTGGCCAGGCCGATGCCCTCGGTCGGACACGGCGAGAAGCCGGGAAGCACCGCCGAGTAGACGGCGATGACCGTGTCCCAGAGGGCGTCGTTGCAGGTCTCGACGATCATCGTCCCGTTGCTCTGGGGCGCGAAGACGTACCAGAGGTCCTTGTGGATCTGGGTGGCGGCTCCGCATGAATCGTCCGGCAGGGCCGGACCGTCCGTGGTGGCATAGGTGGTGCAGAAGGCGTAGCTGCCGGGCCCGATGAGCATCGCGTCGGCGCAATCATCGTTGGCGGGACCCTGGCAGGGACCCCAGAGGCCCAGGAGCGTCCCGAGATCGCCGCCGTCCACGTTGCCGGTGCCGTCGAAGTCGGCCTGGGGATCGTCCGAGCCCCACGCGCCCAGCAGCGTGCCGAGGTCGTCGCCGTTGATGATGCCGTCGTCGTTGAAGTCGCCCAGGCAGGTGCAGTCGATGCCGGCGTGCGAGGTCCCGGTGGCGCCCAGGACGAGGGCCGCGACGCCGAGGGCGCCGATGCCGAGAACTTGGAACCGTGCGTTCATTTGGAAAGTCTCCGATGATGAGGTGTGCGGTCGTCGGGCCGCCTCCGGGCTCGCCCGGCCGACCGAACTCGCTCGATCGACGGCGCTCCGTCGGGTATCACGGAATCGGCGCGCTCGGGGCGCAAGGTCGGCTCGTAAGATTCCGCCCATGTTGACGGCGGAGGAGACGACGACCCTTCTGTTCGATCTTCGTCAGGGGAGCCCCGGGGCGAGGCAGTCGCTGCACGACGGCCTCTACGAGGAGCTCCGGTCGATCGCGGGAGGCCTCATGCGCCGGCCGGTCCCGGGCGGCCTGCTGCAGCCGACGGCCCTGGTCCACGAGGCCTGGCTCAAGCTCGGCGGCTCCTCCGGCCTGGAGGTCCGCGACCGCGCCCACTTCCTGTCCGTGGCGGCCACGGCGATGCGGCAGATCCTGGTGGACCATGCCCGGGCCCGCGGCGCCGCCAAGCGCGGCGGCGGGATCCGTCCGATGGACCTTCACTCGATCGACCTGGCGAGCGACGGCGCCACCCCGCCGGAGATCCTCGAGGTGGACGAGTGCCTCACGAGGCTGGCGCGCCTCGATCCGAGACAGGCGCAGGTGGTGGAGATGCGCGTCTTCGCGGGCATGACGGTGGAGGAGACGGCGGAGGCGCTAGGCGTCTCGCCGCGCACCGTGGAGCTCGACTGGAGGATGGCCCGCGCCTGGCTCCTGCGCGAGCTCTCCGATGCGGACGACTGATCCGCGGCGCTGGGCGGCGCTCCGCGAGCACTTCGAGCGCCTCGCCGATCTGGACGCGCCCCGGCGCGATTCGGCGCTGCGGGCGATCGAACGCGAGGATCCGGCGCTCGCCGAGGAACTCGCGACGCTGCTGGAGGAGGATCGGCGCGCCGGTGGCGACGACGCGCCGCCGATGACCTCGCGCGTGGTCGGCGCCGTGCAGCGCCTCGCCGCCGATCTCGGGCTGGAGGCGGAACGGGCGCGACCCGCCTGGATCGGCGACTACCGCATCGTGGACACGCTCGGATCCGGCGGCATGGGCATCGTCTACCTGGCGGAGCAGCAGTCGCCGAAGCGCACGGTGGCGCTCAAGGTGGTGCGCGCCGTCGGCGCCGAGCGATCCATCCGGCGATTCCACCGCGAGGCGGAATTGCACGGTCGACTCCAGCATCCGCACATCGCCCAGGTCTTCGAGGCCGGGCTGGCGCGCGAGCGCGACGACTCGGGGACGGAGCATGGTCCGCCGCGTCCGTACTTCGCCATGGAGTGGATCCGCGGCGATCCCCTGCTCACCGCCGCCGACCGTCGCGGCCTGGGCACGGCGGAGCGCGTGGCCGTCCTGGCGAAGGTGGCGGACGCCATCGATCATGCCCACGCGCGCGGCGTGATCCACCGGGATCTCAAGAGCGCGAACATCCTGGTGGACGAGCACGGCCAGCCGAAGATCCTCGACTTCGGCATCGCCCGGGCGCTGGATCGCGACCACGCCTCCACGCTGGAAACCGCCGCCGGCGAAGTGATCGGAACGCTTCCGTACATGAGTCCCGAGCAGGTCTCGGGGAACGGCGCGGAGATCGGCGCCGCCGCCGACGTCTACGCCCTGGGCGTGGTGCTCTTCGAACTGCTCACCGGGCGCCGACCGCTGGATCTCTCCGGGCGCTCGCTGCCGGAGGCGGTGCGCGTGGTGGCGGACGAGGAGCCGACGCGTCTGGGGAGCGTCGATCGTTCGCTCCGCGGCGACCTGGAGACGATCGTCGGGCGATGCCTGGAGAAGGCGCCGTCGCGCCGCTATCCCAGCGCCGGGGCGCTGGCGGAGGACCTTCGCCGCCACCTCGCCCATCGCCCCATCGAGGCGCGGCCGCCGAGCACGCTCTACCAGCTCGGCAAGTTCGCGCGGAGGCATCGGCCGCTGGTGACCGGCGTGGTCACCGCGTTCGTCGCCCTGCTGGCGGCCACGATCATCTCGGTGGTGATGGCGGTGCACGCCCATCGGGCCCAGGCGCGCGCCGAGGAGGCCGGCGAGCGCCTGCGCGAACAGCTGCGCATCTCCGGCATCGAGAACGCCCGGTCGTCGCAATCCTTCGCATTCCTCTCGGACCTGCTCACCGCCGCCGACCCGTCGCGCCGGATCGGGGCCGACACGACGGTGCGCGACATGGTGCTGCGCGCCGCGGCGGCGCTCGACGCCGGCGCCGGCGGCGACAACCAGGTGACGGGGCAGCTCGCGCACCTCATCGGGGTGACGCTCATGCGCCTCGGGGACGCGCCGATGGCGGAGCGCGTGCTGCGCCGGAGCGTGGAGCTGCTCCGCACGAACGACCCCGCCGCGGTGGCGCCCGAGGCGGCGCTGCTGCGGGCGATGGCCAGCCTCGCCGAACTCCTGCGCACCCAGGGTCGCCTGGACGACGCGGAGGCGGTGCTCCGCGACCTCGTGGAGATCCGGCGCCGCAACATCCGCACCACCGACGGCCGCGAGATCCCGGGCGTCACGCCGCAGGCCGACTACTACCGCTCGGTGGCGATGAACGACCTGGCGCTCATCAAGGGCCAGCGCGGCGACTACGCGGAGGCGGAGGCGCTGGCGCTGCGCGCCCATGCGATGGAGAAGGCGCTCGTGGCCATGGGACACGATCGCCGCCGCGCCATGGCGATCACCCTCTGGAACGCGGCGGAGAATCGGCGCCGCCTCCATCGTCCGCGCGACGCGATCCCCGCGCTCGAGGAGGCGCACGCCATCGCCGTCGCCGCCGACGGCGCCGAGTCGAGCGTGGCCCAGCGCATCGCGCTGGCGCTGGCCGGCTGCCTGATCTCGGTGGGCCGCTACCAGGACGCGGCGGAGACGGCGCGCCCGGTGGTGGAGATGCGGAAGACCGCGGACGGCGCGGCGGATCTGGCCCTGGCGGAGGCCTACCTGGCGCAGGCGCTCTGGATGCGCGGCGAGGCGCGGGCGGCGCTCGAGGTCGCCGAGTCGAGCGCGGCCCACCACCGCGCCGCGGGATCGTCCGGAGACCTTCTCGCCCGCTCGCTGGTCATCGCCGCCTCGGCGCGCGGGGCGACGGGCGACGCCGGGGGCGCCGAGCGGACCTTCGCCGAGGCGCTGGCCCTGCTCGAGTCCGGCGGCGGTGTCGGCTCGGAACCGATGGTCGAAGCGCTGGCGCATCGCGCGGCGATGCGTCGCGCCGTCGGACGGGTCGCGGATGCGGAGGCGGATGCGCGGGCGGCGCTGGAGGCGCTCGATCGCCGGGGGGCGCGCGACGAGCGGATCCGCGCCGCGCCCGAGCGGGAGCTGGCCCTGGCGATGGCCGCGAGCGACGATCCGGCGACGGCGGGCGAGGGACTCCGCCGCCTGGACGAGGTGACGGAGGTCGTGGGTCGGCTGGGCGGCGCCGAGCATCCGCTGCTGGGTCGGCTTCGCCTGGCGCGGGCGGAGGCGCTGCGGGCGCTCGGAAGGATCGAGGAGGCGGCGGCCTCGGCGGACGAGGCGGCGCGACGGCTGGCGGATCCGAACGGCGCTGTGCCGTGGATTTCAGAGTTCGCGCAGTGCCTCGCGGAAGCATCCCGCGATCCCGAGTCGGCGTCCTCGTCGGAGTTCGCGCGCCGCCTCGAGCGCGTGCGCCGGGGCATCGAAGCCGCGGCGGGCGCCGAGTCACCCGAGATGGCGCGGGTGGCGCGACATCTGGATGGCGGTTCGTCCATCGGCGCGGTCGGTCGTTGACTCCCGATCGGGGCGTGGTCAGAATGGGCCGCGCGTACGGTCCGATCGGGGTCGACCATGTCCAGACGCGCCTTCCGACCGAATCAGCCCGCCGTTGCATTCGAAGTCTTCGAGGAGGAGGCTGTGCTGATCCATTTCGATCGCGGCCACTACTACTCGTTGGACGCGCTGGCGCGAACGGCGTGGGCGCGGCTGGCGGATGGCGCGGCCACGGCGGAGGATCTCGCCGATCGCTTCGAGGAGGAGTCGCAGGGTCCGCGCGGAGCGATGCTCGAGTCGGCGCAGCGATTCCTGGATCGGCTGCTCGAGCTGGACCTGGTGGTGGAGGCGCCCGCGCCCGACGGTGCGCCGCTTCGCTCCGCGAACGGAGCGCCGGTGGCGAACCCGGCTGCGGACGCGCCCGCGAGCGCGCCCGGCGCCGCGCCCGGCGCCGCCGAGCGCCCCCCCTTCCGCGAACCGCGCGTGCAGGTCTTCACCGACCTCGAGGCGCTCCTCCTGCTCGACCCGATCCACGAGGTCGCGCCCGACGGCTGGCCGAAGGCGCCGGCCGCTCCATGAACGACGGCGCCTCGTTCGTGGCGGAAGCGCTCCACGCCGCCGACCGGGCGCGGGAGCGCGGGGGCGCCCGAATCGTGGACCTTGGGCTCGCGGGGGCGTGGATTCGTCTTCACCTGCATGGACCCGCCGTCGTGGACGCGCTCCTCCCGGCGCTGCGGCCCCGCGCGATCGGGGCGCGGCCCGCGGAGGGAACGCCCGGCGCCGAGCCTCCCATCGAGATCGACGCCTGCGACGGCGCCGGGAGCGCCCTCGACCTTCCCGCCTGGCGCGAGTGGCTGATCGATCCGCGCGGACGATCGGACGGCCCGGCGGGCGAGGGCGCGGGTGACGATCCGGGCGACGGCCCGGCGACGATCGCGCCGACGAACGCGCGGACGAGCTCCCCGACGAACGCGCCTCGCTGCGCGGCGGCGTTCAACGCCGGGTCCGGCGTGCTGCTGGCCTTCGACCGCGCCCGGCGTCGCGGCTTCTGGTGGTCGCGCGATGCGCGGCGGGTGCCGCAGTGGGAGTGCGCGTCGCCCATGCGGGCGCTCCTGGCCTGGGCCCTGGAGGATCGAGGCGCCGCGGTGGTCCACGCCGCGGCGGTCGCCGTCGACGGCGCCGCGCTCCTGCTGGCCGCGCCCGGCGGAAGCGGC
The DNA here is from genome assembly GCA_964610365.1 of uncultured Isosphaeraceae bacterium. Taxonomy (GTDB): domain Bacteria; phylum Planctomycetota; class Phycisphaerae; order Phycisphaerales; family SM1A02; genus VGXK01. The sequence continues at coordinate 19,957 of CAZSVT010000018.1, forward strand.
AAGTCGACCACGGCGCTGCGCTGTCTCGACGCCGGGTTCGAGTTCCTCGGCGACAACAACGTGGCGGTCACGCTGGACCCGGAACCCCGCGTGCACTCCCTCTTCGCCTCCGCGTCGCTGCGCCGCGATCGCCGCGTGGAAGTCCCGGGGTTCCTTCCCGCGGTCGGAACGCGCCCCGGAAGCGACGCGAAGGACTTCGCGCTGCCGGGCGCGGAGCAGGCGGATCGGTTTCCAGCGTCGCGCCCGCTGACGGCGATCGTCATGCCGCGCGTGGGAGGATCGACCCGCTCGCGCCTCCTGCCCGCCGCGCCCGGCCTCGCGCTGCGCGCCCTCGCGCCGAGCACGCTCTTCGCGCAGCCGGCCTCCGGCGGGCGCGACCTGGCGCGGATGTCGGCGCTGGTGCGGCGGCTTCCCTGCTTCACGCTGGACCTGGCCGACGACGGACCGATGATCCCGCGGCTCCTGCGCGATCGACTCGAGGCGTGCCGTGCGCCGGCCGCGGAGACCGTGCCGGCGGGGGCATCGCGGTGAACGGCGTGAGCGCGATCATGGCGGTGCGCAACGGCGAGCGCTTCGTCGGGGAGGCGCTGCGCTCCATGCTGGGCCAGTCGGCGCCTCCCGAGGAGATCGTGGTGGTGGACGACGGGTCGACCGACGGGACCGTGGAGCGGGTGCGCGCCGCGGCGCCGACGGCGCGGATCCTGCGCGGCGACGGTCGCGGACCGGCCGCGGCCCGCAACGCCGGGATCCGCGCGGCGCGGGGATCGTTCATCGCCTTCCTCGATCATGACGATCGCTGGACGCCGCGTCGCCTCGAGCGCCACGCCCGGCTCCTCGCCGACCGCGCCGACGCCGACGCGGTCCTCGGGTCCACGCGCTTCGAGCGGCTCGACCCGGGCGGCGGGTCCTTCGTGCCCGCGGGCGATCCCTTCCCCGCCATGAGCCTCGGAGCCCTGCTGGCGCGGCGTTCGCTCTTCGATCGCGTCGGCCTGCTCGACGAGTCGCGGGACCTGTGCGAGGACGTGGAGTGGTTCGCCCGAGCGCGCGCCCGCGGCGCCGCGATCCTCCTGGACGACGAGATCGCCCAGGTGGCCCGTCGCCACGACGCCAATCGCACGAGCGACGCGCGGGCGGATCGACGCGCCTTCTTCGACGCCCTGCGCACCGCGGCGCGGGCGCGCCGCCCGGAGATCGCGGTGATCCTCTCGGTGCGGGACGGAGCACGCTTCATCGGGGACGCCCTGCGGAGCATCGCGGCGCAGACGCTCGAGCCCGCCGAGGTGGCGGTCGTCGACGGCCGTTCCCGGGATGGCACGCGCGAGATCGTGGCCGGTCACGCCTTCGCGCGTCTGATCGATCGGGAGCCGCGCGGCGTGGCCGACGCGAACAACGCCGGCATCGCCGCCACGCGCGCTCCGCTGGTGGCCTTCCTCTCCCACGACGACCGGTGGGCGCCCGACAAGCTGGAGCGACAGGCGGCGCGGCTCGCGGAGGATCCGTCGCTCGACTTCGTCGTGGGGCTCGCGGCCTTCGAGTGCGCCCCCGGCTGCGTTCCACCGCCGGGATTCCGGCGCGAACTGCTCGATGGCCCGGTGCCCGCGTACATCCTCGAGACGCTGCTCGTGCGGCGCGAGCTCCTCGATCGCGTGGGGCCGTTCGATCCATCGCTTCGATCCGCGGAGGATGTGGATTGGTTCGCACGAGCCTTCCACCTCGGGGCGCGCGGCGCCGTGATCGACCGCGTGGTGGTGCACAAGCGCGTGCACGATCGCAACACCTCGCTGGACGCGGCCGCCAACACCGCCCGCCTGCTGCGCGTGGTGCGCGGCGCCGTGCGGCGGGCCCACGATGCGGCGCCGGCTCCGGGAGGCGCCGCGTGAGCCGCTCGGCCGATGTCTCGGTGATCGTTCCCGCCCACGACGCCGCGCCGACCATCGTGGAATCGATCCGGAGCATCCTCCGCGGTTCGATCCGTCCGCGCGAGATCGTGGTGGTGGACGATCGCTCGAGCGACCGCGGATGCGAACGGGCCTGCGCCCTCGACCCCGGCGTGCGCGTGGTGCCGTCGGACGGGGCGGGCGCCGGTCCGGCGCGCAATACCGGAGCGAGGTCGGCCTTCGGTGAGTGGCTCGCCTTCCTGGACGCCGACGATCTCTGGGAGCCCCATCGGCTGGAGCGCGGACTCCAGGCCGCGGCCGGCGCCGCGTTCGACGCCGCCATCCACGGACGCATCCGGCAGTTCTTCGATCCGTCG
>CAZSVT010000019.1:0-20630 GCA_964610365.1 uncultured Isosphaeraceae bacterium
GCCGAGCAGGCGTCCGACGCGAGCGGGCTGCCGGGGCCGACGCGCGGACCTGCGCACGCCGCGGCGGTTCGGGCTGCCGGGGCGGCCGCCGAGATACGATCCGCGCGATGCACCGCCCGGGCAGTGATCCGAACAACATGGACGCCGGCGACTTCCTCTGCGACTTCTGCGCGCAGCCCTGGAGCGAGTCGACGCCGTTCATCGAGGGGCACCAGGGGAGCTGCCTCTGCGCGGCGTGTCTTTCCGTGGCCATCGTCGAGGGGCGCGGCGGGTCGACGCCGTCCTCCGGCTCCTGCACGATGTGCCTCGAGCAGCGAACGGATCTCCGCTGGCGGAGCCCTCGGCGCGACGCCGCCATCTGCGATCGTTGCATCGAGCAGGCGGCGCGCGTGCTGTCGAAGGATCGATCGAGCGGCTGGTCGCCGCCGGCATGATCAGGGCCACGCCAGCCAGCCGACCTCCTGGATGCCGTCGACGCTCGGCGCGCGGCGCCAATCGGGCGGCGCATCGCCCCACACCGGCACGGAGAGCGAACGGATCTGCCGCGGCGTCGAGCTGAACTTCGAGTGCGAGTCCTGCGTGACCGCGAGGCGCCCGCTCGGCGACGGCATGAGGATGTACTCGTCCGCGCTCTGGAAATCGAGCCTGGCGGTGGCGAGCGATCCGTCGTCCCGAACCTCGACCAGCACGCTGCCGGTTCCCGGGATCACCGCATCGAAGCGCCGTTGTCCGACGGCGATCGGCTCCACCCACGGCGGCGAAAGCGACCCCGGCCGCGTCGCGCGCACCGTCCCATCGGCCGCATCGATCACCTCGAGGCGGGATCCGTCGCGGTCCACGACGAGACGACGGCCGTCGTCGATCCAGAGGAGGTTGCGCGGCTCCCCGGCGCCCTGGATCACGGCTCCGACCGCGGAACCCGCGGGGTCGTTCGCATCGAACCGCCCGTGTCGAATGGATCCATCGCTCGCGATGCCGGCCCAGCGGCCCGAGTTGCAGACGCGAAGCGTGTTCCGGCGCACGCCGTCGACCTGGAAGGAGACGGTCGGGCGGCGCAGATCGACGATGCCGGAGCGGTCCGATCCGTCCTTCGAGCGATGGGTGAGACGGACATGATGGTCCGAAAGGAACTGCGCCTTTCCCATGTCGGCGAACTCGATGACGGTCGAGGCATCCCGCCAGTCGGGCCAGATCACCACGCCGCGCGGCGGCGATGGATCGATGTTCCAGTGCCACGGATCGACATGCATGAGCGCGACGGCGCGGCCGCCCGGACTCGTCAACACCACCTCCCGATCCTTGGAGCGTGCCCGGACCGCGGCCCGAAGGGCGAGGAGCGCGGACTCCGCGTCGGCGGGGATTCCCGGCGTGGTCGACCAGTCGAGGGTCGCCCGCCCGCGGACGGCCGGATCGCCGCTGAGCCGCTCCTCGCTCCATCCGAGCAGGATCTCGCCGCCGTCGGTCGATGCGCCCGGCGAGGCGCCCGCCGACGCGCACCCCGCCTGCAGGACCAGCAGCGCGAGCGCGAACGCGGACCGCGTCGTCACTCCGCCGTCGCCTTCCAGCCGAAGGGCTCGTAGCGATGGTCGAACGAACCGTCGTCGTACAGGTCGACGATTCCGTACCCCTCGGGCACGCCGCGATGCGCTCCCTTCCACCAGTTGCCGCTCACGGCGCCGTCGCAGATGTAGGTGACGCCATCGGTGGTGCAGCGATCGAGCAGGTGCATGTGGCCCGAGAGGCAGAGCGGCACATTCGCCCCCCGCAGCATCGCGTGGATCTCGCCGCCGTCCGCATGCACCAGGTCGCCGCGGAGTTTCACCGCATCGCCATCCCGCGTCTTGCCGTAGGCGAGCGGCGTCACCGAGATGATCGGCGCGTGCGAGACGACGAGCGTGGGCGTCGACTTCGGCTTCGCCGAGAGCGTCTGCTCCAGCCACGCCTTCTGCTCCGCGTCGAGTTCGCAGAGGTAGCCGTCGGGCCGACGCTGGATGCTGTCGAGCACCAGGATCTGCCAGCCGCCGGCGTCGAAGGCACGGTACGGCCGCTCCAGTCCGAGCAGGTCCAGGGCGTACCTCTTGCCGTGCGTCGGCTCGTCGCCGGTCGTCCCGCTCTTCGAATGCCATCCCCAGATGTCGTGATTGCCGATCGTCGGCTCCACGCGCAGGGAGCCGTCGCGCTTCAGCACCTCGCGCCAGAGCCGACCGAGCCGCTCGGCGCGCGGACGCTCCTGCTCGAAGACATCCATCACGTTGTCGCCGCCGGTGAGGATCAGGTCGGGGCGGTCCTCCTGCGACTGCACATGGGCGAGGCAGGCCGCGAACCCCGCCTCGGCGTTGCGCTCCGGCTGCACATGGATGTCGCTCAGGTGGGCCACACGGAGCGTGCGCCTGCGGGCGGCCGGCGGCGCCGGACTCCGCGGCGCGGACGGGCCGGTGGACGACGACGCGCCTGCCTGACCGAGTGCGGCGCCCCCGATCGAGGCCGCCGCCACGCTTCCAAGGCCCAGTCGAATCGCCTCGCGCCGCGTCAGCGGCACCGGGGCTCGCTCACTCGCCATGGGTCACCTCCGTTCGCGGCCGAGTCGACCTCGCCGGTGTCAGGAATGTACCCGCGCCCGCGCTCGGGTCCCGGTGCACCCGGTTCATCGGCACCCGCCAACGGCGCCATCAACGCCTGCGCAGCGTCATGGCGTGGAAGGGCCGCCCCTCCCGCCGGTACTTGCGCTCGAAGTTGCTGCCGACGAACTCGCCCTCGCCCGCCGATTCGACGCCGCCGAAGGGCCGGCGCTCGAAGAGCGCCGCCGCCTCCGTCGCGCGATCCTCGCACCACTGCCAGAGCTCGTCGTGATCGGTGACGATGCGGATCTCCCCGTCCGGAACGAGCACCCGATGGAACTGCGCCAGCGACTCCGCCTGCACCACGCGGCGCTTGTGATGGCGCTTCTTCGGCCACGGATCGCTGAAGTAGAGGTGGATCACCTTCACGCATGCGTCGCGCAGCCGATGCCGGATGAACGCGCCCGCGTCGGCATAGAGCATGCGCGCGTTCGTCACGCCGTGCCGGCGCAGCCGATCCGCGGCGTAGCGATAGAACTCTCCGGCGTACTCGATCCCCAGGAAGAGCGTCTCGGGGCGCCGCGGCGCCTCCTGGAGGAGGAAGGTGCCCTTGCCGGAGCCGATCTCGATCTCGAAGTTCGGCCCCGCGGCCGCGGCCCGCTCGGCCCCGAAGAAGAACTCCGGCCCGAGTCGCGGACCCTCCAGCGGCGGAAGATCGGCCGCGGTGAGGCCGGAAGTTCCAGGGTCGAGCGCCCGTCCACGACCGAGTCCGAACGACATCGCAGGGTCACCGCGGGGACGACGGGGAGGGCGTCGATGGTGCGCTCGACGGAGGCGGCGTCCCTCCGCCCTCCGCCGGCTGCCAGGCGCCGTTGCGCTTGATCTCCACGATCCTGCCGGCCGGCTTCGAACCCACCGGGCCGGCACCCGTCGCCGCCGCGGAGGCCGCCGCCCGGGTCGTGGTCTCCTGGATCCACTTCGTCAGGTCCTCGAGGGCTCCCGGGTCGAAGGTGGTCTCGATGAGCGCGTACTCGTCGACGCCGCCGGTGGTGGCCGGCTGGAACAGGTGATTCAGGTTCGGGTACCGGTGCACGGTGATCGGGACGCCCGCCTCCCGGCGGATCGCCTCCACGCGCACCAGGTTCTGCTCGGCGTCGACCTGCGTGTCCAGGTCTCCGTTCATGGCGAGCATCGGCGCCTTCACCTGCCGCAGCGTCGGCGCCGGGTCGTAGACGATGAACTCGCGCATCCACGCGGATTCCAGCTGCCGCGCCACCATCGCCACCTCGTCCGACTCCGGCGTCAGCGGCTCCGGCGACACGATCCCCGCCTTCTCCGCGGTCATGCGCTGCTGCTCGGTGATCGTGTCGGCGAGCAATTCGCGGATGCGCTCCTTCGGTTCGTCGGCGGCGAGGGCCGCCGTGATGCGCCGGTTCCGTTCCACCAGCGGCGCGATGGACTCCTCGGGCACGCCGGCGGCGCGCAGCAGGCGCCCCACCTGCACGGCCAGCACCTCCGCGCCCGGGACGGCCGGCCCCGCGAGCAGCACCACGAACGCCACCGGGGCCCCGGCCTCCTGGTCGCCGAGCGCGGCGAGCGGGCCGGTGAGTCCGCCCTCGCTGTGCCCCACGTAGCCGCAGAGCGCCGGATCGATCTCCGGCTGCGTCCGCAGGAAGGCCATCATCGACCGGCCATCGACGGCGAAGTCGCGCGAGGTGGCGCTCGACGGATCCCCGGTGCTCTTGCCGACGCCGCGATCGTCGCAGCGAAGCACCGCGATGCCGGCGCGGGAGAGCGCATCGGCGATCACCAGGAACGGCCGATGGCCCATGAGCGATTCGTCTCGATCCTGCGGCCCGCTCCCGGTGAGCATCACCACGCCAGGGACGCGCCGATCCTTTCGCGCGAACCCTGGGATCGTGAGCGTGCCGGCCAGCGTGTGACCCGCCTCGCAGGGAATCTCCACTTCCCGCTCCAGGTAGGGGAACGGCGGCACCGGATTCTGCGGTCGTGCGCTCCCCTTCAGCGGCCCTTCGCTGCGCCGGAATTCGATCGGTGCGGTGACGGGTCCCTGGGCGAAGGTGCCGCGCAGCGCCTTCCCTTCGTCCTCGGGTGCGAGCGTCATCAGCGCCGGGACTCCCACCGGCAGCGTCACCTCCAGGCGCCCGTCCTCGGTCCGTTCCACCACCACCGGCATCCGTTCGATGCTCTGCGCCGGGATGTCGATGGAGCCGACCATGCCCAACTCGCCCGCATCGGCAAGGGTCAGCGCCATGGGCAGCTTCATGCCCATGGCGGAAAGCTCGGCCGAGTAGCTCGCCGCCCCGGGAACGCTCGACGCCACGGCGGTGGGGGCGAGGTGGAGTTCGAACTCCTCCGTCGCCCCGTTTCGCTCGACGGAACCCTTGCCGGTGATGCGCGTGCCGTCCGCTTCCAGCGCACCCTCCATGCGGAAGGTCAATCCGAAGGCCTGCGTGGAGCAGCGGAAGCGCCGCCCCTCCTCCACGACCGCGTCGGGGACCACCCGATCCAGCACCATGACCGGAGGAATGGTGATCGCCACGGTCCAGGCGCCCGACGGATCGGCGGGACGCTCGAATCGGAGTTCGTGGTACGGCGGCTCCTTCGGCGATGCGCCGCGCCAGACCCCGGCGAGATCGCTGCGCACCACGGCCGGGGCTGCGGCGCGCGCCGGGTCCGCCGCGGGGGTCGGCGGCGCCGCGGGCGCCGCGGGCACTGCGGGCGGCGCCGGCGCCGCGGCTTCCTGCGACGCCGAGGCGGCGACCGCGCCGGAACACGCGAGCGCAAGTGCGGATGACCACGCGACGACGGCGGAACGCGGACTCATGGCCGCGCTTGTACCGCGCCGCGCCGACTCAGGCCGCGTCGTACTCGAGGAATCGCTCCACGCCGTTCTTCGGCGAGCCGAGGACGACCTTCGGCCGGTGGCGGGCCTTCGCCTCCGGGCTCATGCGGCAGTCGCTCATGATGGTCACCGGGTGGCCGATGCCGGTGAGCCGGGCGACGGCGCCATGGACGCCGCTCACGCCCGTCCCGCGCTACCCGCGGAAGACCCAGGTCTCGAATCGGGAGCCGCTGGTGATGTCGGTGACCGGCACCTTCTCGTTGGGCCGGATGCCCACCGCGTCCAGGAGATCCTCGTCGATGGTGATCGAGCCCATGGAGTCGGGCTCGCAGGAGGTCATCGGGGCGCGATGAATCGAGCCGACGAGCACTGCACGCATCCTGCGTCACCGTCCCGGGGCTTCACCCGACGGTCGTCGCGCCGCCGCGCCGCGCCAGGGCACCAGCGGCGCGTCGTTCCACAATCCGTCGATGTCGTAGAAGGCGCGCTGCTCGGGCTCGAAGAGGTGCACCACCACGTCCACGAAGTCGATCACGATCCACGAGTCGCCCCCGTCGCGCGACTGGCGGAAGGGAGGCGATCCGCCCGCCTTCCCCAGGTCCTCGATCTCCTGCGCCACCGCCCGCATCTGCCGCTCGCTGGTGCCGGAGGCGATGACCAGGTAATCGCAGACGGGACTGAGTCCGCGGACATCCCGGATCGACACCTCGGTGCACTTGAGTTCCGACGCCACCTTCGCCGCCTCCAGCGCGAAGGCGCGTGCGTCGCCGTCGGCGCCGCCGGAGCCGGAACCGGTCCCCCGAGCCTCTCCCGCGCGACGACCGCGCCACCGCGGCGAAGGCGCCGGTGCCTCCTCCCCCGCCCGCGAACTGCTGACCTTCTTGTCGCTCACGCCTCTCGGTTGCGGCCGCCGCCGGGGCCGGCTCCGCGCGGTCCCATCGGACGCAGGCCGCGCGTGGAAGTCTTCCGCATCTCGCGTCGCCGCCGCTCCGAGGGCTTCTCGTAGTACTGCCGACGCTTCACATCCTTCGTGAGGCCCTCCTTCTCGCAGAGCTTCTTGAAGCGACGCAGCATCTGCTCGATGCTCTCGCCGGTGCGCGACTTGATGCGAATCGCCATGCCGATGCCTTCCTGGTGCTCGCCGCGGGACGGGACCCACCCGGGTCCGCCGTCGATCCCGCGTCGAGTCCCGCAGTAGAGCCGAATCCCGGCCCGGGGGCAAGCCGCCGGACGCCCCCGGTTCCCCCGCGGCTCGGGGATTCCGGCCCGGGTCCCTAGGCTGTATCCATGCCGCTCGTGGTGGACGCATCCAATGTGCTCCATGTCACGGGCGTCCTGCCGCCCGAGCTCGCCGGCCCCGACGAGGTGGGCCTGGCGGACCTGGTGGCCCGCAGCCGATGGCGGAACGACCTGGTGCGGCTGGTCTGCGACGGTGGCGTGCCGGGCGAGCAGCAGCCCTTCCCGGGCCTGCGCATCGTCATCCGCCGCTGTGGAGCCCGCAGCGCCGACTCGGTGATCGCCGAGGAGATCGAACAGTCGAGCTTCGCCCGCCGAATCACGCTGGTCACGAACGATCGCGGACTGATCAACGCCGTGCGGCCATTCGGTTGTCGAACGATGAGCAGTGATCGGTTTCTTGAAGACCTGGCCTCCGACGCGACGATGCGCCGTGGGTCGCGCCCCCGGCGCGAACCCCGGGGCGAAGGTCCCGGTACGGCCGACGAGTGGTTGCGCGAGTTCGGGTTCGATCCACCGGCATCCCCCGACGGAGCACGCCCATGAGCAGAATCGGTTCACCGCCCGCCTCCCCGCCGCTCGCGCCGGGCTTCACGCCCGCGCCCTTCGCCTTCGACGATCCGCCGGACGATCCGATCGCCGCCTTCCACCTCTGGTACGCGGACGCGCTGCGCCTTCCGATGCCGAACCCGGAGGCCATGACGCTGGCTACCGTGGACGCCCACGGCATGCCCAGCGCCCGCATCGTGCTGCTGCGGAATTTCGACGAGCGCGGCGCCGTCTTCTTCACCAATCGATCCAGCCGCAAGGGCGAGGCGCTGGAAGCCTGCCCGCGCGCGGCGCTCCTCTTCCATTGGGACCTGCTCAACCGGCAGGTGCGCATCGAGGGGCATGTGCACCACACCAGCGACCTGGAGAGCGACGAATACTGGAACGCGCGTCCGCGCGAGAACCAGCTCGCCGCGTGGGCCAGCGACCAGAGCCATCCCGTGGAGAGCCGCGCGGCGCTGGAAACCCAGGTGCGCGAAGCGGAGCAGCGCTTCAAGGGCCAGCCCGTCCCGCGTCCCTCGCACTGGGGCGGCTATCGGGTGAGCGTGCAGGCGATCGAGTTCTGGGAAGGCCACCCCACGCGCCTCCACGACCGCGTGCGCTACCAGCACACGCCGCAGCTCGGGGGCTGGGTGGCCCGTCGACTCAGTCCGTGAGGTGCCTCCGTCCGCGCCGCGTCAGTTCGCGGCCCCGACGGACTCCCGGGATCGAGCCATCTCCCAGGGGCGCGGCTCGCGCCGCTGCGGCCGCCATCCGCCGCGCACGCGCACGGTGCCCTGCGAGCCCAGCGTCTGCCGCAGCCGGGTCAGGAGATTCCGCTCCGGCACCACGCGGGCCGTGGTGGGCGTGAGCGACACCACCCAGCCGTCCACGACGAGCCGCACCACCACCTCCACCGGACGACCGCGCGTGGCGGCGAAGGTGGCGGCGGCCTGCTTCAGGTGACCCGCGACCATTTCCAGCAGCGGCTCCACCGGCTCGCCGCCCGTCTCGCCCGGCGCGCGCACCACGATCTCGATGGCGTTCGCCAGGTGCGCCGGCGCCTCCTCGATGGGCACCACGCGCTCCACGCGGATGGCCGGCTCGGCGCGACGACGATCCACGAACCCCGCCACCACCACGATGCGATCCGCGGCGAGCAGTTCGCCGTGCCGAGCGAAGACGTCGCTGAAGCAGACGCCGTCCACGGCGCCGGCGCGATCCGCGAGCGTGATCATGGCCATCTTCTGGCCCGGTTCGCGTCCACCCTTGCTGAAGGTCTGGTGCACGCGCGTGACGATGCCGGCGAGCACCACCGGCACGCCCTCGGCGAGTTCCGCGAGCGCCGCGGTGTCGGTGGAGCAGAACTCGGCGATCGCCCGCCGATGCTCGTCCAGCGGATGACCGCTCACATGGAAGCCGAGGCTCTCGCGCTCCTTCTGGAGTGCGGTGAGCCGGTCCCACGGCGCGGTGCGGCGCAGCGCCGCCGATGCGGCGCCCGGCATCGTCCCGGTGCGCGGCGCGCTGGACGCCTCGCCCGAGTCGTCGAACGCCCCCAGGAGGCTCATCTGCCCCTGGCGGCGATCCTTCGCCAGCGACTGCCCCGCCGACATCGCATCGGGAATGGTGGCCACCAGCGCCGCCCGCGCCTCGACGCCGTGGAGCGAGTCGAAGGCGCCGGCCGCCACCAGGCGCTCCATCGTGGCGCGGTTCACGCTCCGCAGGTCCACGCGCGCCCCGAAGTCGAAGAGATCGCGATACGGCCCGCCCCGGTCGCGCTCGGCGATGATGGCGCGGATGGCGCCTTCGCCGGCGCCCTTGATGGCCTGCAGACCGAACCGGATGTGGCCGTGGAGCGGGTCGCGCGGCTCGCCGTCGCCGAAGACCACGGCGAAGTCGGCCTTGGAGAGATTGAGGTCCGGCGGCTTCACGTCCACGCCCAGGTGCGGCTTCGACGGCGCGTGGTCGGGGAAGGGAATGCGCCGGCACTCCTCCAGGTAGACGGCCCACTCGTCCACCTTGCGCGCCTGGCTCTCGTAGGAGAGGACCGCCGCCATGTACTGGGCCGGAAAGTAGGTCTTCAGGTACGCCGTCTGGTACGCGATGATCGCGTAGCCCGTGGAGTGGCTCTTGTTGAAGCCGTAGCCGGCGAACTTGAGGATCAGCTCGAAGAGCTCCTGCGCCCGGACGCGGTCCACGCCGTGCTCGGCGGCGCCGCGCACGAAGTCCCCGCGCGCCTTCTCGATCGTCTCCTGTTTCTTCTTCGAGATGGCCTTGATGATGGTGTACGCGGCGCGGAGCGGGATGCCGCCCAGCGCGTGCAGCACCTGCATCACCTGCTCCTGGTAGACCATGATCCCGTAGGTCTCGCGGGTGATCGCGTCCACCACCTCGTGCACGCGCGGCACCGGCGAGCGACCGTGCTTGCGCGCGTTGTACTCGGGGATGAGGTCCATCGGCCCGGGCCGGAAGAGGGCGTTCGCGGCGATGAGGTCGGCCAGGCGGTCGGGCTGCATGTCCACCAGCAGCTTGCGCATGCCGCCGGACTCGAACTGGAAGATCCCCTGCGTCTCGCCGCGCCGGAAGAGGGCGAAGACGCGCTGGTCGTCGAAGTCCAGGCGGTCCAGATCCAGCGGATGGGCCGCGGCGCCGCCGCGCTCCGCCTGTCCCGGACCTCGATCGACGGCGCGCCAGATCGTCTCCTCGTCGAAGGCCTCGCGCACCAGGGCCTTCGCGCGCTCGATGGTGCTGAGCGTGCGCAGGCCGAGGAAGTCCATCTTGAGCAGGCCGGCGCGTTCGCAGGTGGGACCGTCCCACTGCGTCACCACTTCCTCGCCGCCTCCCGCGGGCCGGCCCAGCGGCACGATGTCGTCGAGGGGCCGCGTGGCGATGACCACGCCGGCGGCGTGGATGCCGGCGCTGCGCGCGTGGTCCTCCAGGGCCTTCGCGGCGTCGATCACCCGGCGCGTGCGCTCGTCGCTCTCGTAGGCGGCGCGGAGCTCGGGCTCCTTGGAGATCGCCTCGTCGATGGTGATGTGCAGCTCCGCCGGCACCAGGTTGGCCAGCCGCTGCCCGTCCACGGGACTCCATCCCATGACGCGCGCCACGTCCTTGATGGCGGCCTTCGCCTTCAGCCGCCCGAAGGTGACGATCTGCGCCACGTGGCCGTACTTGCGGCGCACGTAGTCGATCACGCGGGCGCGGCCGTCCTGGCAGAGGTCGATGTCGATGTCGGGATACTCGGAGCGGTCGGGATCGGTGAAGCGCTCGAAGAGCAGGCCGTAGCGCTCCGGACAGGCGTTGGAGAGACCCAGGACGAAGCCGATCATGGTGCCCACGCCCGAGCCGCGGGCGGTGGCGGGAATGCCCTGCTGGCGCGCCCAGTCCACGAAGTCCCAGACGATGAGGAAGTAGGCAGAGATGCCCTTCGCGGCCACCACCGCCAGCTCGCGCTCCAGGCGCGCGCGGATGGGCTCGGTGATGCCCTCCGGACCGTAGCGCCAGACGAGCCCCGTCTCGCAGAGGAAGCGCAGCGCCGCGTCGCAGCCCCGCGCCAGCGCCTCCGGGCTCTCCGCGTCGCGCGTGGCGTCGAAGGGCGTCAGCTCCACGGTCCGGCACTGCGACTTGAACCACTCCGTGAGGTCGCCGCCGTCGTAGGGCGACGGCGACCCGGCGCGCGCCACCCGCACCACCGGCGCATGGTTCTCACCTTCCGGCAGGTCCACGCGGCAGCGCTCGGCGATCCGCACCGCGTTCTCGACGGCCTCCGGAAGATCCTCGAAGAGCGCCGCCATTTCCTCCGGGCTCTTGACGAAGAGCTCCGGGCTGTAGCGGATGCGCTCCTCCTCGTCCTTGCGGCGCTGGATGGAGATGCAGAAGAGCGTGTCGTGGTGATCCCAGTCCTCGCGGCGCAGGAAGTGGGCGTCGTTGTCGCAGACCAGCGGCAGGTCGAGCTCGCGGGCGAGCTGGATCAGCAGCGGATTGATGCGCTCCTGCTCCGGGATGGGGCGCTGGAGCTCCACGAAGAAGCACGGCTCCCCGCGCTCGTTGCGGCCGAAGGTGTCGCGATGCCACGCGGCCTCCTCGAGCGCCGCGCGCCAGTGCTTCGGATCCTTCCCGTCGGCGAACTGCACCAGGTGATGGGCGAGCGAGCTGCCCAGGTGCCCGTTGATGGCGATCAGCCCGCGGCTCCGCTCCGCGAGCGTCGACTTGTCCATGCGCGGCTTGTAGTAGAAGCCGTTGATGAAGGCGTCGCTGGAGAGCTTCATGAGGTTGCGCCAGCCCTCGAGCGTCTCCGCCAGCAGCACCAGGTGGAATCCGCCGTCGGCGATGCCGGTGTGGGTCCGATCGCGCCGATCGCCCGGCGCCACGTAGGCCTCGATGCCCAGGATCGGCTTCACCCCCGCGGCCTTCGCGGCGGCGTGGAACTCCATCGCCCCGTGCAGGTTTCCGTGATCGGTGAGGGCCACCGCGTCCATGCCCAGCTCCCGCACGCGCCGCACCAGCGCCTCGAAGCGGTTGCCGCCGTCGAGCAGGCTGTACTCGCTGTGCAGGTGCAGGTGGACGAAGCGCGGCGCGCGTCGATCCTTCGAGTCCACCGTCATGCCGTCCATGGCCGCGTCACCTCCGTGATCGACTTATACGCCCCCGCCCCGACGGAGGGAAGCGCCGCCGGGAACGATCGCCGCCGACGGCGCCCGCGGCGCCCGTTGGCCAGGTTGTCCACACGCCGCGAGGGCCGCGACCGCGTCCGCTCCTAGACTCGGGCCATGGGGTTCAGCCGCGAACTCTGGGTCCGGCTCTCCAGCGGCGCCTCCGAGGGCGGCCGCGCCTGGACGAGCGCGCTCGGCGGCGGCGGCGTGGAGCGAGCCCTCTGGCTGGCGCTCACCGTGCTGCTGGCGATCCCCATCTTCGTGCTCCTCGCCCTGGCGGTCCTCGGGGCCACGGCGCTGACCATCGCCGCCGTGCTCGTCTCCTGGCTCTGGGGCGCCATGCTGCGCTTCCGCGCCGTGCGCCCCCGCGGCGGCGTCACGGTGATCGACCTGTCTCCGCCTCGATCAGCTCCGTGAGCTGCGTCCGCATCCGCTGCGTCACCGGCCCCGGGGCGCCGGCGCCGATGGGACGATCCTCCAGTCGAGAGACCGGCAGCACGCCCCACATCGAGTTGGTGAGGAAGACCTCGTCGGCGGCCAGCAGGTCGGCCATCAGGATCGGCGCCTCCGATGCGTCCAGGCCCTCCCGCGCCGCGATCTCCAGGACCGCCGCGCGCGTGATGCCAGGCAGCGTGGGCTGCACCTCGCCGTCGCGCCGCGCCGGCGGCGTGACGAGCGTGCCGTCGCGCACCACGAAGGCGTTGCCCACCGACGCGCCGACCAGTCGTCCTCCGGTGGTGAACCAGAGCGCCTCGTCGCCGCCCGACGCCGCCGTCTGCTGCAGCACCGCCAGTCGGGGCCAGTAGTTGATGGTCTTGTGTCCGGCGAAGGGATCGGCGGGGCTCAGGCGCGGCTCCGCCACCTGCGCCCGGATGCCCAGGACATAGGCGGCCTCCGCGAAGGGCGCCAGCGGCTGCACGGCGATGGCGATCGTGAGATGGGCGGGCGTCCGCTGCTGCTTCGCCAGCAGGTTGAGCGAGCCGCCGGTCATCGTCAGCCGCACCCGCGCGGAGGCGATGCCGCTCCGCTCCACGGTGAGCTGCGCCGCGCGCGCCAGCGCGGGGGCGGAAAGCGCCGGATCGAGGCCCAGCATCCTCGCGCTCTCCTGGAGCCGGCGCAGGTGCGCCTCGGCGCGGAAGATGCGCCCGTGTTCGGCGCGCATCGTCTCGAAGAGTCCGACGCCGTGCTGCACCGCCGCGTCGAAGAGGGGAATCCTCGCCTCCTCGGGCGGAACGAAGAGGCCGTTGAGCCAGACGACGGGATGCATGGTGGGGCCCGAGAGGGTGCGGCGCCGCGGGGCGATCGGCGACGGCTACCAGGCGTGCCGCGGCGGATCCTCCGGCGGCACGGCGCCGGGAACCGAGAACGCCTGCTTGAGCATCCACACCACGCGGCTGCGCAGCTCGGGATCGGGAACGTTGCCCTGCACCACCCAGTCGCGCTGTTCCGCCTCCACGGTGATCCGCCGTTGGGCGGCGCCGGGCGGATCGACCGGCTCGATGGAGACCTGCACCACGCGCGGCGCCTCCCACCCCGCAGGGTCCGGCAGCGCCTTGGCCAGGAACCACGCTCGGCCGGTGCGCTCGTTGCTGGCCGGCACCAATCGCCGTTCGTCGGACACGGTGACCATCTGGAAGCCGTTGGCCACCATCGTCTCGGTGGCGCGCTGCCACGCCTCCTGGTAGGGCGCCGTGACGGTGAACGAGTCGGTGCAGCCGGCGAGGGCGGAAACGATCAGGCAGGCCGCGGCGGCCGGACGCGGTCTGCGGGCGAGTCCGAACAGCCGGCCGGGTCCGGGCGGTCGTGAGGGCATGGGGGCATCTTCCATGCCCGCGAGCGGATCCGCAATCGACGCCGCGGCCCATGACGGTGCATGCCGAGTCGGTCGCTACGATCGACGAATGCCGCTCGCTTCCCTCGTCGATGGGCGCGTCGCCCACGGAATGCACACGGTGCTGGATGGCGCCACGCTGGCCGTCGAGCCGGGCGAGCGGATCGGGCTCGTCGGTCGCAACGGTCAGGGGAAGAGCACGCTGCTGCGCCTCCTCGCGGGCCGCCTTCAACCCGACTCCGGCAGCGTGCAGGTGGAGCGCGGCTGCCGGATCGGGTACCTGCCGCAGCATCCCGAGCTCGACGAGTCGTGGACCGTTCGCGGCGCCGCGGAAGCGGTCTTCGCGGGGCGCGCCGAGATCGAGCGCGATCTCGAGCTCCTCTTCGAACACATGGCCCATGCCGAGGGTCGTGAGCTCGAGTCGCTCCTGCGCCGGCAATCGGAGCTGGAACATCGGCTGGAGGCGGCGGGCGGCTACGCCACGGATCACCTGGTGGAGCAGGCGCTGCGCGGCGTCGGCTTCCTTCCCTCGCAGTTCGACCTCCCGATCACGGCGCTCTCGGGCGGACAGCGCGGTCGACTGGGCCTGGCGCGCGTGCTCCTGGAGCAGCCGGATCTCCTGCTCCTGGACGAGCCCACGAACCACCTCGACCTCGAAGGTCGCTGCTGGCTCGAGTCGTTCCTGGCCGACTCCTTCACCGGTGCCGTGATCCTGGTGAGCCACGACCGCTGGCTCCTGGATCGCGTCGTCGACCGCATCGAGGAAGTGGAACTGGGGCGGCTGCACGATTACCCGGGAAACTACGCGCAGTACCGGGCGCTGCGCGCGGAACGGCAGCTGGCGCAGGCGCGCGTGCATCAGAAGCAGCTCGGCCGGATCAAGCGCGAGGAGGAGTTCATCCGCCGCTACCGCGCCGGGCAGCGGGCGCGGCAGGCGCGAGGTCGGCAGACGCGACTGGAGCGCTACCGCTCGGACGAACTGGTGGAGCGCCCGGCGGAGCTGGATGTCTTCGAATTCCAGCTGCCCCCGGCTCCCCGGCTGGGCGACCACGCGATCGTGGCCCGGGGGCTCTCGAAGTCCTTCGGGACGCGCCGTCTCTTCCACGACCTCGACCTCTCCATTGAGCCGGGCGACCGCATCGGCATCGTCGGACCCAACGGCGCCGGCAAGACGACGCTCGTGCGCTGCCTGCTCGGCGATGAGCCCGTCGATGCGGGAACGATCCGCACCAGCCCGCAGCTCCGCGCCGCGTGGTTCCGGCAGACGCAGGACCACCTCGATCGGAATCTCGCGGTCTGGGAGTACCTGCAGTCGGTGATCGTCGGAGAGAACGGGGCGGGACGGGCCAGCGAGCAGCAGGCGCGGGATCTCGCCGGCGCCTTCCTCTTCTCCGGCGCCGACCAGGACAAGCCGCTGGGATCCCTCTCGGGGGGCGAGCGCAGCCGGGCGGTGATCGCCGGACTCGTGTCGGGGGCCCGCAACCTGGTGGTCCTCGACGAGCCGACGAATCACCTGGACATCCCCAGCACCGAGCGGCTGGAGGCGGCGCTGTCCACCGCGCCCGAGGCCGGCGGCTACGGCGGGGCGATCATCCTGATCAGCCACGACCGCGCGTTGCTCGCCAATGTGTGCGAGCGGCTCGTCGTCCTCGACGGCGCGGGCCATGCCACCGAAGTGCGAACGGATGTGGAGGCGTGGCTGGAGGAGTTCGTGGCGTCGCACCGCGCGGCCGTCGACGGCCCCACGCGAGGCGGCGCCGATCGAACGCCGGGCGCTCGCCCCGCGTCGCCGGCGCCTCGATCGGGTCGGCCCCCCGAGGTCAGCCCTGCGGCCCGCGCCGGTGCCGCGGCGTCCCGGCCCGCATCCGCGTCGCGCCTGGCGAAGCTCCCGCAGGACGAGCTCGAGCGCCGCATCGAGGCGATCGAGCAGAAGCTTCGGGAGATCGACGGCCGCCTGGCCGACCCCGCGCTCTGGGCGAATCCGGAGTCCGCCCGACGCGTGCCCGCCGAGCGGGAGCGGTTGGCGGGCGAGCTGGCGCCGCTGGAAGAGGAGTGGACGCGGCGCGCGGAGCAGGCGGGCGGCTAGGAGACCGTTTCAGAACCCCCGCGAAGCCGCCGCCGGACGAAGCCGGCGCAGGATCCGACACAGGCGACATCGCCGCGACGCATGGCGCCGCCTCGTCCGTTGGGTTTCCCGTGAAAGGGCCGACGCCTCAGCTTCGGAGGACCACCGCGCCGGATGGATCGACCAGCTCCAACCGGCCGAACGCCAGCTGGAAGCTGTTGGCGCCGACGATGCGCAGCACGGTGGCATGGCTCGATGCCTGGACCGAACCGATGTCGGTGGTCTGCCCGTCGTCGCCGACGAGCCGGACGGTGTAGCGGATCTCCTCCGGCAGGCCGAAGGCCACGAGGAGCGCTTCACCGGACCGCTTGTTGACGTAGGCGATGCCGGCGCCGCTGAATCCCGTGCGAGCCGCCGAGAGGCCGCGCACCAGGCAGCCACCCTCGGCGAACTCGCGATAGGTCGGACCCAGCGCCCGCGACAGTTCCTCGCGGGCCATCGCGTCGAGCGCGAGCTGGCCGATGCGTGCGGAGTACTGGTTCGAGGCCAGGTTGTAGTAGACGCTGACGATCAGGAGCGCCCCCGCGACGATGGCCGCGGCCCGCCACATCACGGCGGTGCGATTCCATCGAGAGGCTTCCTCGCGAACGCTGTTGTTGGCGGCGCGGAGTTCCACGAGCTCCACGATCTGCTCGGCCGGCGAGAGCACCGACGGCCGCCGGGGGCCGATGGTGGCGATGGGCGCCAGCGCCGCGTGATCGGCACTGATCTCATCGCGGATGCGGGTGAGAGTCCGATCCCGCAGCGTGTCCACCGGCTCCTCCGTCGACAGGAACGACGGGTCCGTGACCATGGCCGCCTGGACGGCTCGAATCTCCGCCTGCAGCGCCACGGGTGCGGCATGGAAGAGGCGGTTCAGCCGCGCGCCATCGACCTCGTCGAGCGCGCCGGCGGCCTCGAGCACCGCAAGCTCCAGCAACTCCTCTCGCGACACAGATTCCGAAGCAGTCATCAGGAACTCCACCGCCATAGGCTGGCGACCGGCCGACCCGACTCGAGGTGGAGATGGCTCCGGAATGCCACCCCCGGTTGCCACCACCGGTGACGCGAACGATCGGCCGTCGCCGGAAGAGAGGTCGGGCCTCTATTCGCCGACTTTCCCCCGCGGTTCCCGCCATGTTCGGCATCGACCCGGTTCGGGATGGCCAAGTCCGGGGCGCCATGGGGGTTGCGCCGATCCTTTGGATTGCGCAACATTACAAAGCCTTCTCGGACCCAAGGCGATCTCGGAGACGCTGCAAGCCACGACTCAGGGCCGACTTGACGGTCCCGAGCGGAGCATTGAGCTGGTGACTCACCTCCCGCAGGGTGAACCCCTGGAGGTACGCACGCTCGATGACCTCGCGCTGAAGCTCCGGGAGTTCCTTGAGGCGCTCCTTGAGTCGAGGCGAGGTATCCGGAGATGGCCGGCTCTCACCCGACGCCGCCAGGTGCATGCCCTCGGGTCGACTCTCCAGGCCGAGCTGCTCGGGCCGGGCGCCCTTGCGGCGCAGCCGATCGATCAGGTGCCTGCGCGCGATCAGCATCACCCAGGTGACCAGGCGCGCCCGCCGCGGATCGAAGCGATCCGCCGTGCGCCACAGTCGAACGAAGATCTCCTGCACGGCATCATCCGCCTCGGCCCGCGAACTCAGGACCTGCCGGGCCGCCTTGAACACGAGCGCGCCGAAGCGGTCATACAGCGCAGCCACCGCCTCCTCATCACCTGAGGCGACGCGGCGCATGAAGTTCCAGTCATCCTGTTCGAGGGGGTCCAAGATCCCTCCGTGGGCCGGCAGTTGAGGGCCCGACTCCCCTGCCGACAGGCTCATGTTACGGCCACCTCGGCGGGACCCCAGGAAACGGTACAGAATTTGCTGGTCCTTGGGTGGCGGTTCTGGCCTGTTCCCGGACAGCGTGCGATACTGTGGGGGCGTTGGGGACCGTGTGGGCGGCTTTCCCCGGAACGCAGAACAGCGCTCAGATCGGCGCACGATGGGACGCAGTCGAGAACAGGCGATGTGGCGCCATCGCTGCGGCGCGGAACCGCGGCGGGCTTTCACTCTCATTGAGCTTCTCGTGACCCTTGCGGTGGTCGCGCTGCTCATCGGTCTGCTCACCCCCGCCCTGGGCATGGCTCGGGAGACGGCGCACCGCCTCTCGTGCGCCAGCAACCAGCACTCCATCGGCGGCGCCATGGCGATGTTCGCCCGCGATCATCGCGACCGGATTCCCCAGAGCTACTTCGGGCGACCGGACGTCGGCGTGCCCCAGGAGATGATGGCGCTCACCGTGGGCACCATCGCTCCCGTCACGGATCGCTGGGAAGGCCTCGGCTGCCTTTCGTCCGGTTCCGGCGGCTACCTCGACAGCGACCGGTGCCTCTACTGCGCCAGCCATGCGGGCAGCCACTCCTCCGAGAGGTACGAGGGGAAGTTCAAGCTCGGCGGCGCGCGCCTGTACGGCAACTACCACTATCACGGCGACATCGACTCCGTGACCGGTCGCGTGCGACTCATCGATCAGCCCTTGAACTTCGTCTTCGTCACCGATGGTCTCCGCACCCGGTCCGACTTCAACCATCGCCACGGCGCCAACCGCCTCCACGGGGACCTCTCGGTCTCCTGGCTGACCGACCAGACCGACCAGGTGATCGACCAGCTTCCCGCGGTCGAGATCTCCCCCGATCTGCAGGTCCCGCTCTACTCGAGCCTGTGGAAGGCGATCGTGGCGGAGTAGGCCACCGCTCTCCGGGCTTCCAACCTTCCCAGCCTCGGGGAATGCCAGAACGGCAGTTGATCGGTGCCTCCACCCTCGGTGAAGCGGGGCGATCCGCCGGCCGCCGCTCCCGCACCGGGGCTCCACCAAGGCCGGACCCGGACGCCGCTGGCATCCCGCTTGCTCCCGCCGGGGCATGGCAAGCAAGATCATCGGAATCGACCTGGGCACCACGAACTCGGTCGTCGCCATCCTTGAGGGCGGCCAGCCGAAGGTGCTCATCAACTCCTCCGGCAGCCGCACCACGCCGAGCGTGGTCGGGTTCACCGACAAGGGCGAGCGCCTGGTGGGACAGCCGGCCCGTCACCAGCAGGTGACCAACCCGAAGAACACCGTCTTCTCGATCAAGCGCTTCATGGGGCGTCGGCACGCCGAGGTGCACAGCGAGGAGAAGCTCGTTCCCTACGAGATCGTCGGCGGCCCCGAGGAGCTGGTGAAGGTCAGCATCCGCGGCAAGCTGTACACGCCGCCGGAAGTCAGCGCCATGATCCTCCAGGATCTCAAGAAGACCGCGGAGGACTACCTGGGCGAGAAGGTGGATCGCGCCGTCATCACGGTGCCCGCCTACTTCAACGACAGCCAGCGGCAGGCCACCAAGGACGCCGGCGAGATCGCCGGACTCAAGGTGGAGCGCATCATCAACGAGCCCACGGCGGCGGCGCTCGCGTACGGACTCGAGAAGAAGAAGAACGCGCGCATCGCCGTGTTCGATCTCGGCGGCGGCACCTTCGACATCTCCATCCTCGACGTGGGCGACGGCGTCTTCGAGGTGCTCTCCACCAACGGCGACGGCCACCTCGGCGGCGACGACTTCGACCAGCGGCTCATCGATCACCTGGCCGAGGAATTCCGCCGCAAGGAAGGCATCGACGTCCGCAAGGACCCGATGGCCCTCCAGCGCCTCAAGGAGGCGGCGGAGAAGGCCAAGATCGAGCTCTCCACGCAGCTGGAGACCACGGTCAACCTGCCCTTCATCACCGCCGATCAGAACGGGCCCAAGCACCTGCAGGTCACAGTGTCGCGGGCCGCGTTCGAGCAGCTCTGCAAGGACCTCTTCGAGCGCCTGCGCGGCCCCTGCCAGCAGGCCATCAAGGACGCGAAGCTCACGCCGAAGGACATCCAGGAAGTGGTGATGGTCGGCGGATCCATCCGCATTCCGCGGGTGCAGGAGATCGCCAAGGAGATCTTCGAGACGAAGGAGCTCGACAAGAGCATCAATCCCGACGAGGTGGTGGCCATCGGCGCCGCCATCCAGGGCGCCGTCCTCACCGGCGATGTGAAGGACGTGCTGCTGCTGGATGTGACGCCGCTCTCGCTGGGCATCGAGACCCTCGGCGGTGTCATGACCCGGCTCATCGAGCGGAACACCACCATTCCCACGAGCAAGAAGGAGACCTTCTCCACCGCGTCGGACAACCAGACCTCGGTGACGATCCACGTGCTCCAGGGCGAGCGCGAGTTCGCGCAGGACAATCGCACGCTGGGTCGCTTCGACCTCGCCGGCATCTCGGCCGCGCCGCGCGGTGTTCCGCAGATCGAGGTGGAGTTCGCGATCGACGCGAACGGCATCCTCAACGTCACGGCCACCGACAAGGCGACCGGCAAGAAGCAGGAGATCAAGATCACCGGCTCCAGCGGCCTCTCCAAGGACGAGGTGGAGCGCATGCGCAAGGAGGCGGAGGCCAACGCCGCCGCCGACAGGACGCGGCGCGAGCTGGTGGATCTCAAGAACCAGGCCGAGTCCGTCGCCTACCAGACGCGCAAGGCCCTGGAGGAACTCGGCGCGAAGGTCCCGCAGGAGACCCGCGCCAAGGTGGAGGGCGCCATCTCGAACCTGGAGAGCGCCATCAAGGGCGACGACAAGGCGGCCATCAACGCGGCGCTCAAGACGCTCACGGATGCTGCGGGCGAGCTCGGTCGCGTGGCCACCCAGGCGGGCGAGTCCGGCCCCGGAGGTGCGGCCGGCGCCGGCCCCGGCGCAGGCTCGGAGGGCGCCGGTCGCCGCGGCGGCAAGGACGACGTGATCGACGCCGAGTTCGAGGTGAAGGACGGCCATTGACCCGCTCCGCGCCGCGGC
>CAZSVT010000019.1:20640-21626 GCA_964610365.1 uncultured Isosphaeraceae bacterium
GCCACCGTGCGGTTGCGATGCGGTGAGGATTCGATGATCAGTCGATGAAGCGCGGGCTCCGGCGATGGCCGGAGCCCGCTTCGTTCGTCACCCTGCGTCCTTGCTCGCGGGTCGGCCGGCGGCGTCGCCGTCGTCCTCCGGGCGGACCCAGGAACGAACCCATGCGCCTGCCTGCCCTCGCCGTCGTCGCCGCCACGCTCTCATTCCTCGGCGCCTGCGCCTCGACACCGCCCGCCGGTAGCTCGGCGACCAGCGCTGCCGCCCCGGCCTCCGCGCCCAGGGGCGCCAAGACCTGGACCTGCCCGATCTCCGGCACGGAGTTCAAGGGCGACGGTCAGGTGGCCTACTTCGGCATGTGGGAGGTGCACTGCTGCACCCGGGCCGACGCCGAGCAGTTCGCGGCCATGCCGCCCGAGAAGCGCGCCCGGCTCGCGGCGCCGCAGGTCCTCCCGCAGAAGAAGATCACCAACACCACCTGCCCGCTCACCGGCGACGCGCTCACCGCCGCCGCCGCCCCGGTGACCTACGAGGGCGTGGTCATCGGCTTCGCCAGCCTGGCCGACGCCAACCAGTTCCGTTCACTGCCCCCGGCCAAGCAGAAGGATGTGATCGACCGCTGGAAGTCGACGAGCGCCTCGGGCTCGGCCTGACGCGCCGTCGCGACGGCCATCAGGCGCCGCGCTGGAAGAGCGCCGCGAAGAGCGGCGGTCCGCGACCGTCCGGATCGGCGCGCAGCACCCGCCATCGGCGCAGCGCCAGCCGCGCCGTCCGGGCCCAGGATCGCGCATCCGCCTCGGTGAATCCCAGGTGCCGATGCCCCATCGTGCGGGCGTAGAGCTCGCGGTCGTGCCGCAGCATGTCCACCACCAGGACGCGTCCGGCCGGCGCCAGCACCCGCGCGCATTCCGCCACCGCGTGCTCCGGGCGCTCCATGTGGTGCAGGACCCGCATCGCCCCGGCCGCGTCCCCCTCGCCGTTCCTGAGCG
>CAZSVT010000020.1:0-689 GCA_964610365.1 uncultured Isosphaeraceae bacterium
GGCGGGCATCCGGGGCGCGGGGCCCTCGCCCGATGGCGCCGCCGCCGGAGGGGTGGCCGCCGGCGTGCTTCCGGCGGGGGGCGAGGAGCCCGTGCCGGTGGGCGGCGTGCCCTGGGCGAAGAGCGAACTGCCGATGAGCGCAGCTGCGAGACCGGAGACGATGACGAGCGAGCGTGAGTGACGAAGCGACATGGAGCTTTCTCCTGACAGTTCGAGTTGAGCCGGGTCGCCGATTGTACCCGAGGAACACTGGCGACCAAGCGGTGCCGTCGGTTCGCTGGATCTCGACCGAACGCCGTCGCCGCTTCATCGCATGTCGAAAACCCCTTCGTAGACTGTGCCGAATGGCCGATTCACCCGCCCTCCCCGATCACATCGCAAGGCCACACTTGCGCAACTTCCAGCACCTTCTCGTCGAGAAGGAGGGCCAGCGCCTCGCGGGCCTGCGCGATCCGACGCTGATCACCCGACAGATGCTCGTCGTCTCGCCTCCCGCACTGCAGGTGGTGGCGCAGTTCGACGGATCACGCTCCCTGGCGGAACTCAGCCGCTCCATGAGCGTGCCGGAGGGGGCTCTCGCGGAGCTGGCCAGGAAGCTCGACGAGGTCGGCATGCTCTGGGGACCCACGTACGACGGCATCGAGCGGGCGCTGCGGGACGAGCTCCGGAATGCGGGGCGGTTTCCATCG
>CAZSVT010000020.1:699-21568 GCA_964610365.1 uncultured Isosphaeraceae bacterium
ATGCCGGTCAGTGGGGCGAGGACGCGTCCACCTGTCGGCAGCGCCTGGAGTCCCTGCTCGGCGAGGCCGAGGATCCGGAGCTGGCCGCCCCGGTCGCCGGCCTGGTCGTCCCCCACCTCGATCCGGAGCGCGCCGCGGGCGCCTATGCCTCGGCCTATCGCGCGGTGGTCGGCCGCACGGCGCCGCACCGCGTGCTGGTCCTGGGCACCAATCACTTCGGTGCCGGCGACGGCGTCACCACGACGAGACTCGGCTTCGACTCTCCCCTCGGGACCGTGCCGAGCGACGGCGCCTTCATCGACGCCCTGGAGGCGAAGCTCGGCGACCGGATCCTGAAGGACGAACTCGATCACTTCGGCGAGCACTCCATCCAGCTCCATGTGCCGTGGATCGCCCACCTCTTTCCCGGCGTGCCGATGGTGGCGCTCCTCGTTCCCGATCCGACGGTCCCGATGCTCGCCGACGACGGCGCGCGAGCGTCGGCCCAGGAGCTGATGGGCGTGCTCTCCGGGATCGTGCGGTCGAGCGAGGGCGAGACCCTGGTCATCGCGTCGAGCGACCTGAGCCACGTGGGCATGCAGTTCGGCGATGCGAATCCCGTGGACGAAGCCCGGCAGGACGAGGTCGAACGGCACGATCGCGAGATGCTGGCGCTCTACCTGGAGGGATCCGCGGAACGCTTCGTGGAGGCCTTCGCAGGCCACGGCAATCCCACGCGCTGGTGCAGCGTGGGAGCGATGGCGGCCGCGCTGCTGGCGGCCCGTCCCCGTTCCGTCGAACTGATCGACTACCTGATGACCATCGACCCGCGCCGGCTCGGGCTGGTGTCCTGCGCCTCCATGGCGCTCCTCGATCCCAGCCCATGATCGCCGTCGTCCAGCGCGTATCGCGCTGCCAGGTCCGTCGGCGCGGAGGGCCCCCGCTCGCCTCGATCGACCGGGGCCTCGCGGTCCTGCTGGGAGTCGAACGCGGGGACGGACCCGCGGAGGCGGCCTCCATGGCCCGCCGCCTCGCGGGCCTCCGCATCTTCGAGGATGCGGCCGGCAAGATGAACCTCGATCTTCGAACCGTCGGCGGTGGCATGGTGGTGGTCAGCCAGTTCACGCTGGCCGCGGACACCAGCTCGGGCAACCGGCCGAGCTTCATCGATGCGGCGAGACCTGAGGAGGCGAGCCCGCTGATCGAACTGGTGGTGACGCACCTTCGCGCCGCCGGTCTCGAGGTCGGCACGGGCGCCTTCGGCGCCGACATGGAAGTGGAGCTGGTCAACGACGGCCCGGTGACGATTCCGATCAGGATCCGTCCGGCCAGCGCGCCGCCGTCCTGAGCCCCGCGGCGCCGGTCCATCGACGCGAAAAAAAAGAGCCCGTCGCAGATCTCGGGGACCGCGACAGGCTCCTCGTGGGGGGCGATTCTTGACTTGTCAGGCCTCGCGGTGTCGTTCCCGTCTGGCCGCACGCTTCTTCGCGGTGAACCCCTGCCGGGTTCCACAGGCGATCGAGATTCCTGGATTTCGTCGCCGTCGGCTCGTGTTCGTCCGAGAAGCCCGGCTAGGCGGACCCGGCACTCTTCCCAACCCCAAGTCTTTCCATGACTTGCCGCAGATCCGACCAGACCGCCTTTCGCGTCTCGGGGGTGTAGTTCCGAAGCAGATACGCCGGGTGGAAGGTCGGCATGAGATCGATCTCCCCACCTCCGAGGGATTCCGGGACCGTCCAACGGCTCCAGACTCCTCGCAGGCGGCTGATGCCCGCGTCCGAGTCAAGGAGGAACTTGGTGGCCGGCGCCCCCAGCGTCACGATCACGAGCGGTCGGATGATGGCCAGCTGCCGCAGGAGCGTGGGACCGCAGCGCATCACCTCGTCCGGAAGCGGAGTCCGATTCCCGGGAGGCCTCGCCTTGAGGACATTGGCGATGTACGCCTCCTCGCGCCGAAGCCCCATCGCCGCGATCATCTCGTCCAACTTCTGTCCCGCGCGACCGACGAACGGGCGACCGAGCTGATCCTCCCGTTCTCCGGGAGCCTCACCCACGAAGACCAGCCGGGCGTCCGGATCGCCTTCGCCGAAGACGAGATGGGTGTGGCCCGTCACGCGCGTGCAGTGCGGGCAGTTCGCGGCGTGCTCCAGGCGAAGGGCCTCCAGCCTCTCGGCCTTGGAGCCGGACGCGACCATCGGCGGCGGCACCGCCGCCGGTACCGGGCGAACCGTTGGGGACGAGGCGGCCACCACCGGCGAGGCTCCGGCCGGCGCCTCCGGCCTGCCGGCCGCGCGCGGCATCGTCCCGGCAGGCGCCGACGCAACCTGATTGGAGGAGACCATCGACCCCGACGGCTGGACCGCGAAGTCCAGCCCCAGCGCTCGGTCGGCGATGAGGAGCGCGCGCAGCGCCGCGCTCATGCCTGCTCGGTCGGCTCGAAGCCCTTGCGATCGCCGAGGAACTGGTACATCGACTGCGTTCGCAGCACCAGGCCGCAGTCGCTCCGCAGGTGGTAGCCCTGCATGTGGATCTCGTCGCGGTAGCGCTGGATGTCCAGCAGCGAGAGGTTGGGACGGCCCGAGTCGTCCGTCCACGCCGCGGTGATCGAATCACTCTCGCGACCGTGCGCGACCATCTCCTTGTAGGTCCCCAGGTAGAGATGCTCGGAGAGCGTCTCGGTCTGGATCGTGGTCATGTAGAGCACCTGGTCGCCGAAGCGCTCCTCGTAGTCGCGCTCGCCGGCGCACGGCATGGTGGTGACCAGCCCACGATCCGGCAGGTGGCTGGACTGATCGATCACCACTTCGCAGATGCAGAGCGGTCCGACCTGGAGCCGGCCCGCATGACCGCCGCGGAAGATCCACCCTTCGAACTCGCACGGACCGTGCTCCAGGCGCCGGCGACCGGCGATCCCGAAGAACTCCGGATGCACCGCCTTGCGGTAGACGAGCATGCTGTAGGTCTGGAGGGATGTGGTCTTCGATCCAATATTCATGGTGCTGTCCTCGCCGTCATGGCCTTTCGAGGCGCGTCCCTGCCGAGGGCGGCCGACTGTCGTCCGATCTCGCCACGAATTGAGGGGTGATTCTCCCCGTCCGCGGCCGAATGGCAAGAGGAGGCCGTGAAGATTCTCGGCCCGAGGAATGGTGGCCGTCTCGGGCCCACCCCCAACCCCTTGGGGATGCGCTGCTTCCCGCCCGACCGTCGCTCGAAGCATCCGTTCAGGTCGGCCCGGCGCGCACGACAGGCTCTCGCCTGTCGCGGCTGGCGTGGAAGTAAGCCGAATTCTGTTCCCCTTGCGGGGTGGCGATCATTTCTCTCTGGACCGCCGTTGCCGACGGCCTCAAAGCACGCGACCCGCCTCAACCTGCGGACCACAGGTGCCGGTTTCCCGGCGAGGCTGCTTGCGCTTGCACGCGGTGGGGTTTGCCGTGCCCCGGATGTCACCATCCGGGCGGTGCGCTCTTACCGCACCTTTTCACCCTTGCCCGATCCTTGCGGATCGTCGGCGGTGTGTTTTCTGTGGCACTTTCCCTGGCCTCAGCAGGGCCGGTGGCCGTTGGCCACCACCGTGTCCTTCCGTGTTCGGACTTTCCTCGCCCGAGGGGACACCCCGGGGGCGATCGCCTATCCACGCCTGGAGTGTAGCCGCCGACGGCGCCCGGTCAGCCGGCGATCGACGTGATGCGGATCCGCAGGAACGATTGCCGATGCCCCTTGGTTCGGCGATATCCCTTGCGTCGCTTGTACTTGGCGAGCCGGAGCTTCTCCCCCTGCACTTCACCGAGCACCTCGCCGGTCACCTTGGCGCCGGCGAGGTACGGAAGTCCGAGCTTCGCGGGCGTGCCGTCCGCGGCGCCCACGGCGAGCACGCGGTCGAAGACGATCTCCTTCGGCTGGGTCGCGGAGGAGCGCAGGTCGAGTTCGATCTCATCGCCCTTGCGCACCCGGATCTGCGTTCCACTGTCCTCGATGATGGCGTACACCGCGCTGCTCCTCTGCCTTTGGGGGGAAAGTTCCGCAGTGTAGCCGAAGCCGACGCTCCCGCAACCGGGAGGCCCCGGAGCCGCCCCGCTACCTCGGTCGCAGGCGATCCCGCATCCGGGCCCCCGCCTCGCGGATCGTCTCCGGGGTCTTGCAGAAGGCGAATCGCACCAGCCCCCGCTCCTGCGGCGGCTCGTAGAACGCGCTGCAGGGAATGGCCGCTACGCCGACCTCCCGGATGAGGTGTTCGCAGAAGGATTCGTCATCGGCGAAGCCGAAGCGACGGTGGTCCGCGACCACGAAGTAGCTGCCGTGCGGGACGATCGGGTCGAAGCCGGCGCTGCGAAGTTCCTCGAGCATCGCGTCGCGGCGCGTCAGGTACTCCGCCCGCAGCTGCCGGTAGTACGACTCCGGCGCCGCGAGCGCCTCGGCGGCCGCCCGCTGGAGCGGCGTGGCGGCGGCGAAGGTGAGGAACTGGTGGGCGGCGCGGA
Source organism: uncultured Isosphaeraceae bacterium (assembly GCA_964610365.1). Taxonomy (GTDB): domain Bacteria; phylum Planctomycetota; class Phycisphaerae; order Phycisphaerales; family SM1A02; genus VGXK01. The sequence goes on from CAZSVT010000020.1 coordinate 5,154, forward strand.
CCGCGGCGGTGAGCGCGGGCGGCGCGATCGTCCAGCCGATCTTCCAGCCCGTGAGCGAGAAGGTCTTGCCGAGACTGGAGAGCACGATCGTCCGCTCGCGCATGCCGGGGAGCGTGGCGATGGATCGATGGCGTCCCTGGAAGACGATCTGCTCGTAGACCTCGTCGCTCAGCACCACCAGGTCGTGACGCTGCGCGACCTCCGCGATCGCCGCGAGCTCCTCGGCGCCGTAGACGCGCCCGGTCGGATTGTGCGGCGTGTTGATCAGCAGCACGCGCGTGCGCGGCGTGACGGCGCGCTCCAGCGCCTCCACGGGGAAGGCGAAGTCCGGCGGCTCCATGCGCACCGTCCGCACCGCGCCGCCCGCCATCGCCACGACCGCCGGGTAGGAGTCGTAGAACGGCTCGACGAGGATGACCTCGTCCCCCGCCGAGAGCAGCCCCAGGAGCGCCGCGGCGATCGCCTCGGTGCAGCCCGCCGTCACCGTCACCTCGCGGTCCGGATAGACGGCGAATCCTCCGTCGGCCGCCCAACGCGCGGCGATCGCGGCGTTCGTCTCGGGAAGACCCGAGCTGCGCGCGTACTGTCCGAACCCCTCCCGGATGGCGGTGATCGCCGCGTCCTTGACGAAGTCGGGGCCGTCGAAGTTGGGGAAGCCCTGGCCGAGATTGACGGCCCGATGCTCCTGTGCCAGGCGGCTGATCCGGGCGAAGACGCTCTCGCCGAATCGCGCCAGGCGCGGCGACGGTCCATGGACTCTCCGGGCCGCGGAGACATGGGTCATCGCTGCACCTCCTTCACCAGTCGTTCCAGCGCCGCGGGATCCACGTGCACATCCACCTGCGGCAGGGCGATGGCGATGCCCGCGTCGCTGAACGCCGACTGGATGGCCAGCGTCAGGGCGTGGCGCGTGGCGCCCATCTGGTCCACGCGGGCGACGAACGCGCTCAGGTCGAAGTCGATGGAGCTGGGACCGAAGCCGTGGAGCTGCGCCGACGGCGCCGGAGTGCGGAGGATGTCGGGGATCGACGCGGCGGCGTCGCGGAGCAGGCGCTCGGCCAGCGCCAGGTCGGTGCCGCGCGTGACGCCGACGGGAATCGAGATGCGCAGCGGCTGCCCCGAGAGCGTCCAGTTCACCACGCGATCGGTGACGAGGCTCTTGTTCGGGATGATGAGATCCTTGCCGTCGCCGTCGCGAATGGTGGTGGCGCGCATGCGGATGCGCACGATGCGCCCCGTTCGATCGCCTACGGTGACCACGTCTCCGATGCGCACCGGTTGCTCGAAGAGCAGGATGAGACCCGCGACGAAGTTGCCCACGATCTCCTGGAGGCCGAATCCAAGACCCACGCCGATGGCGGCCACCAGCCACTGCACGCTGCTCCAGGAGAGGCCCAGCCGGTCGCCGATCATCATGACCGCGGCGATCGCGATGCCGTAGCGCATGACCGCCGTGGCCGCGTACCGGGCGCCCGGCGAGAGGCCGGTGTGCTGCAGGACGAGCACTTCCAGGGCGCCGGGAAGGTTGGCGGCGGCGATCATCGCGATCGCAGCGATCATCAGCGCCCAGACGAGCGACGCCAGCGTCACGACCGAATGGGCGCCGTTCCAGAGCCGGACCTCCTCCAGCATGTGGAGCGCCGGAAGCAGCTCGCTCCAGATGAGCAGGAGCCCCACCACCAGGATCGCGATCACGCCCGCGCGGATCGAGGTCCGGGCCTGACGGCTCAGCTCCGCGATCTCGTCCTTGACGGCTTCCTTGCGAACCGCCTCCGACCCTTCCGGGAGCGAGGGCGCCGCCACCACCTGGGCGCGCGAACGGCGGGCGAAGGCCCGGGCCGCGAACTCGAGCGCCCTCAGCATGATCCCTTCGAAGACCGCCGCGCCCAGTCCCAGCATGGCGCACTGGACGAGCTTGCCCACCAGGACGCCGCTGGTGTACCCCCAGCCGAAGAGCGTCAGGATGGACGCCCAGACCGGTACGCCGACCACCAGAGGGATCCAGACCCATCGCAGCCGTGACAACCAGCCGCCCGGATGCTGCGCGATGTGCGCGGCGTAGAGCCCGCGCGTGGGAGAGAAGAGCACCCAGCCCGCCCACGCCAGCATGAGCTCGCTGGGAATGAAGAGGAGACCGCCGATCGCCCGCGCCCCCGAGGACTCCGGAAGCCGGGCGAGGAAGACCGCCACCAGCACGAAGGGCGTGGTCCAGCGGAAGAGCCTCACGGAGACGCGGCGGACCAGCTCCAACTGGTCCTTCCGCCAGCCGAAGTGATCGGCCGCGAGCCCCTGCCGCCGCACCAGTCGACGCGCGAACAGAAGCAGCGTCACCCAGAGCGACACGGACAGCAGCGAGGAGCCCAACGCTCCAACCAGCGGCGTCCCCGACTCGTTCGGCCGCAGCGCCAGGCCCAGGCCCACCATCACCGCCGGCACGGGGATGGCCATCATCACCGTGGCCACCAGGGCCTCGATGGTGAGGAGGAAGCGATCGCTCCGCCCGCGCGTGACCTCGTCGCCGAGGCGCTCCAGCCAGCGTCGCAGGAGCGGTCGCAGCAGGAAGAGCACCGCCGCCACGCCAAGCCCCAGCACCGCCCACACGGCGCCGGATTCGAGCTGGCGGCGAACGGCGCTCCATTCCAGCGGGTCCAGGACGATCGCGGCGACGGCGTCGAGCGAGGCGCGGATGCCGTCGGCGCCCACGCTCCAGATGGGTGGACCGCTCCGCAGCCAGAGCACGCGCTGGTCGATGAAGCTCCGGTACTCGCGAACGCGGTCCGCGAAGGTGACGTCCACGCCCTCCAGCAGTCCGAGCGTCATGCTCACTTCGTCCAGCGAGGTGCGGACGGGACGCAGGTAGTCCTTGAGCGAGGTCCGAAGCTGCGCCGCGTACTCCTCCTGTCCCTGCTGATCCGCCAGGCCGGTGAGCTCGGCCGTGAGCGATTCGTGCTCGATCGTGCGGTCGATCCGTTCCAGGTCGATCTCCGCGCGCATGCGGCGGAGGCGCGCGGCGTCCGCGGCGAGGTCGCGCGTGCTCGGCAGCGCCTGACGCTGCCGGCGGAGGAGATCGGAGAGCTGGCCCGAGGCGCCGGCCACGCGCGAGCGCTCCTGGTCCGTGGAGAAGTCCCGCTCCAGCCGCTCCAGCTCCTTCTCGCGGCGCGTGTGTTCGTCGGTGAGCTCCTTGAGCAGCGCCGCCACGGCCACCTGCCGCTCGGCGAGGAGGGCGTTCTTGGCCGCCAGGCGCGAGATCCGCGGATCGGCGGGCGTGCCATCGGAGCCCTGGCTGCGGACCGTCTCCTGCGCCTTCTCCGCGCGCTCGCGATGGAGCGAGTCGAGGCCATCCCGGATCTTCCGCACCGCCGCGTCCGCGCCGTCGAGGCGGCGCTGCGCCACGCTGCGCTGCGCCTCCACCAGCTCCTGCTGGGCGTCGAGGGAGTCCAGCTCCGCTTCCAGCGCGAGCACGGTCGCCGTTCGATCGTCGAGGACGGCCAGCGTCAGCTGAGCGGCCGGATCGCCGCCGCCGCCCTGCGTCTGCTTCTCCGCCTTGAGCTGCGCTTCACCCAGCAGCGTCCGCGCCTTGGCCAACTCGTCCGGGAGCGAGCGGCGCCGCTCCACGAGCTGCGCCTGCTGGGCGTCCACCTGCGAGAGGGCGTCGCGCGCGGCGGCCGCCTCGGCGGTGGCCACCTTGAGGGCCTGATCGAGCTGCTCCATCGTGCCGCCGTCGGGCACGGTCGGCGGCGCGGGCTGCTGGCCGCGGATCCGGTCGAGCCTGGTGTCCAGCTGCGCCACCAGCTCCCGCCGCTCGGCGGCGAGCTTGCGACTGGTCTCGGCGCGGCCGATGAGCTCCAGGGCCTGTGCCAGGCGCTCGATGAGCGCCTTGTCCTCGTCGGTCGGGTTCTCGAGGGCCTTGAGCGCGTCCAGCCGCTTGCGGATCTCCTCCGCGGCCACCGCCCCCGCCGGGCGAGCCCCCTCCTGCCCCGCGGCGGGCGCGGCGGAAGATGACCCCGCCCCTTGGTGCGGCCCCGGCGCCGAGGCGCCCGCGGCGGCGACCGGCAGCGTCAGCAGCGCCACCAGGAGCGCGATCGCCCGCGTCCGGAGGCTCGCCTCGAATCGGCTGGACATCGGCGGCCATGATAGGTGCCGCCCGGCGCCGTCGTTCACGATTCGTCGTCGCGGATCAACCCGCACGCCGAGAGGAACGCGCTGATGGAGGCGAAGCTCGACCGCTCCCCCAGCCATCGGACATAGGCGGCGAGTCGATCGCGCATCCGATCGCCGTCCGGTCGGCGCATCGATCGCGGGAGCCCCGAGTCGCGCAGGTCGAGCAGCTCCCAGGGATGCCAGTAGAGGTGGAGGTATCCGTCGCGGCGCAGGCACGCGGCGCTGGCCGCGCGGACGACCGGCATGGGGAGGTTCTTCATCGCCAGCCAGAAGAGCGGGATCCGCAGGCGCGGCGAGGCGCTGGCGGGAATCTCCACCAGCGCGCCCTTGCGATAGGCCGTGCGCGGGCGGCGGAGGTTGTTGTAGCGCCCCGGGATCCAGACGGGATTCTCGCTCGAGTCCCAGCAGTAGCCGGCCTCGAGGATGGCCTGCGGGTCCGTCGCCTGGAGCCGGGCGCGCCGGAAGCCGCGGACCGGTTGACCGGAGAGCGAACGGAGGACCTCGCGGCTGCGGGCGAGATCCGCGGTCTCGAACGTGCGGTGCATGAATCCGTGGCTGGCGATCTCGTGGCGCTCGGCGCCGCGGCGGACCAGCTCCGGTGCATGCTGCGCCAGGTTCGCGGTGATGAAGAGCGTCGATGCCGGCACCTCGAGCTCGTCGAGCAGGTCGAGCACGCGGCGGAAGCCCTCGGCGCCGAGCGCCAACTGCGTCGACATCGGAAGGTCGCGCCCGCGATCGAGCGGAGCGTCGAACTCCTCCACGTCGAAGGTGAGCAGCGTGGTCGGCGCCGGGCGCGTCATACGGCCGGCGCCGGATGCTGGCGCGGGCGCGGAGGATGGAGGCGCCGGATCCGCCAGAGGCTCCACAGCATCCGGCAGGGATCCCGGAGGAGGTTCACGCTGGAGCCGAGACTGGCGTGCCCCGGCGCCACCGCCGCTGGAATCTCCGCCACGCGCAGGCCCTCCATCTGGGCGATCGCCAGCACCTCCACGTCGAAGGCGAAGTCGTCGATGCGCGACTGCGAGAAGATCCGCTGCGCCGCGTCCGCGCGGAAGCCCTTGAGCCCGGCCTGCGTGTCGCGGAAGCGCAGTCCCGTCATGATCCGCACCGCCAGGTTGAAGACATCGCCGCTGAAGCGTCGTCTCCAGCTGGGCGCCGACGATCCCTGCGCCGCCAGGTCCCGCGAGCCGATGGCCACGTCGGCGGCGGCGAGCGCCTCGACGAGGCGGTCCACATGGTCGAGCGAGTAGGCGAGATCGCCGTCGGTGAAGCAGACGATCTCCGCCCGCGAGGCGAGCGCGGACTCCCGCACCACGGCCCCCTTCCCGCGATTCGCCGGCGATCGCTCCAGCCGGATCGCCGGCGTCGGCGTGGCGCGCAGCCAGCGATCGATGGCATCGGCCGTGCCGTCGGTGGAACCGTCGTCGACGAAGCGGGCCTGCGCGTCCGGTCGACCCTCCAGCCAGCGGCGCACGGCGGGAAGCACCTCGGGCACCTGCGGCGCTTCGTTGTAGACGGGGAGGATGAGTTCGACGCTCGGCACGCCTCCGCGGATGATACGACTCCGATCGTGACCCGTCCCCCCGCCAACCCCGCGCTCGCTCCGGAGATCCTCGTCCTCGACGAGTCGCTGCTGGTGGTCAACAAGCGCGCCGGCGTGGTGGTGGAGCCCGGGCTGGGCCATGCGCGGGACACGCTGATCAACGGGCTCATGGCCACCCACCGCGCCGAGCTGGAGAGGCTCGGTCCCGCGCGCGACTGGGGGCTCCTCCATCGACTGGATCGCGAGACCACCGGCTGCGTCGTGGTGGCGCTCGGCGCCGACGCCTACGACGACCTTCGGGCGCAGTTCGAGGAACGGCGCGTGGAGAAGCAGTACCTCGCCGTCGTCGAAGGGCGTCCGGGCGTCGATTCGGGGACCATCGACACGCCCCTGGCGGAGGTCCGGCGGGGGGACATGAAGGTGAGCGTGCCGGGCCGTCGCGGCGCCGGTCGACCGGCGGTGACGCACTACCGCGTGCTCGCCTCCTCGCGGTCGCGATCCCTGCTCCTGGTCACCATCGAGACCGGGCGCCTGCACCAGGTCCGCGCCCACCTCGCCTCGATCGGGACGCCGGTGACCGGGGATCGCGTCTATCGCGCCGACCTGCCGCCCAACACCTCGCGCCCGCCCCCCGGGCGCGAGGACGCGGCGCTCCTTCTCCACGCCTGGCGCATCGGCTTCCGGCATCCCCGCCGGGAACGCCGCATGGAGGTGGAGGCGCCGATCCCGCAGGCCATGCGGGAGGCGGTGCAGGCGATGACCGGAAGGCCGATCGATCGGCTGATCCCGCCCTCTTCCGGAACCGGCGGCACCGCCGCCGCGCAGTAGGCTCCATGCCCCCGATGATGCTCCCGACCGCGATCCCGACCTTCGACCGCGCCGTCCGACCTGCATGCCGGCGCCTGGGCGCGGCTTCGCTCGCGGTGCTCCTCCTTGCCGGATGCATCGGCGTGGAGAAGGCCACCGAGAAGCCCAAGCCGACGCGCACCGAGCGCGAGCCCGTGCCGATGGAAGTGGACCCGATCATGCGCGGGACGATCGCCGGCGAGGCGGTGCTGGTCGGCTTCGACCCGACGGTGGTGCGCGGCTACGGCCTCGTGGTGGGCCTCAACGGCACTGGAAGCCGGGTGATGCCCGCCGAAGTTCGGGCCTTCCTCCTCCAGGAGATGTCGCGGCGCGGCGTGGGAGATCCGCGGATCGGCTCCGGGGTCTCGCCCGAGACGATGCTGAACTCGAACGATGTGGCCGCCGTGGTGGTGGAGGGCGTCATCGAGCCCGGCGCCACGAAGGACTCGCACTTCGATGTGCGCGTCTTCTCCGTGCCCGGCAGCGGCGCGACGAGCTTGGAGGGCGGCCGCCTCTGGACGACGGCGCTTCGCCCCGGTCCCATCCTCTCCGGCAACAAGCAGGCGCAGCAGCTGGGCGAGGCGAAGGGCCCGCTCTTCGTCAACCCGTTCGTGGACCCCAGTCCGTCGCGCAGCGACGGCGTCAACCGGCTCTCGGGACGCATCCTCGATGGAGGTCGCGTCACCAAGGACATGATCCTGAAGCTGCGCCTGGCCACGCCCAGCCACAACCGGGCGATGACGCTGCAGAGCGCCATCAACAGCGTCTTCCCGCGCGAGTCCGGGCAGAACGAGGCCACGGCCCACGGCAAGAGCGACGACACCATCCTGATCACCGTTCCTCCGAGCTTCCGGGAGAAGCCGGGCGAATTCGTGCAGCTCCTGCGGCACATGCCCATCCGGGTGGACGCCACCGAGCAGACGGCGGAAGCGGTTCGACGAAGCCTCCTGGCCAATCCCGGCGCCGCGGGCGCCGCGTCGTGGCGCTGGCAGGCGCTGGGCAAGAAGGCGCTCGGCTCCATCCAGGATCTCTACGACTACCCGGAGGAGCAGCCCCGCTTCGCGGCGCTGCAGGCCGGCGCCAAGCTCAACGATCCGCTGGCCGTGGAACCGCTGGTGGAGCTCGCGAAGAGCGGCTCGCTCGAGCATCGGCTGGGGGCCATCGATCTGCTGGGGGCGATGGGTCCGAATCCCGCCGTCGACCTCGGCCTCCGACCGCTGCTGGACGATCCCGAGGTCGATATCCGCCTCCGCGCCTTCGAGGCCCTGGAGAAGCGGCGAGATCCGATCGTGGTGGAGCGGGCCCTCGACGAGAAGTTCGTGGTCAACCTGGTGCCGAGCAAGTGGCCGATGGTCTACGTCTCCCAGAGCGGCCGCCCGCGGCTGGTGCTCTTCGGCACCGATCAGGAGATCGCCCGACCCACCACCCTCACCGCCTGGAGCAATCGCTTCATGCTCAAGGGAGAGCCCGGTGAGGACAAGATCGAGGTCTTCTACCGCCCCAGGGACGACGGGCCCCCGATGATCGACCGGGTCTCGGCGAGCGTTCCGGAGTTCGTCCTCTACCTGGGGCACCGGCCCTCGCCGGAGAGCCCGGAGCCCGGCCTGGGCATGACCTACTCCGAGACGATCGGTGCGCTGCACGAGGTCTGGAAGGCCGGCTACCTCGGCCGCGCCGACTTCAAGGCCGAACAGGATCGCGTGCTCGCCGCCATCATCCGACGCGAGAAGGAACAGCCCACCTACGACCGGCCGGAGTTCGAATCCGACGAAGAGGAGGGCTCTTCCGCCCAGCCCGGGGAGAGCGACCTGAGCACGATCCAGTCGCCGCCGGCCGCGGCGCTTGCTCCGCGGGGCGCGCCCGCGGATACTGTCCCCCGATGACGGGGCCGAGCCCATGGAAGGGCCGATCGCGGCGACAGGAGGTCCGATGCGACTGGCAAGGCTGATCCTCTCCGGTTTCAAGAGCTTCGCCGACGAGACGGAGTTCTCATTCGACGCGCCGATCACCGGCATCGTCGGACCCAACGGGTGCGGCAAGAGCAACGTGGTGGACGCGGTGCGCTGGGTGCTGGGCGAACGCAGCGCCAAGAGCCTGCGCGGCGGCGCGATGATCGACGTGATCTTCGCCGGCAGCGCCATGCGCAAGCCGATGGGCACCGCCTCCGTCACGCTCGTCTTCGAGAACCCGGTGCTCCCGGCGCCGCGCGCCGTGGAAGTGCCTCCGGAGCGCGCGGAGTCGATGGTGGTGGAGCCCGCGGCCGACGAGGCGGTGGAGCGGCCGGACGGCGAGGAGCCGATCGAAGGCCCGGAGATCCGCCGCCACGAGGTGCGGCACCGCGCCCTCCCGGTGGATGCCGAGAGCGTCGAGGTCACGCGTCGGCTGCATGCCGATGGTCGCAGCGAGTACCTCATCAACGGCCGCCGCGTGCGCCTGCGCGACGTGAAGGAGCTCTTCCTCGACACCGGCATCGGCAACGACGCCTACTCGATCATCGAGCAGGGCAAGGTGGACGCGATGCTCCGCGCCCATCCCTTCGAGCGCCGCGCGGTGCTGGAGGAGGCGGCGGGCGTCTCGAAGTTCCGCGTGCGCAAGGCGGAAGCGGCGAGGAAGCTGGACCAGGCGGAGCGCCACCTGGTGCAGGTGCGCGAACAGCTCGGCGGCACGGAGCGTCGGCTGCGGATCGTGCGCGGACAGGCGGAAAAGGCGCGGCGGTTCCGGGCCCTGGAAGAGGAGCGGCGATCCCTGCGCCGCGCCCTGCTGCTGGATCTCTACCACGAGTGCCGCGACCGGCTCGCGGGCCTGACCAGCCGCATCGCGCAGATCGAGGAGGAGCGGAGCCGCTGGGAGCGAGACCTGGCGGAGCTCGAAGCCTCGCAGCAGGAAGCGCAGAGCGCCCGCGAGGCCCTGCTCGTGCGGCAGCGGGCGCTCGAGGAGCGCCGGCTCGAGTCGATCGGATCCCTGCGGCAGTCGGAGCAGCGGATCGAGTTCGCCGGGAAGTCGCTCTCCGAGGCCGAGGTGGCGGCGCGCGAGGACGCGAAGCGCACGGCGGAGCTCGAGGCCCGCGCCGGAGAGCTCGCGTCGCGCTGCGAGGAACTCGACGCGGCGCTCGCGGCGATCGCCGAGTCCGCGGCGGAAGCGGACCGCGAGAGCGCGGCGGCCGGCGCGGCGCGCGCCGAGGCCTCCGGCGAGGCGTCCGAGGCGCAGCGGCGCCTCGATCGACTGCGCGACGATCTCGCCGCCGGCGAGCGCGACCACGCGTCGCTCCTCGGCCGCACGCACAGTCTCGACGAGCGGGCCCGATCGCTCGAGGAGGAGCGAGCGCGGCTGGACCAGCGCCGGCTCCGACTGACGGCGCAGCAGGACGAGCATCGGACGGCGCGCGAGGCGGCGGAGGCCACCGCGGCGCAGGCGGAGCGCGAGGCGGCGGCGCTCGAGGAGCGCGTGCGGGAACACCTGGCGATGGTCGCGGCGCTGGGTGATCGCCAGGCGCACGCGGCGAAGCGCCTGGCGGAGCTTCGGCAGGAGCGCTCCGCCATGGAGGGCCGCCTGCGGATCCTGGAGGAGATGCGCGACACGCACGAAGGGCTCGGCGGCGGAGTCCGCCAGGTCCTGGAGTCGCGCGAGCGCTTCCCCGGCGTGCTCGGAGTCCTCGGTGACGGCATCGAGGCCGACCGCGTCCATGCGGCGATCGTGGAGCGGGCCCTCGGCTCCGATCTCGAGCTGCTGGTGGTGAACGATCTCGATGCGATCACCGAGGCCCTCGACCGATGGCGCTCGCTGGAGGGACCGGTGCGCTGTGCCGCCGCGGGCCCGGCGGGCGGCCAACTCCCGGTGGTCGAACGACCTTCGCTGCCGGAGGTGATGTCCCTGCGATCGATGGTGCGCATCGCCCCCGGCTTCGAAGGGGTCGCGGAGCGCGTGCTGGCCGATGCGTGGCTCGTGCCCGATCTCGCCCGGGCGCGGGCGCTGGCGGCCACCACCCACGCCGGCGCCAGGCTCGTGACCCGCGCCGGCGAGGTCCTGGATCGCGACGGCTCGATCCGACTCGGCGGTCGATCGGACGGCGCCGCCGAGCGCGGCATCGTCTCGCGCCGCGCCGAGATCGGCGAGCTGGCGGCGAGCCTGGCGGCGCTGGGGAACGAACTGGCGATGCTGGAGGCCGACGCCGCGTCCCTCCTCGCCCAGGGACAGGATGCCCGCGATCGGCAGGCCGACGTGGACGGCCGGCTCTCCGAGGCTCGTCGCCGCGCCATCGAGGCCCGCTTCCACGCCGATCGCACGCGACAGCTCGAAGCGCGCGAAGGGCACGAGCTGGCGGTGCTGGAGGACGATCGCCGGGCGCTCGACGAGCGCCGCGCGTCCCTCGATCGCGATCGAGGGGAGTTCACGGCGGCCGTTGACCGCGCCGCGGAGACCATCACGGTGCGTCGCGCCGCGCTCGAGGCCGAGCGCGTGCGATGCGAGCGGCTGCTGGCCGATGCCGCCGCCGCCGCCGAAGCGCTGGCGGCGGTGAACACGAGGCTCGCCGAGTGCACCGCCCGGCTCGACGCCACGCGCCGCGAGCGACGGCAGGCGGAGGCCGATCTCGAGGATTCGCGTCGCCAGGCGGGACTCGCCTTCGAGCAGCAGGAGCGCCGCGCGGGTCAGATCGAGCGCCTGCGGGAGACGATCCTGGAGGGCGAACGGGCCCGCGACGCGGCCTCGGCGGCCGCCGCCGAGACGGCGGCCGCGCTGGAATCGCTCGGCGTGGAGCTCGCGCGCGTGCAGGCCGCCGCCGCGGAGCTCGGCCAGCGGCTCTCGGCGGCCCGCGACGGATTCATGCGCCTGGAGCGGGACTTCAACGCCGTCGAGATGAGCCGCCGCGAGCTGGAGACGCGGCGCGAGATGCTGGAGGAGAACGCCCAGGTGGAGGACGAACTCGACCTGGCCGCGGCGTATCCGGCCCACCTCGAGGAGCGCCAGCGGGCCGAAGGCGCGGCCCTCGATCGCACCTCCACGCAGTCGCGCGTGGATGCGCTGCGCGAGGAGCTGCGGTCGCTCGGCAACGTGAACCTCGAGGCCATCGACGAGCTGGGCGAACTCGAGCGGCGCTTCGAGGAGCTCTCGGGCCAGGTCCGCGACATCGACGAGGCGCGCGAGCAGCTCGGTCGCCTGGTGACCCAGTTGGACGAGGTGAGCCGGCATCGCTTCCGCGAGACCTTCGAAGCCGTCCGCGATCACTTCGCGGGCACCGACGGCACCTTCCGGATGCTCTTCGGCGGCGGCAGCGCCGACATCTTCCTCCTGCCGCTGGAGGCGACCGGCGAGGTGGACTGGCTCGAGTCCGGCATCGAGATCCGGGCGAAGCCGCCGGGCAAGGAGCCGCGGCTCATCAGCCAGCTCTCCGGCGGCGAGAAGACGATGACCGCGGTGGCCCTGCTCATGGCCATCTTCCGCAGCAAGCCGGCGCCGTTCTGCATCCTGGACGAGGTGGATGCGGCGCTGGACGAAGCGAACGTGGAGCGGTTCTGCGGGACGCTGCGCCCCTTCCTGGAGAGCAGCCACTTCATCCTCATCACCCATCACAAGCGCACCATGCAGTCATGCGACGTGCTCTACGGCGTGACCATGCCCGAGCGCGGCGTCAGCCGGCGGGTCGCGGTTCGCTTCGATCAGGTGGGAGACGACGGAAGGATCCACGCCCCGCAGGCTTCGACACCCCAGACCGCTTCCGCCTGATTCCACGAACAGCCATCGCCGATCGAAGGATCGTCGATGGCGGGCCAATCCGGGATCGGAAGCCTTCACGGCTCCGATTACCGCCGGAAGGACCTTGTTCGATCCGAAGGTCGAGGTATCCTCCGCCTGTCGCGGCTGGGCCCGGAGCGACCTGAATGGTCTCCCAGGCCTCGGGCACGGTCGTTCGTGGGGGACCGTGCCCTCGCTTCGGGTCCCGCCGCGATCCTCCGACGCGCGTCGCGAACGCTCGCCCGAGCCGCTACCTTCCGGCCCTTCATGGCGCACGACCCCGGCAACGAGGCCCCGGTCGCCGCACATCGGTCCGTCCTGCACCGGGTGAAGATCGGCGCGGCGGTGATGGGCGTGGTGGGTCTCGTGCTGCTCTCGCTCCACGAATCGCCGGGGTTCGGGTCCCTCGGGACGCCGCCGATGTGGCCGATCGGAATCGTGCCGTTCATCGCGGTGCTCGGCGCCATCGCCGTCTTCCCGCTCGTGCCGCGACTGGAGCACTGGTGGGAGAGCAATCTGCATCGGCTGCTGGTGGCGCTCGCGGCCGCGTACGCCACCCTCGTCTACTACCTGGCGGTGGACGGCTGGAACGGCGCGTCGGCGGCGGCGAGTCTCGCCGCGCACGAGTACGTGCCGTTCATCCTCCTCCTCGGCTCCCTCTTCGTGGTCAGCGGGGGAATCTCGATCCGCGCCGATCTCCGTGCCACGCCCGCCGTCAACACCGGCATCCTGGCGTTCGGCACGCTCATCGCCAGCGTCGTGGGAACCACCGGCGCCAGCATGCTGCTCATCCGGCTGCTGCTGGAGACGAACCGGGAGCGACGACGCGTGGCCCACACCGTGGTGGCGTTCATCTTCCTGGTGAGCAACATCGGAGGCTCGCTCCTCCCCATCGGCGATCCCCCGCTCTTCCTGGGTTTCCTGCGCGGAGTCCCCTTCTTCTGGACGCTGAACCTCTGGATGGAATGGGCCATGATGAGCGCCGCGCTGCTGGCGATCTACTACGCCTACGACCGCCGCCAGTACCGGCACGAGTCTCCGGTCGACCTTCGTCGCGATCGAACGCAGACCACGCCCATCGAAGTGCGCGGATGGATCAACGTGGCCTGGCTGGCCGGCGTGGTGATCACCGTGGCCTTCGTGAAGGATCACCTGCTGCGCGACGCCCTGCTGGTGGGCCTCGCCGTCCTCAGCCTCGTCACCACGCCGCGGGGAGTCCGTCACGCCAACGCCTTCACCTGGGGGCCGATCCTGGAGGTGGCGGCGCTCTTCCTGGGGATCTTCGTCACCATGCAGGTGCCTCTCTCGGTCCTGCAGCACCACGGCGCCAGCCTGGGTCTCCAGGAGCCCTGGCACTACTTCTGGGCGACGGGCCTCCTCTCCAGCTTCCTCGACAATGCGCCGACCTACCTGGTGTTCCTGCACACCGCCGAGGCCATGACCACCGGGCCGGGGCCGGGCATCATCGCCCTCGCCGATCGGGCGTTCGTGCGCGAGGATCTGCTGACGGCCGTCAGCCTCGGCGCGGTCTTCATGGGCGCGAACACCTACATCGGGAACGGTCCCAACTTCATGGTGAAGGCGATCGCCGAACGCGCGGGCGTGCGGATGCCCTCGTTCCTGGGCTACATGGCCTACAGCGGGGCAGTGCTGATTCCGCTCTTCGTGCTGATGACGCTCGCCATCCTCCGCTAGGCCGCGGGCGGAGCGCCCTCTGAACGATCGAGGGCCGGACACCGGAGTTCACTCGGTGCCCGGCCCGTATGGGAGGGTGAGGAGATCGGACCCGATGACCGCCGCGGGGCGCCGGCCGTCGGGTCGATCGCTGTCAACCGATCGAGATCTTGCGCGGCTGCAGCTGCGCCGGCTTCGGAATGCGCACGGTGAGGACGCCGTCGGCGAGGTCGGCGCGAATGCCGTCGCTCGTCACGCCGTCGGGAAGGCGGACCTGGCGGGCCAGGCTGGTGACGGCGCGCTCGCGGCGGATCCAGCCGTCGTCGCTGGTCTCGTTGGACTCCTGGCGATGCGCGGCGATGGAGAGGACGCCGTCATGGAGCTGCACCTCCACCTCGTCCTTGCGGAAGCCGGGGAGCGATGCCTCCACGAGGAACTCCTTGTCCCGCTCGCGGATGTCCACGGCGAGCGCCGCCGGGGCATTCACGGAGCAGCAGTTGCCTCCGCTGATGTCCCGGGCGACGAGGTTCATCACCTCGTCGATGGCGCGGAAGGGGTTGTGGGCGAACGAACGATTTCGAATGGTGCTGAGCATCGGTGGTTCTCCTTTGGATGTGGTTGACCGACGGGAGCCCCGATGCATACGCCGTGCCAGCCGCGCCCCGCGTCCGAAGGAGGTTCTCGCCTGCCGCCCCGGTCACTGCCCGGCCGCGGGGCTGCCAGCCTGACAGTCGCGGGCCGTTCGGCGCCGCGCCGGTCCGTCAGGAGCGCTTCATCATGGCGTAGATGATGCTCTGCGCCACCACCGACTCCCCCACCAGGCGACCCACGCGCGAGCTCGCCTGGGACAGGTCCTTGAAGCGCCCGGCGTCGAGCTCCCGCTCGAAGTCCTTCAGCGAGTTCTCCACACCGAGCATCATGCTGGCCACGACCGCCCATTCGTGGCGCGTGTCCGGCCAGTAGCGATTGCCGCGCAGCGTCTCCACGGGGATCTCCACGCGCCAGCCCTCGCCGGTCTCGACGAGCGTGATCAGCCCCCCGAGAAGCGGCTCGTCCTCCCAGAGGAGCGCCGCCGTTCCGTCGGACATGTCCTCGGCCTTGAGCTTCTCGCGCTGCGAGTCGAGGGCGGCGAACGGATCCACCAGGATCGACGTGAGCACCTCCTCCAGGCCCTGGCTCCTGGCGGCGTTCTTGAGTTCGCGCTCCACCTGCTTCGGCCAGCGCTCGCGGATCTTCACGCTGATGCGCCACAGCCGCGCGAGCATCTCCCCCGCCTTCGCCTTCACATCCTCGATGGCGCTCGCCTCGGTGACGCCGTCGTCGAAGACCACGTCGCGGGCCTTCAGATGGACCATCTGCGGCAGGAGCTCGGCGTGACCCTCCACGATCATCTTCCGCATGGAGTCGAGCGCCGCCTCCGGCGTGGCGGTGTCGTATTCGCCGACCTTCTTGCGATCGCAACCGCCCAGGAGCAGCGCCCCGGCGGCGGTGAACGCGAACGCGGCGCGGATCATCGTTCGAGGGCCCATCGGATGCCCCATCCTACGGCGGCGGGGCGGCGCCGCTCCTATCATGGATCCCCATGCGGCTGCGGATCAACGGCGAACCCCTCGACCTGGACCTGGGCGATCGTCCCACGGTGGCGGCGCTCCTCGAACGCGTGGGGCCGCGGAACATCCCGTGCGCCGTGGAACTGAACCGTTCGCTGGTGCCGCTCGCCCGCCGCGCCGAGACCGCCGTGGCCGAGGGCGATCGCGTGGAGATCGTCACCCTGGTGGGCGGCGGCTGACTCGCGACCCCGATGGCCCCCCTCCCTCCACCTTCGATCGACGCCGCCGACGCGCGGGATCCGCTGGCGGTCGATGCCATGCCCCCGCTGCGCGTGGGGCCCTTCTCGCTCCGATCGCGCCTGATCCTGGGAACCGGGAAGTACGGCACGCCCGAGGTGATGCGCGAGGCGCTCGATGCTGGAGGCGCGGACGCGGTGACCGTGGCGGTTCGGCGCGAACGGCTGCTCGACGCCCAGGGTCGATCGCTCCTGGATGCCCTCGATCCGTCGAGATTCACCATCCTCCCGAACACCGCCGGCTGCTTCAGCGCCGAGGATGCGGTCCGCGTGGCGCGCCTCGGGCGCGAGCTCCTCTCGCAGCTCGGCAACGCCGGCGCGGGCTGGGTGAAGCTTGAAGTGCTCGGCGACCGGCGCACGCTGCTTCCGGACCCGGTGGGCACGATCGAGGCGTGCCGCGAGCTGGTGGCCGACGGGTTCGCGGGGCTCTGCTACACGAGCGACGATCCCATCGCGGCCCTGCGCCTCCGCGACGCCGGCGCCGCGAGCGTCATGCCCGCGGGGAGCCCGATTGGCTCGGGCCGCGGCATCGCCAATCCATCGGCCATCCGCATCATCCTGGAGTCGCTCAAGGATCCGGCGCACGGCGGAGATCCGGAGTACCCGGTGATCGTC
>CAZSVT010000021.1:0-21185 GCA_964610365.1 uncultured Isosphaeraceae bacterium
GGGCGCTGCGCCGGCTGGCGCATCCGGTGGTGGCGTGGATCGTCTTCGCGATCCTGCTGATCGCGTGGCACCTGCCGGCGCTCTACGAGCTGGCGCTCCGCGAGCCGGCGTGGCACCGCGTGGAGCACCTCTCGCTCCTCGGCGGCGCCGTGCTCTTCTGGTGGCCGGTGATCCAGCCGCGCCCGTCGCGCCCGTGGTGGCCGCGCTGGGCGATGGTCCCCTACCTCCTCGCCGCCGACCTGGTGAACACCGTCATCGCGGCCACCTTCGCCTTCGCGCCGTCGGTGATCTACCCGACCTACGCCGCCACGGCGCCGGCCCTGGGCGCGGATCCGCTGCGCGACCAGGCCGCCGCGGGCGCGATCATGTGGGTGCCCGGCTCCGTGGCGTACCTCGTCCCGGCCACGGTGATCCTCGTCGGCGCGATGCGGCCGCGGTCATGGCGCACGCCGGCCGCGCATCGCGCGCCGGTCGGTCCGCGCCGCGCCGCGCCGGCGCCCCTCGCCCGCGACCTGTCGCTGCCGCAGTTGGCGCCGCGGCGCCCCTCCGCCGGCCGCTTCGATCTGCTGCGGGTGCCCCTCCTGGGCCCGCTCCTTCGACGGCGCGGCGTGCGCCTGGGCGTGCGGGTGGCGATGTTCGTCCTCGCCGCGGCGATCGTGGTGGACGGCTTCGTCGGCCCGCGCGAGGCGCCGATGAACCTCGCCGGCACGCTCCCGTGGACCCATTGGCGCGGCGCGGCGGTGATCCTCCTGCTCGTGGGAGGCAACGTCCTCTGCATGGCCTGTCCCTTCGTCCTGCCGCGCATGGCGGCGGACCGCTGGAGGCGGGCGCGATCCGGCCGCGACGGCGCCGCGCACTCCGCGTCGGGCCGCGCGGGTCGGCGCTGGCCGCGCCTGCTCCGGAACAAGTGGAGCGCCGCGGCGCTCGTGGCGACCTGGCTCGTGGCCTACGAATCCTTCGATCTCTGGGCGATTCCCGCGGCCACCGCCGCCGTGATCGTCGCCTATTTCGTGGCCGCGTTCGTCACCGATTCCCTCGCCTCCGGCGGCGCCTTCTGCAAGTGGCTCTGCCCGCTCGGACAGTTCAACTTCGCGCAGAGCACGCTCTCGCCGCTCACGGTGGCGGCCAGGGATCCGGCGATCTGCGCCTCGTGCACCACCCACGACTGCCTGCGCGGCAACGAGCGGCAGCGCGGCTGCGGACTGGAGCTCTTCCTGCCGCGCAAGACCGGCAACCTGGACTGCACGTTCTGTCTCGACTGCGCCGACGCCTGTCCCCACGGCAACGTGGGCATCGTGCCGGTCTCGATCGGCGACGAGCTCCGCAGCGATCGATGGCGCTCCAGCCTTGGAACGATCTCGCGGCGCCCCGACCTGGCCACGCTCCTCCTGGTGCTGGCGGTGGGCGCCGTGGTCAACGCCGCCGGCATGACGTCGCCGCTGCTGGAGCTCATCGCCTCCATCGCGGACTCCGCCTCCATCCCGCGCGGACTCTCGGCGATGCTCGTGGTGACCGGGATGATCGCCGGCGGCGTGGCGCTCGCCCTGCTCGCCGCCCTCGCGGCGCGCGGACGGCGCTGGCTCGAGGGCTTCACCGCCCTCGGGCTCTCCTCGGCGCCGCTGGGCGCCTCGGTCTGGCTCGTCCACTTCGCCTTCCACTTCGTCACCAGCTGGTCCACCGCGGGGCCCGTGATCGTCCGCGCCGCCGGGGATCTCGGCTGGACCGCGCGCGAGCCGCAGTGGTCGAGCGCCTGCTGCTCCGCGGCGCCCGAGTGGCTCCTTCCCGCGAACCTGCTGGCGCTCTCGCTGGGACTCTCGCTCTCGCTCCAGACGCTGCGGCGCCGCGAGACGCGCTGGTGGCCCGGCGCCCTCGTCCTCGCGGGGCTCTGGTCGGCGGCGGCGTGGGTCCTCTTCCAGCCGATGGACATGCGCGGCACGCTCGGCTTCGGGGTGTCGCCATGAACGGCGCTTCGAGCCGTCGCGTCCGGACGCCCGCCGTGCTCGCCGCGCTCACGGCACTCGCCGCGCTCGGATCCTGGCGCAGCGCCGGCGCCGACGGCGGCGTGACCGCGGCGGTGTCTCGGGACGGCGCCCGGCGCGCCGTGGCGTTCGTCGCCCCCATCGCTCCGCGCACGGGCGAGATCGATGTCAGCGTCCTGCTCTCGCCGACGCCTCCCGCGGCGCTCGAGGGACCTCGCCTCCGCGCCGTGCACCTGGAGAGCGGCCTCGAGCGCGACGCCGCGGCGCAGCCGGCCCATCAGGGCAATCGGCTGCTCCGCTCCGCGCTGCTCGAGCTCCCGCGCCCGGGTCGCTGGCGCATCGAGATCGATCGCCTCGACGCGACGACGCCCGACGAGGCATGGCCCGGGCTCTCGTTCGAGATCGAGGTCTCGCCGCCGCTTCCGCCCTGGCGCACGCAGTGGCCGTGGCTCCTGGCCTGGATCCCGATCACCGCGATCCTGTTCTGGCGCGACCGGCTGGCCGGCCGCGCCCCGCTCACGCCGCGCCGCCGCGCCCCGCGCCGCGTTCCGAGCCGCGCCGCCCCGCGGTGATGCGCTTCCACGCGCGGGCGATGTCCAGGTGGTCCAGGAAGGTCAGCTCGCCGGGATCCAGGGATCGTGCGGCGCAGGCGTGCGGCAGCGCCAGCGTGAACGCGGCGTAGGCCTTCTCGATGGCCGCCCCCCCGGGCAGCGTGGCCGAGCGCCCGGCCGTGGCCTGCAGCCAGTCGCGCACGGCGCGGATGGCTCCGCCGATGGTGTTGCCGTGGGCGCGCACATCCTGCCCGGCGATGTCGGAACAGAACCGCTGGTAGCGATGCGGTTCCGAGTCCAGCACCAGGCAGCGCTTGCGCTTCTGTCGCGGACCGCCGAACCGCTTCGCGCCGAGGAAGAGCCCCAGCTCCAGCGGCATGTTGAATCGCGGAAGGCGATGCGCCGCGTCCAGCGCCGTCCGCGAGAGGTCGTGGATCCCCAGGTCGCAGCGCCCGATCAGTCCCAGGATCCGATCGAGGCGCGGCCGCGTGGCGTCGTCCACCTCCAGGGCGCAGTGCGGGACATGACCGCAGAGGACGCTGGTGAAGACGATGGCGCGGAAGAGCTCGCGGTACTCGTCGTCGAAGGGAGCGTTGATGAAGATCGAAGCCACGGGCGCCGCCCCTGAATCTCCGACGGCCGCCGCGCGCCGCGGTGCTAGGCCGCCTTGCGGCGCGACCGCCCCTTCGCCGCGGACTCGCGCCGACCGGCCGCGCCGGCGCCCGACTCGCGCGCCGCGCCGGGGCGCGCACCGCCCGATCGCTCCTTCGCCGGCGACCCGAAGACCACGGTGCTCGCCGCCGCGAACGGCCCCATGAGCCGCTTGAAGAACGGGGAATCGGGGCGGCTGACCCGCAGCAGCTCCGCCTCGCCCACCTTCTCGATGGCCGCTTCCATCGCCTTGCGGGCCGCCGCCGGCGTGAAGTGCGACTTCACCGGGCTGCTGCCGCCGGCCATCGTTCGAAACTGCTTGGGAGCCTTGCGCGCCATGCGGGACGCTCCGGAAGGGAGCGTGTCGATTCTATCGGCCCGCGCGGGCAACGCCTCGATCGCTCCTTGTGGCACCCAATCCCGCGGCGTATCCTCCCCTCCATGCGACACCAGCGCCCGGCGCGAACGCGTGCTTCCCTCTCCGCCGGTCTGCTCGGCGCCGCCCTGGTCGCGGCACTGGCCGTCGGCGCGCCCGCCTCCGCCGATCCCCAGCAGGGCGCCGGAGTCCTCAAGCCGGGCGAGACCTCCAGCGCCGGCGGCGACGGCACGAAGGCCGCCGCGGCGGCCGCCGCCAAGGCCCCCGTCGCCAAGACCCCCAAGGCTCCCGAGACGCCGCAGGACACCACCTGGCTCGCGCCGCCGCTGCCCGGCTACGTGCTGATGTTCGTCCTCGGCGGCGCGGTCGTGGCGCTCAATCTCTGGTCGAGCAAGCGCACGCAGCTCGACTGATCGCCCCAGCGCGGCCGAGACCGCCTTCCGTTCCCGCTCCCTTCCCGAGGCATCCATCGTGAAGCATCGACGCTCCCCCCTGCACGGACTGGTGGCCCTGAACCTGGTGCTCCTGGGCGCCCTCGCCTTCGTCACCTTCCAGCCGAAGGCCGAGGCGCAGGCGCGCCGCAACGGCCTGTACACCATCGCCGCCGGCACCGTGAATGGTCAGCCCACCGGCGTCGCGTACATCGTGGACGAGGTGAACAACGAGATGGTGGCCATCTCGTGGGTCGATCAGAACAAGCTGCTCACCGGCCTGGGGTACGCCAATCTCGCCGCCGACGCGGCCCGCGTGCAAGGCTCCCGCCCCTGACCGCCGAGGACCCGAAGCCATGAGCAAGCCATCCACCACCGTCGGCTCCTCCGTCCTCGGCGCCTGCGCACTCCTGATCGCGGCGCTCGTGATCGTCCAGGCCGGCCGTCCCGCGGCCTACGCCGAGACGGCCAATTCCGGGCAGTTCGGCTACAGCATCGCCACCGTGCGCAGCGGCCTGGGTCCCGAGACGCGGCCGTACGAGCTCGTCTACGTGGTGGACAGCCGCGCCGAGACGCTCCTCATCTACTACATCGAGAACGCCAGCGGCGGACGCATGCAGCTCCGCCAGGCGCTCTCGCTGCCGGCGCTCTTCCGCCAGGCGCGCGGGGGATGATCCGTGGGCGCCGGCGACCGCAACGGGCGCGGCGCCCTCGCGCCCGGACGCGCTGACGGATCCTCGGAGCCGACGAGCCGTCCGGCGCCGTCTCCGCCGGTGGACGCCGTGATGGCGGCGCGCCGCGCCGCCTTCTTCACCACCCGCAGCATCAAGAACGACGCCAAGCGCGCCGGCCTCCGGCTGGCGCTCTCCATGGTGGACCTCACCACGCTGGAGGGGAAGGACACGCCGGAGAAGGTCCGCGCCCTCTGCCGGAAGGCGATCCGTCCCTACGAGGGTGAGATCGCGCCGCCGATTCCCTCCGTGGCGGCGGTCTGCGTCTATCCGAACCTGGTGCCCGTGGCCAAGGCCACGCTCGCGGGAAGCTCCGTGAAGGTGGCGGCGGTGGCCACGGGATTCCCCAGCGGCCAGTACCCGCTGGAGGTGCGCCTCGCGGATGTGCGCGCCGCCGTGGCCGACGGCGCCGACGAGATCGACATGGTCATCAACCGCGGCGCGTTCCTCTCGGGGCGCTTCGACACGGTGGTGGACGAGATCGTGCGCACGCGCCAGGCCTGCGGACCGGCCCACCTCAAGATCATCCTGGAGACGGGCGAACTGGAGACGCTCGACAACATCCGCCGCGCCAGCGACCTGGCGATCCATGCCGCGTCGCTCGCGGGACCGATCCGTGATGGCGAAGTGTTCATCAAGACCTCCACCGGCAAGGTCCAGCCCGCCGCCACCATGCCGGTGACGCTGGTGATGCTGGAGGCCATCCGGGATCACTTCCTGCGCCACGGCGTGCGCATCGGCATGAAGCCCGCGGGCGGGATCCGCGCCGCCAAGGAGTCCCTCCACTACCTGGTGATGGTGAAGGAGACGCTCGGCGAGGCGTGGCTCACGCCGGATCTCTTCCGCTTCGGGGCCAGCGCGCTGGCGAACGATCTCCTGCGGCAGATCGCGCGCCTGGAGCGCGGCGTCTACATGGCGTCGACGGACTTCAGCGAGGCGTAGCGGGAGGGGCGGGCGCCCGAGGAGGGGACGCGGGCGCGGGAGCCGTCGCACCGGGCGCCGGTGGCGACGCCGGCGCCGTCGACGACGCCTCGAGCCCCGCGGCCCAGAGGATGCCGCCGAGCAGGTGCTCGCGGAAGAGCGGCTCGGAGAAGCTCTCGCTGGTGTGGCCGCCGGCGGTGTACCAGGCGCGACCGCCGTCGAACTCGTGGTACCAGGCGATGGGATGGTCCGCGCCCATGGCCGCCGCGGCCGGCTGGTAGGTCGACTCGTCGAGGGACATGAGCACGCGGATGCCGCCGGTGCCGCGCGGGTTCGACTTGAAGGAGTACCACTCGTCGGTGCGCTTCCACGACGCGGGGAGCATGCGCGTGCTCGGATGATCCCGCAGTTCCACGCGCTGCGATGCCGGCTGCACCGTCGAGTGCGTGTCGAAGTACGCGCCGACGAGACGGCCGTACCACGGCCACTCGTACTCGGTGTCCGAGGCGGCGTGGATCCCCGCGTAGCCGCCGCCCCCGCGGATGAAGGCCTCGAAGGCCCGCTGCTGCTCATCGTTCAGGACGTCGCCGGTGGTGGAGAGCCAGACCACGGCGCGATGGCGGGAGAGATTCTCCGGCGTGAAGGCGCCGGGATCCTCGGTCGCGTCGACCTCGAAGCGGCCGGCGCCGATCTCGCGGATGGCGCGGATGCCGTCGGGGATCGACGCGTGGCGGAAGGCCGCGGTCTTCGAGAAGACGAGCACGCGCGGGAGCGGCGCCGCGGCCGACCCCGGAGCGCTCCCGGGTGACGGGGCGGTCGCCCCCTGCCCCGGGCCGAGCGCGGCCACGGCGAGCACGGAGAGGGCGAGCAGGAGCAACGCCAGGGGGCGCGAATCGCTCATGCCCCCAAGCGTATCGCCGTCATGACGGCGCCGGCATCGGCTCCACCCGGATCGTGGCGTCGAGCAGGGCGAGATCCACGAGACGATGTCGGGGAATCCGGACCACTGCGACGCCGCGGATCGATCCCTTCGACTCGATCGTCGCGTCGATCGCGCGAAGCGACTTCTCCAGCGCCGCATCGATCGAGGTGAATCGAACGAGCACGAGGATCGATTCGGGCGCCGCGTCGGCGCGGGGTGCCGCCGGCGCGCCGGCGCCGGAAGAATCCGATCCGGCCTGCTCCATCGCCGCCAGCGCCTCGAACGCCATGAGCATCAGCGACTCCTCGAGGCGCCTCGAGATCGTCTCGAGCGTCGCCCGGTCGAACGCCCTCGCCCGCGCGGCCACCGGCGGCTCGGCCTTCCCGTCGCTGCTCGGCGCCCCGGTCTCGCCCGTCGGCGCGGTCTCATTCACTCCGCCGAGGTCCTTCACTTCATGGAAGGCCGACTGCGGCTTCTTCTCCGCCGGAGCACCGGTGGCGCCGGCGGACTTCGCCACGCCTCGTCCGAGCTTCTCATCGAGGCTCTTGCCCGCCACGGCTCCGGCTCCCGCCGGGCGCTGGTCGGGCGCATCCCCGACGCCGCGCTTCGTCTGCGTCGCGAACGCGTATCGGGCGGGAGCGCCGTTGGATGGGGCAGCGCCGCTCGGCGCGCCGGGCGTCGCACCGCCGGGGCCTCCACCGGCGCCGCCGCCTCCTCCGAGGCCGCCGCTCACGCCGCCGTAGGTGTGGCTGGCGGTGGCTCCCGTGCCGGAGCCGCCCGACGAGGGTGGTCGCGTCGCGCCGACCTCGGCGTTGATCTGCCGGCGCTTGTCGCCCGCCTCGGAACCAGCGGCGCGATCAAGCACTCGACCGACCCGATCCTCCACTCGACCGGGGTCGACCTGTTTCGCCTCCACTCGGAGGACCGATCGGTCGCGCTCGGTCGCGGGCGGCGCCGCGGTGACCGGCTCCGCGGACTTGAGCGTCGGCAGAGGCGCCGCGGATGGCGCGGGCGCTCCGCCGCCCGAAGGCGGCAGCGGGGGCGGCGCGGCCGGCGCCACGGGTGCCGGCGGCGGCGCCGCGTCGGCCGGGGCCGCCGGCTTCGGCGCGGCGACGATCGGCACGCCGCCCGAGACGGGCATCGCGGTCGGCGGCGGCGCTTCGAGCGCCGCCGGCTCCGCGAGGGCGTCGGCGAAGAACGCGTAGAGGCGATGTTCGCCGCCATCCTCGTCGGCCATCATGCGGGGCGGCGCGCGGAGCGCCTTGAGCACATCGCCGGCGCAGCCGAAGTTGCCCTCCCAGGTCACGCCCTGCGGCAGCTCGATCGGGACCGGCACGAGCACCGGCTGGCCCGCGAGCGTGATGCGCGTCTTCTCCACCGCCACGAAGCTGGTGAACGGGGACATGATGCGATGCTGCTCCGCCAGCCGCACCACCATGTCCCGCACGGGCGCGGGCACGGCTCCGTTCTGCAGCGCCGTCAGATGCGGCCGGAGGATGTCGTCCACCTGGAGGCGCGCCCAGATCGGCGCCGCCACGGTGGAGTTGCCCTCGCCGGCGGGGAAGTCGACGGGAATCGTGCGCTCCCACGGACCCTGCCCGGTGGTCCCGCGCAGTCGGATCGCGCCGCGGCCCGGAGCCGTGAAGCGCCCCGCGATCACCAGCGGCTCGCGATCGAAGAGATCCGGAAGGGCGTCGGCGGGAGGCGTCACGTGCGCCACCTGGAGGCCTTCGAAGTCGATCGAAAGATCGGTGAGCACGGGCGTGCGCACGCGATCGCTGAACCGGGCCACCACCTCGTCGGCGTCGCTTGGGAGAAGGACGAACTCCGCGGCCCCGCGTCCGGCGCGGGCCATCTCCGCGAGCAGGAAGCGGTTCACGCTGTTGCCGATGCCGAAACCGAAGACGCGCGTGGTCCCGGCGTACCGGCGCACCGCGTCCACGATCGCCAGGTCGTTGCCCACGTAGCCGTCGGTGAGGAAGCTGACGATGCGCGTGGGCGGCACGCCCGGCGCCGCCGCTCCCCGATCCGCGCCGTTCCAGCCGCGATCGGCCGCGGCGCTCGTCGGTCGCAGCGCCGCCTCGATGGCCTTCATCATCTCCGTGCCGCCGCCGCCCTCGCGCGACTCCACGAACGCCCGCGCGATCTTGAGGTTCTCCTCGGTCGCGGGGCGCGGCGCCGGCCACAGCACATGGTGGTCGCCGGCGAAGGTGATGATGTTGAAGGTGTCGCCCGGCCGCATGGCGCCGAGCATGCGCGTCATCAATTCTTTGCTCTTCTCGATGGGGAAGCCGCTCATCGATCCGGAGGTGTCCAGCACGAAGACGAGTTCGCGCGGACGGATCGTCTCCGGCGCCACGCGCGCCGGCGGCACCAGGTAGAGGAGGAAGTAGCCGTCGCGGCCCGGCACGTGCTGGGTCAGCACGCCCTCGGTGAGGGCGCCGCCGGCCAGCGTCCAGGAGAGGCTGAAATCGCGGTTGGGAATGGTCTTCCCCGGCGCCAGCGTCACCACGGTCCTCGCGGGCGTGGGCGAGGATTCGTCGATGCGGTGCAGCTCGCTGCGGAGATTGGTCACCGCCGGTCCGCCCGCGTCGATCGAGACGCGCAGGGAGAGATCGTGCCCGGCGCGCTCGGGCGGGCGCACGGGCATGGGCGTGATGCGCCCGGCGTCGGGCACCTGGTCGGTGCCCTGCGCGAAGCCCGTTCCCCGGCGCGACGAGCGATCGCCGTCGAGCTGCGGCGGGCGGAAGAACCAGCGGCCCGCCACTTCGCCGGTGCCGTCGGCGCGGAAGGTCCCCGGCTCCTCGCTGCCGTCGGGATAGCGCACGCGGAAGATCGCCGTGATCGTGGTGGAACTCGGGACGTTCGAGGCGATCCACGCGTCGCTCGGCGCCGCGATCGGGATCGCCCGGTCGATCGCCTGCAGCACCGCGGCGGCGCTGCGCGTCAGCCCCTCGCCCTCGCCCTCGATCCGGATCTGCGCCGGCGCCAGGAGCACCACGCCCTGGCGCAGGGCGAGACCCTGCGGCACCCGTCGCTGGCTGGCCGGCTCCGCGCTCCCCGGGATGTAGCGCGGCCCGACCACCATGGGGAAGTCGAAGGTGAAGACGCCGTCGCGCATGGAGAGCGTCTCCACGTAGGAGATCTCCACCAGCACCTCGGCGCCCGGTTCGATGTTGGCCACGCTCTGGGTGAAGATGTTCGGGCGCTCCTGCTCCAGCAGGCTGGCGGTGAACCCCTCGCGGCGCGCCGACTCGTAGATCTGCCGCGCCAGCGTCCGCTCCTTCACTTCGCCCTCCACGATGCGCTCCTCGCCGCCGCGGCGCACGATCATGCGCATGCGGTCCACGGCCGCGCGGTGGCTCAGCGGGAAGGTGTAGACGGCCTCGATGGTGCGGCCGTAGGTGTTCGCGTACTGCTGGGTCACCGTGACCCGCGACACGAAGCCGGAGACCTCGGCATTCACGTCGGTGTGCTTCAGCGGGCAGGGGCCGATGAGGTTCCCCTCGCGGTCCACGGCGTCCAGGCGCCCGCCCTCGGGGACCTGCACCACGCCCGCGTCGGCGCTGGCGCTGCGCGACGGCACGAGGAAGACGAGTGCCCCCGCCACCACGGCCACCGCCAGCACGGCGGCGGCGCGCCATGCGGGCGCCGCGATGATCCGGTGGGCGCGATCGCGCCACGCGGCGGGATGACGGAGCGATCCGCCCCAGGAGGCGCCGCCGGTCCGGGCGCCGCCGATCCGCGCCAGCAGCTCGTCGCGCCGGGCGGTGGCGGTCGCCAGGCTCTCCTGGTGCCAGTCGCGCAGGAGCGCATCGAGCTCGTCGCGCGGCGGCGCGTGGGGATCGACCGGCTCGGCCGGGCGCTCGGAATCCATGGGACGCGTCGGATCGTGGGCATCGTTCGTCATGACTGCACCGCCTCCCGCATCTGCGCCGCGAGCGCTTCGCGCGCCCGGGCCAGCAGCTTGTAGAACGCACTCCGGCCGAGCCCCAGCGCCGTCTGCGCCGCGGCCACGGGATCGCCGTCCAGGTAATAGAGGTGGATGGCCAGGCGCTCGTCGTCCTCCAGCCGGTCGAGCGCCATCGCCAGTCGCGACAGGCGTTCGCGGCGCTCCGTCTCCTGCGCCGACCCGCGGGCGGGCGCCGATTCATCGATCATGCGCTGCATGGCCGCTCCCTCGTGGTGCCTTCGACGCGACGCGGCGCGGCGGCGCTCCGAGCAGACCAGTCGTGCGATCCGGTAGAGCCACGAACGGAAGCCGCGGCAGTCGTGGACTTCGTCGAGCTTGCGGAAGGCACGGATGAAGGTCTCCTGGAGCGCGTCCTCGGCATCGGTGTCGGCGCCCGCCGGGGACCGTCCACCGGCCGAGCGACGACAGAGCGACAGCACCACTGCGGCGTGGCGGTCGTAGAGCCGCCCGAACGCCGTTTCGTGGCCCTGCCGGGCCTCCGCGAGGTCCGCGCAGTCGTCGTGCACCGCGTCACTCATGGCCGATGGAGCCGGATTGTCTCCGCTCCCGGCTAGGATCGGGGTCGAAGCCATGGATTCCGAGCGGATCACCGCCCCCCCGCGACACCCGAGACCCCTGGGCGGCGATACCGCGCGCCATCTTCCCGTTCCGGTGGTGAGCCTCACCTCGCTCGTCCTCAACAACGGACCGGTGCCGCAGACGCTCCGGGAAGGCCGCAAGCCGGAGTGGCTGCGGGCGCGGATGCCCGGCGGCGCCGGCTACGACCGGCTCCGGCAGATCGTGGACGAGCATCGGCTGCACACGGTCTGCCAGGAGGCGAGCTGCCCCAACATGGGCGAGTGCTGGAACCGCGGTTCCGCCACCATCATGATCCTGGGCGACACCTGCACGCGCAGCTGCGGCTTCTGCAACGTGAAGACCGGTCGTCCGGCCGAGGTCGACTTCGACGAGCCGCGTCGCGTCGCCGAGAGCCTGCGGCTCATGGGCCTGCGCCACGTGGTCATCACCTGCGTCAACCGCGACGAGCTTCCCGACGGCGGTGCCGCGATCTGGGCGGAGACGATCGAGCGCGCCCACGAGGCCTGCCCCGACATGAGCATCGAGGCGCTGGTGGGAGACTTCTGCGGCGACGAGCGCGCCCTCCAGGTGGTGATCGACGCCCGCCCCGAGATCCTCAGCCACAACCTGGAGACGGTGCGCCGCATGCACGCCGCGGTCCGCCCGCAGGCGCGCTACGAGCGATCGCTGCGCGTGCTGGAACGGATCAAGGCGGGCGGCCTGGTGACCAAGACCGGCATCATGGTCGGCATCGGGGAACGGGACGACGAAGTGCTGGAGCTCATCGACGACGTCCAGCGCCGGAGCCGCGCCGACATCCTCACCATCGGCCAGTACCTTCGACCGACGCGCAACCACCTTCCGGTGGATCGCTGGGTGACGCCCGCGCAGTTCGATGCGTATCGGCGCGAGGCCCTGGCCCGCGGCTTCCGCGTCTGCCAGAGCGGGCCGCTCGTGCGCTCCAGCTACCACGCCGACGAGGTGGGTTCCGAGGTCCTCGCCGAGCGTCGGCGCGACGCCTGACGCAGGGCGCGCCTCGGGCGTCGCGGTCCGCGCCGCGCGGATCAGAGGAACCGCAGTCCGGCCTCGAAGTGATCCAGCCGGCCGTCGTCGCGACGGACGGCGCGACTCCAGACCACCGCGAAGGTGCGCCTGATGGGGATCGGGTCGCGCCGATCGTCGCCCACCCCCGCCGGCGCCCCGGGCACGATCTCCACCGCCGATCCGGTCATCCCTTCCGCCAGGCAGCAGGTGGTCCGCACGCGGGCCCCGGTCTCGCTCACATCGATGGTGGGAAGCCGCATGGGCTGATCGGGCCGGTGGTGCCAGCACAGCACCAGCCAGCCATGGAAGTCCTGGCGATCGCCCCTTCGACGCTCTGCACTGCCGAGGGCCGCCGGGGCTCCCATGAGCCCGGACGGCTCGGCCCGATGGCCGGAAGCCGACTCCATGACCATCACCCTCCGGTTCCTCGGCGTCCATGGCAACGGCGCCGTGCACCGATCGCGCGCTGCGCGCTCCGCGACTTCCGGTGATTCCGATCGCGGCGCTTCAGTCGCTTCGATCCCCCACCGATAAGCCCACCATGGCCAAGGCCACCCGCTTCGATCTCTCGCGACTCGAGGGCTGCACCGGCACCGTCTCCGATGATCGCGTGGCCGTGCCGCATGCCATCCGCCCGGCGCCGCCCGCCGCGCCAGCGTCCGGAACGGCGTCGGCGTCCCCGCCGCCTGTCGCGCGGCGCGGTACTCCCGAGGACCTGGTGATCGTCCCCGAGGCGCCGACGGAGGAATCGGCGCCATCGTCACGATCCGAAGGTCCGGAAGCGGAGTACCCCGCGGCCGCCCCGGCGCCGACGGCTCCGGCCGCCGTCGCGTCCACTGCCGACGCCCCCGCCGCGCCCGCGAAGCGCGGAGCGCGGACCTCGACCCCGGGGCCCGAGCGGACGCCGATTCGATCGATCGAGGAGGCCGCCGGCGCCGTGCTCGCGGTCCCGGAGCGCGACGCGAACGAAGGCGTCCGACTGGGCGTGATCCTGGCGCTGACCCTCTCGGCGTGGATCCCGGTGCTCCTCATCTGGTGGGCCACGCTCGGCTGAGCGCGTCCGCCTCGGACCGCCTCCTAGACTGGCCGCCATGCCGGTCACCTTCAGGAAGGCGTCCCTCCCCAACGGGCTGACGGTCATCGCGGAGATCGATCCCGCGGCGCACACCTCCGCCGCCGGGTTCTTCGTGCGCACCGGGGCCCGCGACGAGGATCGCTCCATCATGGGCGTCTCGCACTTCCTGGAGCACATGATGTTCAAGGGAAGCGAGCGACTGGGGGCCGAGGCGGTGAACGACGCCTTCGACTCCATCGGCGCCGAGCACAACGCCTTCACCTCCTCCGAGCTCACCGCCTTCCACGCCCATGTGCTCCCCGACCGCTTCGAGGCCGCGGTGGACGCGCTGGCGGAGATCATGCGGCCGGCGCTCCGACAGGCGGACTTCGACGAGGAGAAGGGCGTCATCCTCGAGGAGATCGCCATGTATGAGGACAACCCCTTCTGGCGCATCTACGAGCGCTCGATCGATCACTACTACCGCGATCATCCGCTGGGCCACCGCGTCCTGGGAACGAAGGAGACCGTCACCGCCCTCACGCGCGACGCGATGCGCGACTACTTCGATCGCCGCTACTCCGCCGACAACACCGTGGTGGCCGCGGCCGGGCGCGTGGACTTCGACGCCCTCGTGCGCCAGGTGGAGCGGCGCTGCGGATCGTGGCCGCGCACCGGCGCCCGCCGCGCGCATCCGCCGTTCCGGCCGCAGCCCGTCCGGTTCCGCGACCGCCACCCCAGCGCCCATCGCGCGTACCTCCTCTTCGCGGCGCCGGCGCCGGCCTTCGAGGATCCGCGCCGCTACGCCGCCGCGCTCCTCATGCAGATCCTGGGCGAGGGCGACGGCTCGCGCTTCCACTGGGCCCTCGTGGAGACGGGCATCGCCGAGGAGGCCGACGCCAGCTACGACCCGCGCGACGGCGTGGGCCTCTTCGTGATGAGCGCCGCCTGTCCGCCGGAGGCGGCGGACGAAGTGGAACGCCTGGTGCGCGGCCAGGTGGACGCGCTCGGCGCCTCGCTGGTGGAGGACGATCTCCTCCGCGCCAAGCGCAAGATCGCCACCGCCATCGCCCTGGCGGGCGAGCGGCCGGCGGGACGCATGCAGCGCATCGGCGCCCTCTGGACGATGCGCGGACTGCACCGTTCCCTGGAGGAGGAGATGGAGGAGGTGGAGCGCCTGTCGCTCGGCGACCTGCGCTCGTGCCTCGACGACTTCCCGCCCGCGCCGATCCTCGCCTCGAGGCTCGAGCCGGAGGCGGACGGCGACGAGGGGGTCAGCGGAGGCGCGACGCCGTCGTCATCGGATCGTGCGCCGGCCTGAACAGGCCCACGCGGTTGCGGCCGCCGCGCTGGGCGGCGCCCAGGGCGAGCATCGCGGCGCGGAGCATCGCGTCCGGGGATTCGAATCGATTGGCGCCGTGCACGGCCACGCCGATGGTGGCCGTGGCGCCGGGACGACCGCGCGCCGCGGCGCCGCCCGATCCCGCATCCTGGCGCAGGCGTTCGGCGATCTTCATGGCCTCCCGCGCGCCGCCGGGTCCCGACGGCACCGCCGTGACCACGGCGAAGAGCGTGGGCGTGAGTCGATGGACCGTGGCGCCGGCGCCCGCCGATTCGGCGAGCCGCACCTCGAGCCGGGCCATCGCCAGGGACTCGGCGTCGGAGCGACGGGTGCCGGCAAGACCGTCGGGCTCCACCACCATCACCGCGGTGCCGCGAGCCTCCGCGGCGAAGAGTTCCGTCAGCCGGCGATCGAACGCCTGTCGCTCGCCCGCCGCCTCGGTGGCGGCCTCGGCCTCGCGCGCCTGCGGATCCTGGAGTGCCCGCGCCCGATCGATCAGTTGCTCGCCGTCTCCGGCGCCGCCGATGTCGATCTCCAGCATCGACGCCAGTTCCACCGCCCGGCGCGAGATCGATTCGAGCAGCCGCGCGGCGTCGGCGCTGCGCATCGTGAGCAGTCGCTCGCCCGTCCGGTGGAAGGCGGCCTCGGCGGCGGCGCGCGATCGGACTTCCGGTCCGGCGGTGGCCCGTTCGGCCAGTCCGGCCATGGCGGAGACCCGCTCCAGCGGTGACATCGATTCGGACGGTTCGCGCTCGTGGGCGGCGATCGCCTGGGAGACCTCCGGGGGAAGTCCCCAGCGCTGGGCCATGATGGAGCCCACCTCGGAGTGATCCACGTCGAAGTTGCGGCGCTCGTCCAGGGAGAGCCTCGTGTGATCGCCGCGCGCCTCGTCCTTCACCTGGAGGTAGCGGTCGCCGAAGGCGCGGTACATCGACACCATGCCGATCTCGCTGAGCAGTCCCACCAGCTGCGCCTCGTCGGGGTCCACGCCCTGGCCGAATCGGGCGAGCAGCCGGGCGGCCACCGCGTTGCGCACCGATCGGCGCCAGTATCGGCGCCACGGGAAGTCGATCTCCCGGTCGTCGCCGCCGTCGATCGTCCTGGCCAGGCTGAAGCCCAGCACGATGGCGCGCACCGCGCGAAGTCCGAGCAGCGTCGCCGCCTGGGGAATGCTGGCGCAGGGGCGCGGCAGCGCGTAGTAGCTGCTGTTGACGGTGCGCAGGAGCCGCACCACCAGGGCCTGGTCCAGCTCCACGGCCTCGGCGATCTGCGACACGGTGGTGTCGCCGCGCTCGGCCAGCGTCAGGATCCGGCGCGCCACCGCCGGCAGCGTGGGCAGGCGCGACTCCGAGAGCACTCCTTCGAGACGATCATCGAGCATCGGGCCGGGCCTCCTCGCCGAGTCAGATCGGGCGAGGACCTTGCGTGATTGAGCCCGACGGCAGCTTTCCGAAGAGATCCGTCAGCGTCGCCGGCTCCGTCTGCATGATCTCGCGCAGGTACGCCGCCAGCAGGCGGTTGGCCCGGTCAAGCGATTCGACCGGCGCGTCGGCGGCGCCGGCGCCGTCGGATTCCACGCGGCGCAGGACCTCCAGCGTGGCCCGCCGCACCCGCCATCCCCGGGCGGGCATCTCGGCGGTGAAGCCGCCCTGCCGCGGATCGAACCAGAGCGTCGCGGCGCCGGATGCACATTCCAGCGACGGCTGCACGCCCGTCTCCGCGAGCAGCCGCCACTGGAACCGCAGGAGCGCCTGCGCCGCCCGCGCCGTCTGGTCGGATCGTGCGGGATCCTCCTGCGACCCGCAGCGCGCGGCGGCGTCGAGCGCCCGCAGCAGGTCGAGCATGGCGTCGTAGAGGCCGGGATGCGGGTCGGCCGGCGCCAGCAGGCGCTGCACCAGGTCGGCGGCGTAGAAGGCCACGCGGTTGCATGGCAGGGCGTCGCGCAGCCCGGGATAGGTCTCCAGCAGGTCCCACTCGGTGAAGGTGGCCAGCTCGGTGGACGGCTTCACGATCACGCCGAACTCGCCGCGCGTGAGGAGGTCGATGCCGCCGCCGAAGCGGCTCCGCTCGCGGCGCGCTCCCTTGGCCAGGCCCCGCAGCACGCCGAGCGATCGCCCGAAGAGGCTCACCGTCTGGCTCGTCTCCGACCAGTCCCAGTGGCGCAGGCAGATTCCCTCGTCCCGGAGGGCGGGCATGGGCCCATCGTAGAGTCGCGCCTCGCGGATCCGGGAGGTGCCGCCGCGGAGCGGGCGCCGCCGATCCGCTCAGTCGCCGCTCAGTCGCCGCCGCCCCGGCGCGACGACGCGGTCTCCCGGCCGAAGAGGTGCACGCAGTTGCGGCCCCGTTCCTTGGCCCGGTAGAGCGCGGCGTCCGCGCAGGCCACGAGCGCCTCCGGCGTCGCCGGTCCCTGGACGGAATCCAGGTCGCAGGCGCCGAAGCTGGCGGTCACCACCAGCTCGGAGCTCACGGGCCACGCCTGCCCCTCGATGGCGGCGCGATGGCGCTCCGCCACCTCGGCGGCCTCGTCCAGCCCGGTGTTGGGAAGGATCACGCCGAACTCCTCGCCTCCGTAGCGGCAGGCGATGTCGCTCGTGCGTCCCGACGAGAGGATCTGCGCCATGCGCTCGATCACGGTGTCACCGAAGGGATGGCCGTACTGGTCGTTGATGCGCTTGAAGCGATCGAGGTCGCACATGAGGAGCGACACCGGCTGCTTGTGCCGCACCGCCTCGGAGACCTCCTGGTGGAGGCGCTGCTCGAAGTAGCGGCGGTTCCAGAGTCCGCTGAGTCCGTCGATCTGCGCCTTCTGCTCCAGCATCCGGAAGAGGTGCTGCATGCGCAGGGCGCTGCGGACCCTCGCCTTGAGCTCCACCACCTCGAAGGGCTTGGAGATGAAGTCGACGGCGCCGAGGTCGAGGCCTCGGACGCGATCCATCGTGTCGCCGGTGGCGCTGATGAAGATGACGGCGATCTGCTGCGTCTCCGGATCGCTCTTCAGGCGCGAGAGCACCTCGAAGCCGTCCATCTCGTCCATCTCGATGTCCAGGAGCACCACTTCCGGCTTCAGCTCCCTGGCCATGCGAAGGCCGTCGGAGGCCGACTGCGCGCTGAGGATCTCGATCCGTTCGTGCTGGAGGCGCACCCGCAGCAGGCGGTGGATCAGCTCCGAGTCGTCGATGACCAGGAGTCTGGGGATCGCGGGCTCGAAGACGTTGCTGCCCATGCCTCAGTCCGCCTCCGTCACGCGCGAGAGCATCAAGACGAATGACTCGAACGCGGCGAACGCCGAGGCCGGCGCGCCGCCGGACGGCTCGGCGCGGGCCACCGCCGACTCGAGCATCGCGGCGCTCTCGCCGATCTCGGGGAACCCGTAGCCGCCGGCGGCGCCCTTGATCTGGTGGGCGATGGTGCGCACGCGCGCCCGATCGCCCGACGCCCAGGCCGCGCGGAGCTCCTCCAGTCGGCGGGGAACCTCCGCGACGAAGAACGCCACGATCTCGCGCATCTCCGGATCACCGGCGAAGCGGCTTCGGATTGGCTCCAGGGTCATCGGAGCGGCATTCTCCATGACCGTTCGAACTTCGCTCGGTGGATTCGGATCGATCAGGGACGCTCTCCTCGCCGAAGGCCATCACAGGGTGCGTTCCTCGCCCCCGTGCATCAAGGGGCATTCTGTCAGAAGGCGATGCCGAGGGTCGGTCTGGCCCGGGAACGCGCACGATCCGCGCCCGGGACGCCGTCGCCCCGCGCCGGGGTCCGCGGAAGACCCCGGCCGCCGTAGACTGCCCGGACCTTCCTTCGCCTCGCTGCACGAAAGTGCTGCGCCAGGAGCTTCCCCGTGATTCCCAAGCCTCCGCCCCGCGAGGGGCAGCTCGGCTTCATCTTCTCGCCGCCGTACCGGATCCAGGGCGTGAGCATCGCCGGGGAGCAGACGGCCATCCACTGTCCCGAGCTGGACCTGGCGTTCGATGTCGGTCTCTGTCCACGGCCGGTGCTGACCGCCTCGATCGTGGCGCTGAGCCACGCGCACATGGATCACTCCGCGGGGCTGCCGTACTACTTCAGCCAGCGCGCCTTCCAGAAGCTGGGCACCGGACATGTCGTCTGCCACCCGGAACTCGAGGCCCCGCTGCGCCAGATGATGACCGGTTGGATCGACCTGGAACGGCAGCGCACGCCGCACCAGATCACCTCGCTCGCGCCGGACGCCTCCATGGCCATCCGGCCGAACCTCCTCCTGCGCGCGGTGGAGGTGAGCCACACCGGACCCAGCCTGGGCTTCGTGGCGATCGAGACGCGCAGCAAGCTCAAGCCCGAGTTCCACGACCTGCCGCAGGATCGGCTGCGCGACCTGCGTCTCTCCGGCACGGCCATCACGCACACCGTGGAGATCCCGCTGGTGGCCTACACCGGCGACACGGAACTCGGCCCCTTCCTCTTCCGCGACGAGTTCGCCCGGGCCGGCATCGTGGTCACCGAGTGCACCTTCTTCGAGGCGGATCACCGCGATCGGGCTCGCGTCGGCAAGCATCTGCACGTGGAGGACCTCCGCGTCCTGCTGCGCACCTGGACGGCGCGCGACGTGGTGGTGGTGCACGTCTCGCGGCGCACCAACCTCTCGTTCGCGCGCGAACGACTGCGCGAGGTCTGCGGCGACGACGCCGATCGCGTGCACCTGCTCATGGATCACCGGGCGAACCGGGCGCGACTGGAGCGGCAGATCGCCGAGAGCGGGCCCGTCGCCGGCGCCGACGGTGGCGAGGCGCCCGAGGCGCGCGACGCGCCGACGACGAACGACGAGCGCGTGGTGGAATCGGGTTGACGACCCGACGATCGCGCTCTACATTGCCGCCCGTCGAATCCACGCTCCCGCGCTGGTGGGCACCTTCGCGAGAGCTTCAAGTCCACGGGTCGGAAATCGGAACTCCGCGCGTACCGCGGTGCGCGCGTTCATTCGATGGTGGGTGGAGTCCTGGTCGTCACCGTGCCCGTGCGATCCGGATGTTCCCCGCGGAAGGGCGCGGATGTCGCGAGCGGACCGTGAGCTGCGTGATGGGATCCTGGCGTACCTGAGGAAGCATCACGCCGGCCTCTGCCGACACTGGTTCGACGACATCGACGTGATCGGAATCGATGGCGGCGTGCTGCGGCTGCTGGTGCAGGAGCCGGTGCGCCTGCGATACCTCCAGCGCGCGGCCACCGACGCCTTCTCCGAGGCGGCGCAGACCATCTCCGGCCGACTGCTGGCCGTGCGCTTCATCGGCTCACCGGACGCCGCCGCGTCGCCGGAGGGCGGGCGCGCGGACGCCGGCGTCGATGGCGCGGAGGCGCCCGTCTCGCTCGACGAGCAGATGGTGCTGAGCCCGGACTTCAGCTTCGACCAGTTCGTGATGGGGCCGGAGAACCGCCTGGCGCACGCGGCGGCGCTGGCGGTGGCGGATCGACCGGGCCGCGCCTACAACCCGTTCTTCATCCACGGCGGCGTCGGTCTCGGCAAGACGCACCTGCTCCAGGCGATCTGCCAGGCGGTCCTCTCGCGGCAGCCGTCGGCGCGCGTCACCTACATCAACTGCTGCACCTTCATCGACGCCTTCCACGACTGCGTGAAGGCGGGCCGCATGCCGGAGTTCCGCAACCGCTTCCGGATGGTGGACCTCCTGGTGATCGACGATGTGCACCTGCTCTCGCGCCACGAGCAGACGCAGGAGGAGTTCTTCCACACCTTCAACGCCCTGCATCAGGCGGGCCGGCAGATCATCCTGAGCGCCGATTCGCTCCCCAGCGAAATCCCGGCGCTCACG
This sequence comes from uncultured Isosphaeraceae bacterium, assembly GCA_964610365.1. GTDB lineage: Bacteria > Planctomycetota > Phycisphaerae > Phycisphaerales > SM1A02 > VGXK01. The sequence continues at coordinate 20,335 of CAZSVT010000021.1, forward strand.
GAGCGCCTGGTGAGCCGCTTCAACTCCGGCCTGGTCGCCCGGGTCGATCGCCCGGGCTTCGAGACGCGCGTGGCCATCGTCAAATCCAAGGCGCAGCTCCATCAACTCACGCTGCCGGAGGATGTTCCCGCGTATGTCGCGGCCCGCATCGCCTCCAACATCCGCGAGCTCGAGGGGGCCCTCGCCCGGCTCCGGGCCCTGGCCCTGGCCACGGGACGCCCCATCGACCTGGAACTGGCGAAGCAGGCGCTGACGGAGGATGGCCGCGGCGACGACGAGCGCAGCCCCACCATCCAGACCATCGTCGAGGCCGTGGTGCGCTACTACAACCTCCGCCTCACGGATCTCCTGGGCAAGCGGCGCCACAAGTCCGTGGCCCTTCCACGGCAGGTGGCCATGTGGCTGGCCCGCCGCCACACGCGGCACAGCCTGGAGGAGATCGGGGGCCACCTTGGAGGCCGGGACCACAGCACGGTGCTCCACGCCGTTCGCAGCGTGGACCATCGGCGGGAGCGAGACCCGACCCTCTCGAGCGACGTGGCCCGCCTGGAGCGATCACTGGATCGCCGGCTGGGTGTGGGCGAAGGCTGATCGAAGTTCGTGCCAGGGTGGACGGGACCTGTGGACATCCGGTCTGTCGGCTGTCGTCCGGCGTCGCTCGGATCAGCGCCTGGAGCCCTCCTGGTGCTGCGCCAGGCGGCCTCCGCGCTCCGGACCGACGGTCAGCGCCCTTCCGTGACGGTCAAACGACAGACTGTCCACCCCGTGTTTGTGTCTGGAAGTCTTTTCAGGATCTGGGCTTCGCAACGACGGCCTCAACATCGCCGCCAGCCGCGGCGAGAAGGTGGTCG